>NZ_JBIXJN010000030.1:0-67395 GCF_052871115.1 Rhizobium sp. LARHSG275 | reverse complement strand
CCCGGCCGGTGCGCGGCGGGCGCTCCGGACCGCGTGGCATCCTGTTCCTGGTCGCCGCCACCGCGGCCAGGTACGATCCGCATTTGGCTGCCTTCAGGCAAAGGTTGCAGAGCGCTGGCAAGCCGAAAATGGTTATCTGCATTGCGCTCGCCCGAAAACTGCTGGTCATTCTCAATGCAAAAGCACGGGATGCGCGAAGAGAATTCGAATGCGCAACTTGACAACCCAGATAGTCGCTCATCCGCCTGCCGGCACCTTCTCCCCGCTCGCGGGGCGAAGGGAGATAGCCGCAACCTCTCGCAGGGCACGTCCCCTCGCCCCGTTTTTACGGGGAGAGGGTTAGGGTGAGGGGCAGACTTTCTCTAACGCTCAGAGCTGTTCCAGCATCGCGGCAGCACCCGAGACGGTGGCCTGGCCGGGGCTTTCCTCGACGTTGAGGGCTTTGACGACGCCGTCTTCCACCAGCATCGAGTAACGCTTGGAGCGGAGGCCGAGGCCGCCGGCGGAGAGGTCGGCGTCGAGGCCGACGGCCTTGGTGAAGGCGGCATCCCAATCGGCGAGGAAGTGGATCTTGCCCATGCCGCCTGATGATTGCGCCCAGGCGCCCATCACGTGCCAGTCGTTGACGGCGACGACGGCGATGTCGTCGACGCCCTTGCCAAGGATGGTGTCGCGGTTTTCGAGATAACCCGGCAGGTGGTTCAGCGAGCAGGTGGGTGTAAACGCGCCCGGCACGGCGAAGAGCACGACGCGCTTGCCGGCGAAGAGCTGATCGGTGGTGATTTCGACCGGGCCGTCAGCCGTCTTTTCCTTGAAGGTGGCGGCAGGAAGCTTGTCGCCGATCGCGATGGTCATGGTCTTCTCCTTGGTTCCGGCTTTGGGAGTTCTGGCTTTGGGTTCTGCTTGGCAGCGGGCGCCGCACGGGATCTGCGGCGACTATAAGACCCGGTCATTGAAAGGCAAGAGTGGTCTCCATCGCCCTTTCGCCATCGATGACCAGCACGCCCCAGTGCTCGCCGGATAGGTCGTAATTCTCAGGCAGTTTGCCGATAGCGACGTCGACCTTGAAGACGGCGCCGTCGCGCTTGCCGGCGATCTGCTTGGTGAAGGCATGGCCGCTCGGGCCGGTGACGATGATATCGGGCGCGCCCTTGCCCCCGCCCGAGCCCCCGCTGGGCAAGACGAGTGTCAAGGACAGCTTCTTCCTGTCGGGCGACATCGCATGCGCCGTCACGCCGAAATCCGGCGATGGCGGTTTCGGCAGGCTCGCATCGGCAGCCTGAAGGATTGACTCCTCTTGCGGGTGCGACTGGAGCGCGGGGCCAAGCTTCAGCTGAAAATTCGCCTGGAAGGGAATGCAGATATCCTTGCAGATACCGATGAAGGCGGAAGCGTCGATTGCGACCGGGCCTTTGCCGGCCACCGTCAGCGACAGCGGCAGCGTCACCGGTGCGTCATAGGCGATATCCTCGACCGTGCCGTTGAAAAAATGCTTCGGAACGGGATAGGCGATGGCATCGAGGCTGACCCCGCTCTCCGCCGCGATGGTGATCTGCGGCGGAATGCCATTGCCGCCGGGCTCTCTCCAATAGGTGATCCAGCCGGGTTTCGGCTCGATCTGAAGGGCGGCGCGGATTTTGCCGCCGGCATCGGGCGCGACCGCCACCAGGCGCATGCGGCCGCCCTCATTGTCCGCCCAGGCGCTCATTTCCGCACGGGCGGAATAAAACGGCACAAGGGCTGCGACCACTGACACAAGCGCGATTAAAAGCCCGCGCGGGCCTGAGGAAATAATCATCATGGAACAAAGGTTTACCGAAAATGCTGTTTGGCCGCCACAAGTCGCGGCGATTTAAATCTTCATTTTCAGTTGATTGATGTGTGACATTGGCCCATGTTTCTCTTGTCGAGGCCTTGGTGCGGTCTAGCAGCAGGAGGAACGATGTCCTTATCGACGCTGAAGAACAGACGGGAACGTGGCTTCTTCGATGGCCAGTTCCTCATCGCCATGCCGGGCATGGAAGACCGCAATTTTGCGCGCACCGTCATCTACATCTGCGCGCATTCGGATGCCGGCGCCATGGGCTTCGTCATCAACCGTCCGCAGAGCCTCACCTTCACCGATGTGCTGCTGCATCTCGACATGATCAAGCAGGAAGATTCGATCGTGCTGCCGAAGCGCGCGCGCGACTTCCCGATCCAGACCGGCGGCCCGGTGGAAAGCGGCCGCGGCTTCGTGCTGCATTCGGACGATTATGCCAGCGACTCCTCGATCCCCGTCAGCGACGACATTTGCCTGACGGCGACGCTCGACATCGTTCGCGCCATCTCCAAGGGCGCCGGACCGACACGGGCGACAATGCTGCTCGGCTATTCCTCCTGGGCGGCCGGCCAGCTCGAAAACGAGGTCGTCAACAATGGCTGGCTCACCTGCCCGGCCAATGAGGAATTGATCTTCGACCGCAGCCTCGACGACAAATACGAGCGGGCGCTCGCCGGCATGGGCGTGACCGCTGCTATGCTGTCGGCCGAAGCCGGCCATGCTTGAGAGGCTGGCCTGACGGTCGCTGACCTGGCGGCAGCGGGAACGAATAGCCGAGAGTGACGTTTCATTCGGCGAGCATGGACAAAAAGCCCATGCCAACCAAGGAGACATCACAGATGGGTAGCACCAGCGACAAGATTTCCGGCAAGGCAAATGAAATTGCCGGCAAGACCAAGCAGGCCGTCGGCAAGGCGACGGACGATCGCGACATGAAGGCCAAGGGCGCCGTCCAGGAAGCCAAGGGCAAGGGACAGGTCGCAACCGGCAAGGTCAAGGACAAGCTCAAGGGCGCCGTCGACCGGCTCTGAGCGACAGCAATAAGACGAGCAAAGGACGCTGTGCTTCCGATTTAAGGAATGCGCAGTAGACGCTCATCCTTTATCACCATGCCTGTCGCGCCCTCACGCGGCAGGCATTTTTAGTCCGTCACCCTCATGCTCTGCAGAGATAGACCCAATGAAGCTTTTTGCCTGCGACAATTGCGATCAGGTCGTCCACTTCGACAACCGTCGATGCGTGCGCTGCAACCATCGCCTCGGTTTCCTGCCCGGCGATCTCGCCATGCATGCGCTGGAGCCGTGCGACGAGACGCTCTGGCAGCTCGTTTCCAATCCCGATCGCGAGGTCCGCTTCTGCGCCAATGCCGGCCTCGACATCTGCAACTGGCTGGTGGACGGTGACGGAGAGAGCGAATTCTGCGTTGCCTGCCGCCACAACCGGCTGGTTCCGAACACCGATACCCAGGACGGCATCGATCGCTGGCGGCGCATCAGCCAGGCGCAGCGACATCTGTTTTATTCGCTGCTGCGCTGGAAGCTGCCGCATCCGGATCGTGCGCAAGATCCGCAAGGCGGCCTAGTCTTCGATTTCCTCGAGGATTCGATCGAGAGCAACGGTTATGTCGTGCCTGCCATGACCGGCCACGAGGAAGGCCTGATCACCATCCGCGCCGCAGAGGCCGACGATGCGACGCGCGAACAGGCGCGCAGCTCGATGAACGAACCCTATCGCACGCTGCTCGGCCATTTCCGCCACGAGGCCGGCCATTTCATCTGGAACAAGCTGGTGCGCGATCGGGGCGGCCTTGCCGATTTCCGCGCCGTTTTCGGCGACGAACGGCAGGATTATGCAGCAGCCCTCCAGACCCATTATGCCGGCGGCGCGCCCTTGGGATGGCAGGATAATTTCATCAGCGCCTATGCCGCCTCGCACCCCTGGGAGGATTTCGCCGAATGTTTCGCGCATTACCTCCATATCGTCGATACGCTCGAAACCGCGCGCGCCTTCGGCATCGCCATCGATCCGAGCGGCCATGAGGAAATATCTGGCGAGGTGGATTTCATCCCTTACCGGGCAAGAAGCGCCGAACAGCTGGTCAGCGCCTGGGTGCCGCTCAGCATCGCGATCAACGCCATCCAGCGCAGCATGGGCCAGCCCGACTCCTACCCCTTCGTGCTGTCTTCGCCTGTTGTGGCAAAGCTCGAATATCTGCACCGGCTGATCCAGGGTGCCGCGACGGCGCCGCAGCGGCAGCAGGCGGCTTGAAAGAGGTTCGGGCGCGCTGTGTGCTCCCTCTTCTCCCCAGCGGGGGTCCGGAGGACGGGTCGAGACCCGCGGCTCGACCCTGGTCGGTGGCCCGAAGGGTCGGATGAGGGGGCCGCACGGCAGACCATTCATTGCCCTTTGCTAACGCTCAGCGCATTCGCGGCTTCGCCGCTCACCCCCTCAACCGCCTGCCGGCACCGACCGGGGTCGAGCCACAGGTCTCGACCCGTCCTTCGGACCCCCCGCTGGAGAGAAGAGACGTGTGGCGGCGCCGCATTCTTCTCTCATCCGTCAGGAGCCGAGGAGCCGAACTGACTTAAAACGAAACCGCCTTGCCCTTCTTGAAGGGCTCCATGCCCCGGCGGGCGAGTTCGTCGGCGCGTTCGTTTTCCGGGTGGCCGGCATGGCCCTTGACCCAGTGCAGCGTCACCTTGTGGCGATCACGGGCCGCCTCCAGCGCCTGCCAGAGTTCGGCATTCTTCACCGGCTTCTTGTCAGCGGTCTTCCAGCCGTTTTTCTTCCAGCCGAAAATCCACTTGGAGATGCCGTCCTTGACATAGGCGCTGTCGGTATAGAGATCGACCTCGCAAGGGCTTTTCAGCGCCGATAGCGCCGAGATCGCCGCCAGCAGCTCCATGCGATTGTTGGTCGTGTCCGCCTCGCCGCCGCAAAGCTCCTTTTCGACATCGCCATAACGCAGCACCGCGCCCCAGCCGCCGGGGCCGGGATTGCCGGAGCATGCGCCGTCGGTAAAAATATCGACGTGCTTCATAGGCTCAATCCATATTCGGCGGGCGATTTGATCTGGCGGTGGAACCGCAGCTTGCGCAGATATTCGAGCGGGTCCTTCTTGGTGACCATGGCGCCCTCAGGCGTCATCAGCCAGTCATAGAGCCGGGTCAGGAAGAACCGCAGCGCGGACCCACGCGACAGCACCGGCAGGGCTGAGATTTCGGCATCGCTCAGCGGCCTGACGCTTTGGTAACCTTCGAGCATCGCCGTGCCCTTGGTGATGTTATAGGCGCCGTCCTTCTCAAAGCACCAGGCATTCAGGCAGATCGAGACGTCATAGGCGAGCAGGTCGTTGCAAGCGAAATAGAAGTCGATCAGGCCAGAGAGCTGGTCGCCGAGGAAGAAGACGTTGTCGGGGAAGAGGTCGGCATGGATGACGCCGGCCGGCAGGCCACTCGGCCAGGCGGCGGAGAGGAAATCGAGTTCGCTGCGGATCTCGGTCTGCAGGCCGGGCTCGACCTCGCCGGCGCGCGCCTCGGATTTTTCCCACAGCCCCCGCCAGCCGTCGATCGACAGCGCATTCGCCCGCTTCAACTGGAAATCATCACCGGCCACATGCATCTTGGCCAGCGCCCGACCGACCTCGCGGCAGTGCCTGGCCTCCGGCTTTCTCAGCCACATGCCTTCGAGGAAGGAGATCAGCGCCGCCGGACGGCCAGACAGCGAGCCGAGCAGCGCGCCGTCCCGGCGCGGCAGCGGCAGCGGGCAGGACAGGCCGCGAGCTGCGAGATGCTGCATCAGGCCGAGGAAGAAAGGCAGATCGCTCTTTTCGACGCGCTTTTCATAGAGCGTCAGGATCAGCGGATCCTTGGAGGTGTGAAGCAGGAAGTTGGAGTTTTCGACGCCTTCGGCGATCCCCTTGTAGGAAAGCAGCGTGCCTGCGTCATATTCCGTCAGGAACCACTTCAGATCGTCTTCGGCGATATCGGTATAGACTGCCAAGTGAGGTCTCGCCTTCATGCCTTGTTGATATTGGATTTGCCGGAGTGGACGCTAGGCCGAAGGCCGGTCTAGCCGTTGACGAAGGCCATGTCTGCTGCCGTCAGCTCGATACTGCGCAGTTCGCGGTTGACGAGGAAGTTTTCGGTTTCCTGCACCGTTTCGGCCAGTTCGACGCGGGCATCGAAGCGGGCGCGGAAAGCCTCGATGATCTCGTTGACGATGACCTCGGGTGCCGAGGCGCCGGCGGAGAGACCGAGCGTCGAAATCGTGCCGATCTCGTCCCAGTCGAGCTCGGCGGCGCGCTGCACGAGGATCGATTTCTTCGCCCCTGCCCTCAGCGCCACTTCGACGAGGCGCTTGGAGTTGGATGAATTCGGCGCGCCGACGATGATGAAGAGATCGCAGCCCGGAGCTGCCTGCTTCACCACTTCCTGGCGGTTGGTCGTCGCATAACAGATCGAGTCCGCTGCCGGCGCCGTCAGGTTGGGGAAGCGCTCGTGCAGTCGGGTGATGACGCCGGCGGTGTCGTCGACGGACAGTGTCGTCTGGGTGACATAGCCGAGATTATCGGGGTCCGTGGGAATATAGGCGTCGGCGTCCTCGATCGTCTCGATCAGCGAAACCGACCCCTCCGGCAGTTGACCCATCGTGCCGATTACTTCGGGGTGGCCGGCATGGCCGATGAGGACGACATGGCGGCCGAGGCGATTGTGGCGCATCGCCTGCTTGTGGACCTTGGAGACCAGCGGGCAGGTGGCGTCGAGATAGAAGAGGTTGCGGCTTGCCGCATCCTCCGGCACGGATTTCGGCACGCCATGGGCGGAGAAGACCACCGGCTGGGCGCGATGTTCGGCCGGGATCTCGTCCAGCTCCTCGACGAAGACGGCGCCCTTGGCCTCCAGCCCTTCGACGACATAACGATTATGGACGATCTCGTGGCGCACATAGACCGGCGCACCATAGGATTTCAGCGCCAGCACGACGATCTGGATGGCGCGGTCGACGCCGGCGCAGAAGCCGCGCGGCCCGCAGAGCCGGATCGTCAAAGGAGGTTTCGCCGCAATATTCATGTCTGTTCCGTCAAAATTCCGTACCGCGTCGGGATAAGCGACCTCTAGCCCAATATGACCGGGAATTGAAGCGATACTATTGCCGAGGCTGCGTGCCGGGTTTGCGGAACCAGGAGATCGCCACCACCGCGGTGAGCACCGCGGCCAGCCCGTACCAGGTGAAAGCATATTGCAGATGGTCGTTCGGCAGATCCACCTGGGTAACGCCGCCGATCGGCAGGCCGGCCGGATTCAGGGTGGAATCGGCATCGACGAAAAAGGGAATGACCTTCGCTTTCTCGAGGCCGACGCTCTCGGCCATGACGTCAAGATCCTTCCAGTAGAAGATGTTCTTGGCGACGTCGTTATCGGGCACCACCCAGGAAGGCTTGCCGGGAAGCTTTTCGCGCGCCAGGCCGGTGACGGTCTGCTGATCCGTCAGCTGGCCCTGCATGCGCGTTTCCGGCTCCTTGTTGTCATAGGGAACGAAGCCGCGATTGACGAAGAGAATGCGCCCGTCGGCAAGCTCCAGCGGCGTATAGATGTAAAAGCCGGTCTGGCCGCGCCAGGTGGCGAAGAAGTGCCGCTCCTTGTTGTTGATATAGCGGCCGGTGGCGGTCACCTTGCGGTATTCGATGTCGCCGCCTGCAGCCGCCATTGCCTCGATGTCGGCGAGCGGCACGGGGGCTGCTGCCTGCCGCGCGGCGATATCGGCGATCAGGCCCTCTTTCCAGTGCAGGCGCTCCACCTGCCAGGTGCCCAGCGAAATCAGGATGGCAAGGGCGATCAGCACCAGGATGCCGGTCAAGACAGGCAGCCGGCGGCGCGGCGCGGCATGGTCGATATCAGTCACTCAGGCGTCCTTCGCGGGCATTATGACGGTATTGCATGGCGATCAGGATGCCTTTGAACCAGCGTAGCGTCAGCAGCGACAGGATAATCGTCAGCGGCGCGAAGAGCAGGATATGCACCCAAATCGGCGGCCCGTAATTCACCTGCAGCCACAGCACCATGCCGATGACGATGAAGCCGACGATGAGAATGACGAAGACGGCCGGGCCGTCACCGGAATCGGCAAAGGAATAATCGAGGCCGCAGGCAGCACAGCGCGGCTTCACGCCGAGCAGGCCATCGAAGAGCTTGCCCTGGCCGCAGCGCGGGCAGCAGCCCTTGATGCCGGTCTTCACCGGATCGATGGGGGGAAAATGGGCGCTGTCCTCGTTCATGGCAATTCCTTTTAGGCGCTCCACGCTGCCTTAACTCTCCCATAAAGTATTTGCATCCCGGATGGAAAGGCCTGCGCGGTCTCCGCCGAGTGATTCGCGCCAAACAGAAGAAGAACTGATGACCGATGATAGCCATTCCGTACAGATCATTATCCTGAACGGCGCGCCGCGGAGCGGCAAATCCAGCATTGCGCGCGCAATCCAGGACGAATTCGAGGGACCGTGGATCAACCTCGGCGTCGACGGCTACAATGCCATGACACCGAAGCGTTATCTGCCGGGCATCGGACTGCGGCCAGGCGGCGAGCGGCCGGACCTGGAGGAACTGGTGCCGTTCTTTTATGCGGCGCTCTACGAATCGATCGCCATCCATGCCAGCCTGGGGCTCAATGTCATCGCCGATCTCGGCCACCATGACAGCTATTCGCGGCCGCTCGGCATCCTCGGCGATTGCGCCCGGCGACTGGAAGACTTTCCAGTGCTGTTCGTCGGCGTGCGCTGTCCGATCGAGACGATCATGCAGCGGCGCGACATTGCCCAGGAAGGGCGCGAGACGCTTTATCTCAGCGCCACGGAGGACGTGCCCGTTCCAGAACCGGTGCAACGCTGGCAGGATGAGGTTCATCGCCCCGGCATCTACGATATGGAGGTCGATACGTCGGTGCTGACGCCGCTCGAATGCGCCGAAGCGATCCGCCACCAGTTGGATCTCGGCATTCCCGCGCCTTCGGCCTTCGAACGGATCGCCGGGGCGCGCTGAGGCGATAAAAGCGGGCACGGAGCCCTTACCTCGGCCGAAGAGATTGCCGATGGCGCCCCTCATCCGGCTGCCGCCACCTTCTCCCCGTAAAGGGAGCGAAGGGGATATGCCGCAGCGTCTCGAATCCCTCTTCTCCCCAGCGGGGAGAAGGTGCCCGTAGGGCGGATGAGGGGGCCGGCGAAGCCGGTCTTTCCAACAATATTCATGCGGATTCGAACGCATTCGCGTCGACATAGCGGATAGTTAAGATGAGAGGGCGTGCCGTGTGGCCCCCTCATCCGACCCTTCGGGCCACCTTCTCCCCGCTGGGGAGAAGAGGAGACATGCCGGAGCCTCTCCGTTCCTCGCCCGCCCGGATGGCGCGTCCCTCTGGTCTCCGAAAAGGTGCGGGCTGTCGCGGACCCCACCAACAAAAAAGGCGGGCACCAGGCCCGCCTTTTGTTTGACTATCGTTCCGATCAGCCGGCTGCGACGGGTGCGCCCCAGCCGCCCCAGACGTAGATGCAGAAGAACAGGAACAGCCAGACGACGTCGACGAAGTGCCAGTACCAGGCAGCCGCCTCGAAGCCGAAATGCTGCTTCGGGGTGAAGTCGCCGCGCAGCGCGCGGATCAGGCAGACACCCAGGAAGATCGTGCCGACGAGGACGTGGAATCCGTGGAAGCCGGTCGCCATGAAGAAGGTCGCGCCGTAGATCGAATTCTTGAAGGCGAAGGGCGCGTGGGCATATTCATAGGCCTGGACGGAGGAGAACAACACGCCGAGCAGCACCGTCAGCGTCAGGCCCTGAATCAGGCCTTTGCGGTCGTTGTGCAGCAGCGCGTGGTGCGCCCAGGTGACCGTCGTGCCCGACAGGAGCAGGATGACGGTGTTATAGATCGGAAGGTGCCAGGGATCGAGAACCTCGATGCCCTTCGGCGGCCAGACGCCGCCGGTATAGGCCAGGCGCGAGGCCTGGATCGCCTCGTTCGGAAACAGGCTGGCGTCGAAATAGGCCCAGAACCAGGCGACGAAGAACATCACTTCCGAAGCGATGAACATGATCATGCCGTAGCGCAGATGCAGCGAGACGACGCGGGTGTGGGCACCCTCATGGGCTTCCTTCACCGTATCGGCCCACCAGCCATACATCACGTAGAGCACCAGCGCGAAGCCGATATAAAAGAGCCAGGGATTGGCGAGCTCGGCACCGGCGACCTTGAACGAACCGCCGTTCAGGTAGCGCATGTAGCAGACGCCGCCGATCGCCATGAGGAAGGCGCCGAGCGAAGCGATAATCGGCCACGGGCTCGGATCGATGATGTGATAGTCGTGATTCTTCTGGTGAGCATCGGCCATGTAGCTATCCCCGGATGTCTTCCTTCACTCCGCTCCCGGCATAGCCGGAAACGAGCCTTGATCAAAGTTTCTTTTCAATCTTCTCCGCTCCACCCTCATTCGAAGCCACCGGCTTCGGACCCTCTTTCGGGTAGAACGTATATGACAGCGTAACCGTGTGGATATCCTTGGATTCCACGGCCTTGACGATTTCCGGATCGATGTAGAACACGACCGGCATGTCGAGCTTCTCGCCCGGCTTCAGGTCCGTTTCCGTAAAGCAGAAACATTGCACCTTGTTGAAATAGACGCCCGCTTCGCCAGGCGTGACGTTGAAAACCGCCTGGCCGCGCTGGGTCTCGTTCGAACGATTCTCGGCGGTGAAATTGACCTGGATCGTTTCGCCGATCTTCGGATTGACCTCGCGCTGGACCGGCTTGAATTCCCATTGCAGACCGGGCGCGACATTGGCGTCGAAGGTGACGCGCATCGTGCGGTCGAGCACGACGCTCGACACCTGGTCGACGCGCTGCGTCGTGCCGTTATAGCCGGTCACCTGGCAGAAGATGCGGTAGAGCGGCACGGCGGCATAACTCATCGCGCCCATGCCGAAGACGAAGCTCAGGCACATCATCACGACGGCGCCGTTGTTGCGCCCCTGCTTCTTCGGTGTACCCGCGTTGTCGCTCATCCAGCCATTCCCCCGCCGATCTTCACGATAGTGATCGCGTAGAACAGGATGACGAGGCCGGCAAGCACCAGCCCCAGCGCGACGTTGCGGTTGCGGCGCGACTTGCGCTGCGCTTCCGTAAGCTTGACCAATTCCATCAGAACCAACCTCCCGCATGCGAGACCAGCAGCAAGGCCAGCCGGTCGATCATCAAGGCGGAGAACACGGCAAAGAGATAGAAGATCGAAAAGCCGAACAGCTTCTTTGCCGGGATCATCTTCAGATCGCCGTCGGGCATGCGCCAGACGGCGATGGAACAGTATATGAAGATCGCGCCGAGGGCGGCAGCAACGAGGCCGTAGCCGAAGCTGGCGAAACCGAGGAAGGACGGCAATACCGCGCAGACGGCGGTCAGCACCGCATAAGCGACGATCTGATGCTTGGTCACCCGTTCGCCGGCGACGTTCGGCAGCATCGGCACGCCGACGGCCTCGTAATCGCGCATCTTGAAGAGCGCCAGCGCCCAGAAATGCGCCGGCGTCCAAAGGAAGATGATGAGGAAGAGAACGGTGCTCTCGATCGTCACGCTGTTGGTTACGCAAGCCCAGCCGATCATCGGCGGGAAGGCGCCGGCGGCACCGCCGATGACGATGTTCTGCGGCGTCGAGCGCTTCAGCCACATGGTGTAGACGACGGCATAGAAGAAGATGGTGAAGGCGAGGATGCCGGCCGAGAGCCAGTTGACCGCAAGGCCGAGGATCACGACCGAGAAGCCCGACAGCACCAGGCCGAAGGCGAGAGCCTCCGACGGCGCGATACGGCCGGCCGGGATCGGACGGTTGGCCGTGCGGCTCATGATGGCGTCGATATCGGCGTCATACCACATGTTCAGCGCGCCGGAGGCGCCGGCGCCGACGGCGATGCAGAGAATGGCGATCAGGCCGAGGACGGGATGGATGTGGCCCGGCGCCAGCACCAGACCGGCAAAGGCTGTGAAGACCACGAGCGACATCACTCGCGGCTTCAGCAATTCGAAATAATCGCGCGCACTCGCTTCCGACAATTCGCCGTCCTTTGCAAGCACCTCGTGATTGTCGATGACCGTCATCATTCCGTCCTGAATGTCTTACCATCAGGACGCCGTACCGCATGCGGCGTCCTGATGTCCGAGCAAATTACTTGATGCGCGGAAGCTGTTCCCACTGGTGATAGGGCGGCGGCGAAGGCAGCTGCCATTCGAGCGTCGTTGCACCCTCACCCCACGGATTGTCGCCGGCGACGCGCTTCCTGGCGAAGGCTTCGAAGACGCCGAAGAGGAAGATCAGCACACCGAAGGCCGAGATGTAGGAGCCGATCGAGGACACGTAGTTCCAGCCGGCAAAGGCATCCGGATAATCGATATAGCGGCGCGGCATGCCGGCGAGGCCGAGGAAATGCTGCGGGAAGAACACCAGGTTGACGCCGATGAACATGACCCAGAAATGCAGCTTGCCGACGAACTCGTTGTACATGTAGCCGGTCATCTTCGGGAACCAGTAGTACCAGCCGGCGAAGATCGCAAAGACGGCGCCGAGCGACAGAACGTAATGGAAGTGGGCCACGACGTAATAGGTGTCATGCAGCGAGCGGTCGAGACCGGCATTGGCAAGCTGGACGCCGGTGACGCCGCCGACCGTGAACAGGAAAATGAAGCCGATTGCCCAGAGCATCGGCGTGCGGAACGAGATCGAGCCGCCCCACATCGTCGCGATCCAGGAGAAGATCTTCACGCCCGTCGGAACGGCGATGACCATCGTCGCGAAGACGAAATAGCGCTGCGCATCGAGCGACAGGCCGACCGTGTACATGTGGTGAGCCCAGACGACGAAGCCGACGGCGCCGATCGCGACCATGGCATAGGCCATGCCGAGATAGCCGAAGATCGGCTTCTTCGAGAAAGTCGAGATGATGTGGCTGACCATGCCGAAGCCCGGCAGGATGAGGATGTAGACCTCGGGGTGACCGAAAAACCAGAACAGGTGCTGGTAGAGGATCGGGTCGCCGCCGCCTTCCGGAGAGAAGAAGGAGGTGCCGAAGTTGCGGTCGGTGAGCAACATGGTGATGCCGCCTGCCAGAACCGGCAGCGACAGCAGCAGCAGGAAGGCGGTGATCAGCACGGACCAGGCAAACAGCGGCATCTTGTGCAGCGTCATGCCGGGAGCGCGCATGTTGAGGATCGTGGTGATGAAGTTGATCGCACCGAGGATCGACGAGGCGCCGGCAATGTGGAGCGCGAAGATCGCAAGGTCGACCGCCGGTCCCGGCGTGCCGCTCGTCGCCAGCGGCGGATACATCGTCCAGCCGCCGCCCGTGCCGTAGGCGCCTGCCGGGCCTTCGACGAACATCGACAGCAGCAGCAGCGCGAAAGCGGGAACGATCAACCAGAAGGAGATGTTGTTGAGGCGCGGGAAGGCCATATCCGGCGCGCCGATCATGATCGGCACCATCCAGTTGGCGAAACCGCCGATCATCGCCGGCATGACCATGAAGAAGATCATGATCAGCGCGTGCGCTGTGGTGAACATGTTGAACATCTGCTTGGCGCCGTCGATCGCGGCATCGCCCTCATAGCCGTAGACCATCGAGGCCAGGCCGTGGAAGATCTGGATGCCCGGTTCCTGCAGCTCCATGCGCATGGCAACCGACAGTGCGCCGCCGATGATGCCGGCAATGATCGCGAAGATCAGGTAGAGCGTGCCGATGTCCTTGTGGTTCGTCGAGAACAGCCAGCGATTGGCAAAGCTCGGCTTGTGCCCGTGATCGTGATCGTCGTGCGCGTGGTCATGATGGGCGGCGTGATCGCCATGCGTGCGATCGTGACCATGAGAATGATCGTCGTGAGCGGAAGGTCCAGCCATTGTCCCGATCCCCTTAATTACTGTGCTTCGGCGACGTCGAGGGTCTTTGCGGGACCATCGGTTGCGGCCATGAGTGTCTTGTAGGCGCCGGGCAGGTCGCTGGCGGCTGCGGTCAGCCACTGCTTGTACTTGTCCTCGGAGACGACGCGGATGGCGATCGGCATGAACGCATGGTCCTTGCCGCAGAGCTCGGAACACTGGCCGTAGAACAGGCCTTCGCGCTCGGCCCTGAACCAGGTCTCGTTCAGGCGGCCCGGCACGGCATCGATCTTGACGCCGAAGGACGGCATGGCGAAGGCGTGGATGACGTCGGTCGGCGCCGAGGTCACGAGAACGCGGACCGTCTTGTTGACCGGCAGGACCAGCTCGTTGTCGACGGCGAGAAGTCTGGGATAGATCGACTTGTCTTCCTTGCCGGCGGCCGCGCGATCCTGATCCTTCAAGAGGTAGGAATCGAAAGCCAGCGGGCTTTCGCCCGAACCTTCATATTCGTAGTTCCACTGCCACTGGGTGGCGGTCGCCTTGATCGTCACGTCGGGATTTTCGGGCAGCGTCAGCTGCGCCGTCAGCAGGTTGAACGAAGGAATGGCGAGAAGAAGCAGCACCAGAACCGGCCCCACGGTCCAGGCAATCTCGATCATCGTGTTGTGGCTCGTCCTCGAGGGAACCGGGTTCGCGCTGGCGCGGAACTTGAAACAAACGACGATGAGCAGGACCAGAACGAAAAGCGTGATCGGAACGATAAACCACAGGGTATATTGTTCGAACCAGTGGATTTCCCGCATGATCGGCGTTGCCGCCGGCTGCAGCGTCGCCTGCCACGGCATGGGCTGGTCGGCATATGTGCCGGAAGCAAAAAGCAGACAGACCAGCGCGGTCAGGGCTGCATAAGCCTTCTTCATCACCTTATTATCTCCCTCGAGCGCTTGACCTGCACAATAGAACGCAGAATCCTTGCCATCTTCAGCGCTTCAAACCACAGTTTGGCATTCGCCGCAACAGGTCAGAGCAATTGTCTATGCGGCATTTTTGCTCAAAGCATAGGCAGGCCGGAACGGCAAAACATACCAAGTTTTTCATCAGCATATGAAAAATCGGCTTTCCGGCCAATCCGCGCGCGACACATTATTTCGCAAAGGTCCAATTTCCGCCGCAGTCCCCCGGTTTTCACGGGGTGGGGCTTTTCATTTTTGGTGGGCAGCTTCAACAATAGCCGCAATGATTCGATATCCAGAGGTTTCCATGGGTTTCCGTTCCCTCGCGCAGTCGCTTCTCGTGACTGCCAGCATCGCGGCCGCAGCGACGACGCCCGTTTTCGCACAGCAGCAACCCACCCCGTCGGAGGCCAAGCCGCCCGCTTCGGCGCCGGCTCCGGCGCCGACCCCTGCTCCGGCGCCGCAACAGCCGAGCGCCGCCAAACCGAATGTCGAACAGGTGACGCCCGGCCAGACGCAGCCGCCGGCGCCCGGCACGGTGAAATCCAATCACGGCGCATGGTCTGTCGTCTGCGACAAGCCGGCCGGGGCTTCGACCGAACAATGCGCGCTGATGCAGAATGTCATCGCCGAGGATCGGCCGGAGGTCGGCCTTTCCGTCGTCGTCTTGAAGACGGCCGACCGCAAGTCGAAGATTCTCCGTGTGCTCGCGCCGCTCGGCGTGCTGCTGCCGAACGGCCTCGGGCTCAATGTCGACGGCAAGGATATCGGCCGCGCCTATTTCGTCCGCTGCTTCGCCGATGGCTGCTATGCCGAGGTCGTGCTCGAGGACGAGCTGCTCAAGACCTTCCGCAGCGGCGCCCAGGCAACCTTCATCGTCTTCCAGACCCCGGAGGAAGGCATCGGCATCCCCGTCGACCTCAAGGGCTTTGCCGAAGGTTTCGACGCCCTGCCGTGAGCGCCGGCTAGTCGCGACGTCTCGATTCCCTCTTCTCCCCAGCGGGGAGAAGGTGCCCGTAGGGCGGATGAGGGGGCCGGCGAAGCCGGTCTTTTCAACAACGCCCATACGGGCTTCGACAGCGCTGGCGTCATCTCGGCCGTGCTCAGGGTCTTGGCGCGGTGTTATCGTTAGCGAACCGGGAATAGGATTTGCGTGAAGGATGTGCCGTGTGGCCCCCTCATCCGCCTGCCGGCACCTTCTCCCCGAGGGGAGAAGAGATTGCGCCGCGCCCTCTCCGTTCCCCGCCTACTCATCGTATGGTACGTTCCGTCTCGTCACATCATCCCATTAAAAAAGAATAATTCGACGGCGGGGCTTCACTCCTTATTATGTGGAGCCCTATCTAGGGAGTAAGTGCACTCCTGAACGCATGCCCATTGGAGCCCTATCATGACCACCGATCTCCTGACGCTTTTCGATGCCGATGAAGCCACGATGCGCAAGCGCGTCGCCGAGGCTCTGTCCGGCGCCGATGACGGCGAACTGTTCATCGAGCATGCGCAGGCGGAAGCGCTGACCTTCGACAATGGCCGGCTGAAGGGCGGCAGCTTCAACACCGAACAGGGTTTCGGCCTGCGCGCCGTTGCCGGCGAAGCTGTGGGTTATGCCCATGCCGGCGATCTCTCGGTGGCGGCGCTGAAGCGGGCGGCCGATGCCGTCGGCGCGGTGACGCGCGGCTATTCCGGCTCCTATGCGGCAGCGCCCCAGGGCACCAATAAGAAATTCTACAGCGACGAGAACCCGATCGGCCAGCCGAGCTTCGAGGAGAAGGTCAAGGTCCTGCAGGACATCGACGCCTATCTCAGGGGCAAGGACGACAAAGTGCGGCAGGTGACGGCCTCGGTCGCCGCGAGCTGGCAGGTCGTCGATATCCTGCGGGCCGACGGACATCGTGTGCGCGACATCAGGCCGATGACGCGCATCAACATTTCGGTGATGGTCGGCGAAGGCGATCGGCAGGAGAGCGGCTCCTATGGCCACGGCGGGCGCATCGGATTCGGCGACTTCATCGCCGAGGGCAGCTGGCAATACGGCGCCGACGAGGCGCTGCGCCAGGCGCTCGTCAATCTCGAGGCGATCGATGCACCGGCGGGCACGATGGATGTCGTGCTCGGTTCGGGCTGGCCGGGCGTGATGCTGCACGAGGCTGTTGGTCACGGGCTGGAAGGTGATTTCAACCGCAAGAAGACGTCGGCATTCGCCGGGCTTCTCGGCCAGATGGTCGCCGCTCCCGGTGTCACCGTCGTCGACGACGGAACGATCGACAATCGCCGCGGCTCGATCACCATCGACGACGAGGGTACGCCGTCTGCCTACAACGTGCTGATCGAAAACGGCAAGCTCGTCGGTTATATGCAGGATCGGCAGAATGCCCGGCTGATGGGCATGGCGCCCACCGGCAACGGTCGCCGCCAGGGCTATGCCCATGTGCCGATGCCGCGCATGACCAACACTTATATGCTCGGCGGCGACAAGACGCCCGAGGAGATCATCGCCTCCGTGAAGAAGGGGATCTACGCGGTCTCCTTCGGCGGCGGCCAGGTTGATATCACCTCCGGCAAGTTCGTCTTCGGCTGCACGGAAGCCTATGTGATCGAGAACGGCAAGGTCGGCGCGCCGATCAAGGGCGCGATGTTGATCGGCAACGGTCCAGATGCGATGAAGCGGGTGTCGATGATCGGCAACGACATGAAGCTCGATACCGGTATCGGCAACTGCGGCAAGGCCGGCCAATGGGTTCCCGTCGGCGTCGGCCAGCCGCATCTGCGCATGGATCAGGTGACGGTCGGCGGCACGCAGACCTGAGGCAAAAGGAACTGTGATGGCGGACATCGAAATCAGGACCTTCACAGCCGATGACGCCGATGCCGTGCTTTCGGTGATCCTGCCGATCCAGCGCGAGGAGTTCGGCATCGACATCACCGCGGATGCGCAGCCGGATCTCCGGGTCATCCCGGATTTCTATCAGTCCGGCAAGGGACAGTTCTGGGTTGCCGTCCAGGATGGCGCCATCGTCGGCACCGTCGGGCTCAAGGATATCGGCAATAATCAGGCGGCGCTGCGCAAGATGTTCGTCTCAGCTGCGGTTCGCGGTCGCGAGCACGGCGTGGCGGCGCGGCTTCTCGATCGGCTGTTTGCCCATGCCAGGGAAGCCGGCATTACCGATATCTTCCTCGGCACGACCGACAAGTTCGTCGCCGCGCATCGCTTCTACGAGAAGAACGGCTTTACCGAGATTGCCAAGAGCGCCCTGCCCCGCGCCTTCCCGCTGATGGCGGTGGACAGCAAGTTCTACCGCCATAAGGTCGGCTGATTTAAGTTTTGGGACGATCGTGATGCGGCTGAACACGAACAGCCTCGCCTAAAGCGACTATGCAGTCGTCCGAAAACCGCCGCACGTTTGGCCGCCCTGCATCAGCTCTTCGACGTTTGCGCCGGCTGAAACAGCCACTTCCGTTCGATGGCGGCAGCAAGGTCGATATCGTTGCGTCGGGCGAAGAGCAGGAGGTGGCCGAGAACGTCGGCGGTCTCGTCGGCAAGGTCTTGCTGCATATCTTCCGGTGAACGCCCCTTTGCACGGCCGCGCCCCGTTAGCCGGTTCCAGGCCTGTGTCAGCTCGCCCATTTCCTCCTGTAGTTTCAGAAGGAACCAATCGGCATCACGCTCAATGCCGTTGGCGGCGACGTGGGTAGAGGAAGAAATTTCGAACTGATCGGCGAGACGGCGCAGCATGGGCGTTCTCCTTTTGTTTAGGGAGGAGACGCTGATTCCCCATGATTGTCCAGACTGGGATTATGCCAATGCCGGGCGGCGATCAACCGCGATCCGGCAGCAGCATGCAGTCATAGGAGCGCTGCTTCAGCGCATCGCAGGCCGAGACGGCAGCATCCTTGCTGGCGAAACCGACGAAGCGGGCGCGATAGATCTTATTGGCCCCCTGCCCGACCGCCTCGGTATAGGGCGAAGCAGAAAGGAGTGGCGCGCCGCCTTCCGACTTCGCCTGGGCGAGGAGCGCGCGTGCGGCGTCGGCGCTCGGAGCGGCCGAGATCTGGATCTGCCAGTCGCCATTGGTCTTCCCCGCCGATGTCTTCGGTGTCTTGCCGGCGTTGAGGATCTCGTCCATCGCGACCGGACGCTCCAGCGGCACGACGGCGTCATCGGCGTAGGCCAGGCTCTTGGCTGCGAGATCGTCGGCTTGGCGCGGAGCATTGAGCGGCACCGGAACATCCGAAGCGTCAGCGGCGGACGCGACTTCGACAGTATCTTTGGCGCCGACGCTCGCCACCAGCTTTGCGCCGCCGGAAGACGAGGCACGGCCGAGATAGCGGTCAAGCAAACCAGCCATCTTGTCGTCGCGGCTGCGGGCGGTCCGGCCGCCGAGCACGACGCCGACCACGCGGCGGTTGCCGTCTCTGACGGCGCTGACGAGGTTGAAGCCGGAGGCGTTGGTGTAACCGGTCTTGATGCCGTCCATGCCCTGGTAGCGGTACATGAGATTGTTGTGGCCGCGCACCGTCCGGCCGCGGAAATTGAAACTTGCCGTCGAAAACAGCCGATATTCGTTCGGATAATTCTTCATCAAGGCGACGGCGAGCGTCGACATGTCGCGCGCTGTGGTGACCTGGCGGCCGTCCGGCAGGCCGGAGGCATTGACGAAGACGGTGCGGCTCATGCCGAGCTGGCGGGCCCTGGCCGTCATCATCCGGGCAAAACCGCTTTCCGAACCGGCGAGCGTCTCGCCCATGGCGGAGGCGGCATCATTGGCGGATTTGACGATCATGCCATAGACCGCCTCGCGCACGGTGATCGTGCCGCCCGCCTTGACGCCAAGCTTGGTCGGCGGCCGGGCGGCGGCGTATTTCGAAATCCTGATCGGAGTGTCCCAGGCGATCTTGCCGCGTTTCAACGCCTCGAAAGTGAGATAGAGCGTCATCATCTTCGTCAGCGAGGCCGGATGGTTCAGCGTATCGGCGTTTTCGGCAGCGAGAACCTTGCCAGTGCGGGCATCGAGGATCAGCGAAGCGCTGCCGGCAAGGGCCGCAAGCGGCGCCGAAACGGCAAGCGCTACGGTCAACAGAGCCGCCAAAAGCTTTCTCATCCACTTTCCCCTCATACGCTTGCCCTGATGCTCGGCACTTGATGCACCGGCTCTCGGTCAGATCGGCGTTTGTGTCGTAATGTGACAGAAGCCGTAAGTTTGGCGCGACTTTGAGGCAACGCCTATCATTTTTCTAGTCTTTTCATCACCTTGGTTAACAGGAAATCAAGGACATGTGCCGGATCGGGATTCAGCAAGGCTTAAGTCGCACTTGCTAGTTTCCGGCAAAGGCAACGAACGGGCGCCGCATGACGGGACAATTCAAGCGACTGGCAAAACGTGCAGCGATCGGCGCCGGGCTCGAGCTTTCCTGGCTGCTCGGCTCGGCCGGGCTGATGCGCGAAGCGCGCGGGCGCGGCGTCGTCTTCACGCTGCATCATGTCCGCCCGCACATGCCCGAAATCTTCGAACCGAATGCGCATCTCGAAATCACCCCGAGTTTTCTCGACGCGGCGCTGCAACGGCTGAGGCGGCAGGGCTATCGTTTCGTGCCGCTCGATCAGGTGCCGGCGCTGTTGGCAGAGCCCGAGGGCGCACAGCCGTTTGCGGCCTTCACCCTCGACGACGGATACGGCAACAATCTGGAACATGCGCTGCCGGTGTTCGAGCGGCATCAGGCGCCGTTCACGGTGTTCGTCGCCAAGGGTTTTGCCGAGAGCTCTCACAGTATCTGGTGGGAGACGCTGGCGATCCTCTTGCGCCAGGCGCCGGAAATCCGCTTCGATTTCGGCCGCGGCATGGAGCGCCTGGTGCTCGACAGCCTGCAGCAGCAATGGCATGCCTTCGATCGCTTCGCCTGGTATATCCACCGCTCCGACGAGGCGCGCGCCGTCGCCGCGATCGATCTGCTGGCGCGGGAAAACGATATCGAGCCGACAGACATCGTTCGCGAACTGGTGATGGGGCCTGGCGAATTGCAATGGCTCGCCAGCCATCCGCTCGCAGCGCTTGGCGCCCATACGATCAGCCATCGCGCGCTCGCCCGCCTGCCGGAAGCCGAAGCGCGAATCGAGATGCAGGCTTCAGCGGATTACCTTGAGGCGGTGACCGGCTTCCGTCCCGAGACGATCGCCTATCCCTACGGCACGCCGGAGGCTGCGACCGCCCGCGAGGCGCGCATCGCACGCAATCTCGGCTTTACCCTCGCGGTCACCACGCAACCCGGGCTGCCGGCAGCGCGGCTCACCGGCTATCTCCCGCGCATTTCGCTCAACGGCTTCTACCAGAAGCGACGCTACGTCTCGGCGCTTGCTTCCGGCATACCGCTGAAGCTGATGGGCCGGTAAAGCCCGCTACGGATACATCCGCACCTTGTCCCATTCGCCTTCCGGTGATGGCCGGCGAAATTCGACACGGTCGTGCAGGCGGAATTTCTGGTCCTTCCAGAATTCGATCGAGGTCGGCCGGATGCGGAAGCCCGACCAGTGGGCGGGGCGCGGAATCTCGCCGATGGCATAACGCGCGGTATATTCAGCCACGGCCTTCTCAAGCGCGAAACGGCTTTCGAGCGGACGAGATTGTTTAGAGGCCCAGGCGCCGATGCGGCTGCCGCGCGCACGTGTCTTGAAATAGGCGTCGGCTTCGGCGTCGGTGACGATCTCGACGGGACCACGCAGCCGCACTTGACGGCGCAGGCTTTTCCAGTGAAAGCACATGGCGGCCTTTCTCTGGCCAAGAATTTCGCGGCCTTTCTGGCTCTCGAAATTGGTGTAGAAGACGAAACCATCTTCGTCGAATCCCTTCAGGAGAACCATGCGGACATTCGGAAGACCATCTTCATCGACCGTCGCCAGCGCCACCGCATTGGGGTCGTTGGGCTCGGAGGCCTCCGCTTCTTTCAGCCATTCGGCAAAGAGCTTGAAGGGCTCGCCACTTTCGGTAAAGTCACCGCTTGTTAACTCGTTTGCCGACATATTGGTTCAAATGCCCCGGATTATTCAAAACTCGCCCAGCTTTTGATAACTGGACAGGATGCAGGGTGGAAGTCATAGCAAAGTCATCTCGCTATACAAAGGGGCTGCGGCGACGCAGCAGCGCATCCTTCGTCATCGGCGTCGCGATGTTGTCGCTTTCCGGCTGCGTCGGCGGCGGCATGGATTTCCTGAGTGACGCCAAGGTCGACCGGTCGGTGGCAACCGGCACCGTGCCGCAGACGCCGCCGAGCACGGACACGCTCTCCGACGAGATGACCGTGCGCAACGCCGTCACGTCGGCCGACGTGGAAAGGCTGGAGGGCCAGCCGCTTCCCTGGGCGAACGCATCGACCGGCAGTGCCGGCGTCATCGAAACGATCGTCGAGAACAATGAGTCCGGCCAGGTCTGCCGGCAGTTCCGCACGACCCGCCATTCCTATGTCGGCATCGCCAAATTCTACGGCAAGACCTGCCTCGTCGGCGGCGGCAACTGGCAGCTTCTGAGCTTCCAGCCGGAAAGTTGATCCGGCGGGAAAGTTGATCCGGCGGGAAAGTTGATCCGGCGGGAAAGCTGATCTGCCTCTGCATAATCAAATGTGTGACAGCGTCCTTTTGCGCGCCCGAAAAGACGGGTAGCGCCGTCGCCGACAGGTTAACGCCCGTCCACTTTCTGCCGCGTGCTTAGCAAAGAGCTAACCATTCGCCGCAAAACACCCCACATGTCTCCACAGAAATAACAAGTGATTAGCAACTCCGCCGCAGGATCGGCGTTGAGAGTGGCTGTTCCTGCCTATGTAGCGGGCGGCGCCACATACGTTTTATTGAACGGGGATGCCGGGCAAGGACGAGGCTTGCCGCATCGCAACACCGGCGGTTTTAACATGCGCGATCCTTATAAAATTCTGGGCGTCAAGCGCGACGCGGCAGTAGACGAGATCAAGGCGGCTTGGCGCAACATGGCCAAATCAGCCCATCCCGACCACAATCAGGACGATCCGACAGCAACGGCCCGATTCGCCGAGATCGGCCGCGCCTATGAAACGCTGAAGGACCCGCGCAAACGCAGCCTGTTCGACAATGCCCTGCGGATGGCCGAAGCCAAGAAGCACGAACAGACGATCATGCAGCAGCGCCAGGCCGCCCGCGAGGCGGCCGTGCGCGCCAAGGGGGCGCAGGCCAATGCCGAGCGCGTGATGGAAGAGCTGGCGCGCGCCGCCGCCCAGAAGGCTGCCGCCGACGGCTCCAGGCAACAGGCAGGTTCCGCTGAGGCGGCCGATGAGATGGTGGATCGCATTTTCGGCGCCCAGGCCCGGGCTGCCGCCGGCGGCCAAGCGCAGGGTCGCGCCCAGCGGACGCAATATCAGCAGGCCCAAAATCAGCAGACACAAAACGCCCAGGGCGACGCCGGCAAGCGCATGGATGGCGACGCCGCCGAGGCCGACACCAAGGGCGACGAGGAAGCGGGCGAAGCGGCGGCAAATGCCGCCGCCAACCTGTCGCTGCCACTCAGCATCCTGACAAATCTGGTGCGCCGTTTCACCGGCGCCAAGGACACCGGCCTCGAAAGGGCGCCGGATGAGGTGACAACGGCGACGGTCACTATCGACGACGTGTTGAAGAGCGGCTGGATCACGGCGTCATTGCCGGAGGGCCGCGAAGTCGGCTTCGCATTGCCGGCAGGCACGACCGACGGTCACGAGATCAGGCTCAAGGGACAGGGCTTCAAACTGCCGGGCATGCAGCGCGGCGACGCCGTCGTCAACATTCGCATTGCACCCGATCCGCGCTTCACGGTCGATGGTTTCGATCTGCACGCCGTGCTGCCGCTCAGCATCGAAAATGCCGTGCTCGGCACCGAGGCGCGTATCGAAGGACCGAGCGGCCCGCTGAACGTGACGATCCCGGCATGGTCGGGCTCGGACAAGACGATCCGTGTTCCCGGCCAGGGATTGCCCCGCGAAGAGGGCGGCAGAGGCGATCTCGTCGTCGAATTGCGCATTATCTTGTGGGAAAAACCCGACGACAAAATCACCGATCTCATGCGGAGCATGCGCGAAGGCCTGTTCCTATGAAATTTTTATGACATTCGCACCCTTTATTACGATCCCTAACAGTTGATGATCCCGGCCAAGCTTGAACCGATTAACGGCCTATGCCATAGGCAGGATCGATCAGAATCCTAGGGAGCGAAATATGGCTCAAGCATCCGGCCTCATGGCAGGCAAACGCGGCGTCATCATGGGTGTCGCCAACAATCGTTCGATTGCGTGGGGTATTGCCAAGGCCATTCATGCGCAGGGCGGAGAAGTTGCGCTCACCTACCAGGGCGATGCGCTGAAGAAGCGCGTCGAGCCGCTCGCCGCCGAAATCGGCGCGACGCTCGTCGGCCATTGTGACGTCGCCGACGAAGCAACCATCGACGCCGTTTTCGAAAACGTCGAAAAGCTCTGGGGCAAGATCGATTTCCTCGTGCATGCGATCGGCTTTTCCGACAAGGACGAGCTGACCGGCCGCTACGTCGACACCTCGCCCGACAATTTCACCAAGACGATGCAGATCTCCGTCTATTCCTTCACCTCGGTCGCACGCCGCGCCGAGAAGCTGATGACGGATGGCGGCGCCATGCTGACGCTGACCTATTACGGCGCCGAAAAGGTGATGCCGAACTATAACGTCATGGGTGTCGCCAAGGCCGCGCTCGAAGCCAGCGTCAAGTATCTTGCCGTCGATCTCGGCCCCCAGAACATCCGCGTCAACGCCGTTTCGGCCGGACCGATCAAGACGCTTGCCGCCTCCGGCATCGGCGATTTTCGCTATATTCTGAAGTGGAACGAATATAACGCGCCGTTGCGCCGTACCGTCACCATCGAGGAAGTCGGCGATGTCGGCCTCTATCTCCTGTCGGATCTCTCGCGCTCCGTCACCGGCGAAGTGCATCACGCCGACAGCGGCTATCATGTCATCGGCATGAAGGCGGTCGACGCGCCCGACATTTCCGTCATCAAGGACTGATTTCTCCATATGGATGCGAGACCGTGCTTATCTACGTGATCAGACACGGCCAGACCGCCTGGAATGCCGAGCGCCGCCTGCAGGGTCAGAAGGATATCCCGATGAATGCCACGGGCCTGGAACAGGCCCGGCAGAACGGCATCGCGCTTGCCGGGATTCTCGGCGACACGATCGACCAGTTCGATTTCGTCGCAAGCCCGCTCCAGCGCACGCGCGCGACGATGGAAATCATGCGCACCGCCATGGGCCTGCCGCCGCTGGCCTATCGCACCGATCCAAGGCTGGTGGAAATTTCCTTCGGCGACTGGGAAGGCTCAACGATCAAGGAGTTGAAGGCGACGCAGCGCGAGCGGGTAGCGGAGCGCAACGCCTCGAAATGGGATTTTATCCCGCCCGGCGATGATGCGGAAAGCTATGAAATCCTCTCCTGGCGCACCGGCTCTTGGCTGAACTCGGTCGATCGGCCGACGGTCTGCGTGACGCATGGCGGCGTCATCCGCACGCTGTTCCAGACGATCGCCGACCTGCCGAAAAGCACTGCTGCGGAAGGTGCGATCCCACAGGATCGGATCATCAGGATCGAAACCACGGAGCGGACGATCGTCTGGCTGTAGGCATTGCCATTGCGCCTCGATCAAAAAGCCTTCGGAAGTCCGGCCTGTTTTAGCGTTTCATTGGCCGTATGGCGGGATTTTACACCATGGTCGACCGTGAAGTGGCGGTTAGAAATCGGCTGTACCAGATTTCATGATCACCCTTTCCCGGTCGCACGTATTCGCAGCCGGCTTTCAGCAATAACTCTTTGAGTTCGCGGAGATAGCCGGCCATGCGCTCAGTAGGTCGGATTGGGGATGCGAACGAGCTGTTCGGCCATGATATGGACGGGGATTTCCGGCAGACTCGAGGTGAAGCCGTTAAGCTCGAAAAGGTCGGTTATAGCTGCCACAACTTTAGGCTCGAGGGCTTCGAGGGTGTCGGCCTCGACGGCCAGCCCTTCGATATCGTTGCTACTGGCAACCCAAACACCAGCCTCTTCATCCCAATCCGCGCGCACTATGATCGAGGCGTGCTTCATACGATCAGTCTCCATAGCGGACACGATTGTCCTACGAGGTTGCGCACCACTGTGGGCACTACGCCGACGTGGCATAGTGTACATATGTAGTGGAATGGAAGTGAATTTTATACGCCGATCTAGGCGTTACGCTGCCTATTTGACGATATCGAGATCGTTGATGACGCGCTTGCCGTCGACCTCGGTATAGAAGACGATCACCTTCACGCCGGCTTCGAGGCCGTCGAAATTGAATTCCTCGGGCGCCTGATAGGTTTTGCCGTCATCTAGGGTCAGCACGAGGTTGGCCGTGTCGACCTTCTTGATCGTCGCCTCGACATCGGCGCTCTCGGCAAAACCGCTCATCGGGGACAGGAAGCTTGCTGTTGCCAAAAGCGTGGCGACGACGAAACGCATGGCGACAATCCTTATAAGACGCTGCACGAGAAACTGACTGGCCACAGATAAGCTCCTGAATATGGCGAAAATTGCCCGGAAGAATGGCTTTCCCCGCCCAATTGATGAATAGGATTTTAAATATAATCAAGATGCCGCGTTAACCCGGGTTTTTACGCCTTTCTTCGCCTTCCCGGAATCGACGGCGGGCAATCGTAAATTAACCCGCGCGCCCTACAGTTGCTCGTCAACATGGGGGTTTCATTTTGTTATCCAGGCTCAGCGACAGCAAGCAGTTGCGGCGCGTGTTGAAGAATAGCCGCGTCTCGTTTGTGGTTTCGTCGCTTGTCGCCCTGGTCGTCATCGTGGTCGGCTTCGGGCTCGACCAGGCCAATACTGCGTCTCATGTGCGCGAACTTCGTATCCGCACCGAAAACGAGACGAACCTGATCCGCGCCCGCGTCATGGCCGAGATCAATATGGACCTCAGCATCGTGCGCGACCTGACGAACCTGATCTCCGTCAGCACGGCAAACGGAGAGGAGATGGAGCGCCAGATCAACTGGCTGCTGATCCAGAACCCCTGTTTCATTCATATCGCCGTCGCGCCTGATTTCATCGTCCGCGACATCCACCCGCCGCAATCCGGCAATGAGCGGATCGGCCGCGACGTGCGCGAGGCTCTGTTCTTCCGCCAGGCGATGACCGGCGCGGCCGGCGACCAGTCGGCGCGCTTCTACGGCCCGATCAGCATTGACAGCCGCGACGCCTTTGCCATCTTCTTCCCGGTTTTTGTCAGGGAGAACGGCGAACGGCGGCTCTGGGGGGCGGTCGAAGTCGCCATCGACCAGACGATGTTCTACCAGGCGACCGGGCTGATGCCGGCACGCGACCGCGAGAACCGGGAACGCTATCCGCATCTCGACCATCTGTCGATCGCCATCCGCGATATCGGCGCGGCGGCCGCGACCAATGCTGCTCTGCCGGCACCGTTCTTCGGTTCGTCCGATATCGATGACAAGCATCCGATGCGCCAGAAGATCGGCTTTGCCGGCGGCAAGTGGGAGCTTTCCGCGGTCCCGAACAGCGGCTGGGACGCGATACCCGAAAACCGCACCGAGCTGCGCCTGATCATCCTTGCCGGCGGCTTCGTCATCATCGTGCCGATCTTCTTCGCGACCCTCCTGCTCGGCGAGCGCAATCGCAACATTATGGCGCTGGAGACGCGCGAGGCAAAACTGCTGGAACTGTCGCAGCGGCTCAATCTGGCGCTGGAGTCCTCGAATATCGGCATCTGGGAGCTGCAGGATGATTCGAGCAGCCTGCTCTGGGACACGCGCGCCGCGGCCCTGCACGGCAAGCCGGCCGAGGAAGGAAGCTGGGCGCTCGACGAATGGCTGGCGGCTGTCCTGCCCGAGGACCGCGACATCGCCGAAGTGCATTTCTTCAGCTGCAGCATCGCCGGTGCTGCCTGCACGGCACAATACCGCATCATGCTTGCCGACGGCGGTATCCGCCACCTGCGCTCGGTCGGCGCCTTCTATACGGATGCCGGCGGCATCAGCAAGACGATCGGCATCGTCTGGGACGTGACAGCCGATGCGGAGATCACCGACAGGCTGCGCAAGGCCAAGGATATGAGCGAGGTCAAGAATGCCGAGCTGGAGCTGGCGCTTGAAGAACTCTCGAGCCGCGAGGGGCAGCTGGCCGAGCTTTCCAGCCGGCTCGACCTGGCGCTCGATTCCTATCAGTGCGGCATATGGGAAGCCCGGCCCGGCCGAGGCGGCTCGATCTGGAACGAGCGGATGCACGAGCTCTATGGGCTTGCGCCGCGCAACGGCTTCATGACCGAGGAGATCTGGCTTGGCTGCATCCACCCCGAGGATCGAGCCTTAGCGCTCGAAAGCGCACGCCACTTCAAGAAGAACGGCGATACGCACACGCTCGTCTGCCGCGTGCTGGTCGACGACGGCTCGGTGCGTTATGTGCGCTCGGTCGGCAAGGTCCACCAGACGGGGACGGGCGAGATGAAGGTCATGGGCATCGCCTTCGACGCCACCGAAGACGTGCTGATGACGATCCGGCTGAAGGCCGCCAAGGACGAGGCGGTCGCCAAGAATATCGAGCTCGAGCTTGCCAAGAACAGGATCGAGCACAACTCGCTGCACGATCCGCTGACTGCACTCGCCAACCGCCGCAAGCTCGACATCGCGCTCGAAAATCTGACCCATGACGGACGCCGAGAGCGGCAGAAATTCTCGATCCTGCATATCGATCTCGACCGCTTCAAGGACATCAACGATACGCTCGGCCATGCCGCCGGCGATGCGATGCTGGTGCACGCCTCGAAGGTGCTCGCCAAGAACGTCCGCGGCAGCGACGTCGTCGCGCGCATCGGCGGCGACGAGTTCGTCATCCTCGCCCTCGACGTCGGCGACAAGGAGATGGCGCAACTTTCGACGCGGATCATCGAGGAGATGCGCCAGCCGATCGATTTCCAGGGCTTTTCCTGCCGCTGCGGCGTGTCGATCGGCATTGCGCTCGCCAACGGCATCCATGTCGATGCGCGCAAGATGCTGATCAATGCCGATATCGCGCTCTACCGCGCCAAGAGCATGGGCCGCAACCGCTTCGAATTCTTCAATCACAATCTCCAGGCCGATATCATCAATACCAAGCGCACCGCCGACGAGATCCTTGCCGGCATCGACAATGGCGAATTCACCGCATGGTATCAGCCGCAATTCTCGGCCCGGACGATGGAACTGACGGGCGTCGAGGCGCTGGTGCGATGGAACCACCCGTCCAAGGGGTGGCTCGCCCCCGACAAGTTCCTGCGCATTGCCGACGAGATCAATGTCGTGCAGATGCTCGACCGGATCGTTCTGGAAACGGCGCTGCGTGACAAGGTGCGCTGGACAGCCCGTGGCATTGTGGTGCCCAAGGTCTCGGTCAATGTTTCGGCGCGGCGGCTGCATGACGGCAGCCTGTTGGAATCGCTCGCCGACCTGCATATCCGTCCGGGCGAGATTTCCTTCGAACTGGTGGAATCGATCTTCCTCGACGAGAGCGAGGACGTCGTCTCGCAGAATCTCGAGCGCATCAAGGCGCTCGGCATCGATATCGAGATCGACGATTTCGGCACCGGCCATACCTCGATCGTCAGCCTGTTGAAGCTGAAGCCGAAGCGTCTGAAGATCGACCGCCAGCTGGTGCAGCCGATCGTCAATGCCTCGCAGGAGCGGGCACTCGTCAGCTCGATCATCGAAATCGCCCGCTCGCTCGGGGTCGAGACGGTGGCCGAAGGGGTGGAGACGGCGGCACATGCCGCACTGTTGCGCGATCTCGGCTGCGATATCCTGCAAGGTTATGCCTTCTCGCGGCCGCTCTCCTTCGACGACTTCACCGAGGAAGCCACCGGAACGGGGTGGCGGCTGGCGTCCTGATCGCTGCCTGCCGATCGCCCCCAGCCCTGACCCCTCCCCGCCTGTGCAGAGAGAATGGCGGCACAATGCACCGCCCGTCCATGACAACGGACGGAAACAGCATTTCCTGAGCTGCCGGTTTGGCGCAAAGAAAGGCTTTTGCCTCGGCGGTTTTTTGGCCTATGAGTGTCGCGCCTTTTCAAGCAATGGCGCGGCCGGCAGCGACCGGCTTTGGCGCGCCACCGTGGGAACACATGTCGCACAATACATTCGGTCACCTTTTCCGCGTAACCACCTGGGGCGAAAGCCATGGTCCGGCGCTCGGCTGTGTCGTCGACGGCTGCCCTCCGGGGCTGCGCTTCAAGCTCGAGGACCTGCAAGTCTGGCTCGACAAGCGCAAGCCCGGGCAATCCCGCTTCGTGACGCAGCGGCGCGAGGACGATCTGGTGAAGGTCCTGTCCGGCGTCATGATGGACGCCGACGGCGAGACGATGACGACGACCGGCACGCCGATCTCGATGCTGATCGAAAATACCGACCAGCGCTCCAAGGATTACGGCGAGATCGCCCGGCAATACCGCCCCGGCCATGCCGATTATACCTATGACCTCAAATACGGCATTCGCGACTATCGCGGCGGCGGCCGCTCCTCGGCGCGCGAGACCGCCGCGCGGGTTGCCGCCGGCGGCATCGCCCGCCTTGTCGCGCCTGGCGTTACCGTGCGCGGGGCGCTGGTGCAGATCGGCAAACACAAAATCGACCGCCGCAACTGGGATTGGGACCAGATCGATCAGAACCCGTTCTTCTCGCCCGATGCGGCGATCGTGCCGGTCTGGGAGGAGTATCTCGACGGCATCCGCAAAAACGGCTCCTCGATCGGCGCAGTCATCGAAGTGATCGCCGAAGGTGTGCCGGCCGGCCTCGGCGCGCCGATCTATGCCAAGCTCGACCAGGATATCGCCTCGCTGCTGATGTCGATCAACGCCGTCAAGGGCGTCGAGATCGGCAATGGTTTTGCCGCCGCCGAGACGTCGGGCGAAGACAATGCCGACGAGATGCGCATGGGCAATGACGGCACGCCGATCTTCCTTTCCAACAATGCCGGCGGTATTCTCGGCGGCATCTCCACCGGGCAGCCGGTGGTGGCGCGTTTCGCCGTCAAGCCGACGTCCTCGATCCTGACCGAACGCCAGTCGATCGATGCGGACGGCAAGAATGTCGATATCCGCACCAAGGGCCGGCACGACCCCTGCGTCGGCATCCGCGCCGTGCCGATCGGCGAGGCGATGGTCGCCTGCGCCATCGCCGATCATTATCTTCGCGACCGCGGCCAGACCGGCCGCCTGAAATAGGAGCGCTTGCCCCATGTCTTATGACCAGAAGCGCGTCGTCGACGCCATCCGGGCCTTCGAGGCCGGCGAGATCGTCGTCGTCATGGACGACAATGACCGCGAGAACGAAGGCGACCTGATCGTCGCCGCGGTGCATTGCACACCCGAGAAGATGGCCTTCATCGTGCGTCACACCTCCGGCATCGTCTGCGCGCCGATGCCGAAGGAAGAGGCAAAACGCCTCAACCTCAACGCCATGGTGGCGGAAAACGATTCGGCCCATACGACGGCCTTCACCGTCTCGGTCGATTTCAAGCACGGCACGACGACCGGCATCTCCGCCGACGACCGGACGCTGACGGTGCGCAACCTCGCCAATCCGAATGTCGGCGCCTCCGATTTCGTCCGCCCCGGCCACATCTTCCCCCTGGTTTCCCGCGAAGGCGGCGTTTTGATGCGCTCGGGCCATACGGAAGCGGCCGTCGATCTCTGCAAGCTTGCCGGCCTGCCGCTGATCGGCGTCATCTCCGAGCTGGTCAATGACGACGGCACCGTCACACGCGGGCCTGAGGTGGTCGATTTTGCCGAACAGCACGGGCTGAAACTCGTCTCGGTCGCCGATCTCATTGCCTATCGCCAGCGCAAGGAAACGCTGATCGAACTCGGTACCAGCTTCGACATCGAGACGCCGTTCGGCAAGGCCAAGGCCCATACCTATTCCCTGCCCTGGGATCCGATGCAGCATCTCGCCGTCGTCTTCGGCGACATCCGCGACGGGGTCGACATCCCGGTGCGGCTGCATCCGGAGAATGTCGCCGAGGATCTTTTCGGCAAGAACAGCCCGGTCGATTTCTACATGCAGAAGATTGCCGAGCAGGGCCGCGGCGTCATCGTCTACCTGCGCGAGGGCTCCGTCGGCGTCGGCCATCACGACAACGGCCGCAAGGCCCGCAACCAGGGCCGGGAGGCCCATTCCGAAGCCCAGACCCGCGAGAGCGAATGGCTGGAAATCGGCCTCGGCGCACAGATCCTCAGGGATCTCGGGGTGAGTTCGATCAAGCTGCTCACCAGCCGCGAGCGCCACTATGTCGGCCTCGAAGGCTTCGGCATCAAGATCAGCACGACGGAAATCTGCTAGCGGGGAGCCCGCCGTCGGCAAGGCAGAGACAAAGACCCCTCCCCAACCCCACAAGGGGGAGGGACTAACCCGCGGCATAGTCCTGCCACCAAAATACGCCGCCACATGCCGGATCGTCTGGAATGAAATGCGACGGGCGCCACACGGCCGCCCCTCCCCCTTGTGGGGAGGGGTTGGGGAGGGGTTTTCGCGCAGGATGCTGCTGCTCCGGCGAAAGCTTTACCCTCTCCAGCCCTCCAGAAACACGACCTTCTCCACGCCGGCAAACCGCGCGACCCGCTCCAACTCCGCTTCCAACCTCTCCAGCCGGCCGGCCGACGGCTTCACGCCCGGCTCCAGCCACAGCCGCTTGATGTCGAGCGTCGATTTCTTCCGATCCGCCTTCATGTCGATGCGGCCGATCAGCCGGTCGCCTTCGAGCAGCGGGAAGACGTAATAGCCATATTCGCGCTTCGGCTCGGGCACGAAGACTTCGATGCGGTAGAAGAAGCCGAACAGGCGTTCGGTGCGGTTGCGGTCGCGGATCATCGGATCGAAGGGGCTGAGAACGCGGATGCGCGGCGGAGCATCGGGATAGCTGTCGAGCGTCGACGGGAAATCGGCAAAGGCCCAGGATGGGCGCGCCTTGCCGTCGAGCGCCGGTTCGATCAGCACTTCGGTCAGCTCGTCGCGATGGGCCGATACCCAGGCTTTGGCCTCATCGGGCGAGACCAGGTTCCAGAAGGCCGATATCTCGCCGTGGGTGGCGAAGCCGAGGCGGGTGAGCGCGCTGCGGCAGGCCCAGTCGATGAATTCCTCGCGGCTCACCTCGGGCTCGCGGAACTCGGCCGGGATGACGCGCTCCGCCAGGTCATAGATCTTCTGGAAGTTCGAGCGGCCGGCGATGGCGAACTTGCCGGTGTGCCAGAAATATTCGAGCGCCGTCTTGTTCGGATGCCAGTTCCACCAGCCGCCGGAAACGTGGCCGTCGGCCTTGACGTCGCGCGCCAGCATCGCGCCGTCGCGACGCACGCGCTCATAGGTCTCCTCGAAGGCTGCCTCGAAACCCTCACCGCGCCATTTGCGCCAGCGTTCGACGAGGACCTTTTCCTGATGGCGGAACTTGTGTTTCCAATAGACGAAGAAGGCGCTCGGCAAAATCGAGGCGTCGTGCGTCCAGTGCTCGAACAACGCGCGTTCCTTTTCGAGCAGCGCCTTCAGATGCTCGCGCCTATACGTCTGGTTGCGGGAAAACAGGATCTGATGATGCGCCCGCTCCACCGTCTGGATGCTGTCCACCTGGACGAAACCCAGCTCATGGATGAGCTGCAGCAGGCCGGCCTTGGTCAAGGCGCGGTTCGGCGGGGCGCTGAGGCCCTGCTTGGCAAGAAAGACACGGCGGGCGTCGGAATTGGAAAGCAGATTCGTCATGACCCCATCATAATCCGGAAAATCTTCCTAGCCACTCGATATCGACAGCGCAATTTGCTCTTTCATCAGGCTGATGTCCCCGTATAGAAGCATTGCTATCCGGTTGGCGCCAATGGCTGCCCCTCACCCTAACCCTCTCCCCGCCTGCGGGGAGAGGGGACGTGCCAAACGCAGCGTCGAGATTGAGGAAGCGGGTGCGGCATATCCCCTTCTCCCCGCGAGCGGGGGTCCGAAGGACGGGTCGAGACATGTGGCTCGACCCAGGCAGAGGTGGCGGCAGGCGGATGAGGGTCGGGCGGCAATCTCCTGGGGCAAGGCGTCGAAGACGTACCACGCAGGATGCGAGGGATTGGTTTGGATATTCGTTTCGAAGGTGCCGGTGTCAGTTTCGGGGCGCGGGTGGCGCTGCAGCCGCTGACGCTTGGCATCAGTGGAAAACGCATCGGCGTCATCGGGCTGAACGGTTCGGGCAAGACCACTTTTGCGCGGCTGATCAACGGGTTGACCAAACCATCGGTCGGCCGCGTCACCGTCAACGGCCGCGACACCAGCGATGAAAAGACTGCGGTGGCCGATGTCGGCTTCATCTTCCAGTCGCCGCAGAACCAGATCATCCTGCCGATCGTCAAAGACGACATCGCCTTCGGGCTGAAGCGGCGCGGCTTCAGCAAGGCGGAAATCGACGCGAAGGTCGAGGGCGTGCTGGCCCGGTTCGGCGCCGAGGCGCTGGCCGACAGGCGCGCGCATGAGCTTTCCGGCGGCGAGCTGCAGGTGGCGGCCCTCTGCTCGGTGCTGGCGACTGGGCCTGGCATTCTTATCCTCGACGAACCGACCAACCAGCTCGACCTCAAGAACCGGGCGCTGGTCGAGAAGATTATCGCCGGGCTGCCGGAAAGCGCCATCATCATCACCCATGATCTGGAGCTGATCGCCGGTTTCGAGCGGGTGCTGCTATTTCATGAGGGGCGGCTTGCCGCCGATGCGCCGGCTACTGAGGCGATCGCCCGCTACAAGGAGATCGCCGCCTGATGCAGTCACTCTATGTCGAAGGCAACAGCGTGATGCACCGGCTTTCGCCGCGGCTAAAACTGCTGTCGCTGACGGTCTTCGGCGTGGTGCTGTTCATCAGCGGGAACCTCGCCCTGCTGTCGATCGCCGTGCTGCTGACGGCGGTTCTCTACCGCATGGTCGGCCTGCCGTTTGCCGATGGGCTCAGGCGGCTGCGGCCGATCTTCCTGACGATCGCGGTCGTGGCACTCTTCAACCTCATCTTCAATCCCTGGCAAGAGGCGCTCGTGCCCCTGCTGCGGCTGACGGCGCTGATGCTTTTGGCCGCCACCGTGACGGCGACGACGTCGATCACCGAGTTCATCGACGAGGTAACGGCGCTCGCCCGCCCGCTTGAACGCACCGGCTGGGTGCAGGCCGACGATATCGGCCTGGCGCTGGGGCTGGTGCTGCGTTTCGTGCCGGAGATCGTCGGGCGTTATCAGGCGATCCGCGAGGCGCACAAGGCACGCGGGCTGAAGGTGCGGCCGACAACGCTGCTTGCGCCGCTGATCATCCTGACGCTCAAGGATGCGGATAATATCGCCGCGGCGATTGACGCGCGCGGCATTCGGCGGCATGTGAGTTAACGATTGATAAACACGGAATTCATGATGAGCACTCGCGACCTCGTTCTTACCGCCCTCTTTGCTGCGATCATCGTGGCGCTTGGCCTGCTGCCGCCGATCTCCCTCGGCTTCATTCCGGTGCCGATCACCGCCCAATCCCTCGGCGTGATGATGGCCGGCGTCGTGCTCGGCGCCCGGCGCGGCGCGATTGCCGTGCTGATCGTGCTGGTGCTGATCGCGATCGGCCTGCCAGTGCTTTCCGGCGGTCGCGGCGGGCTTGCCATTTTCGCATCGCCAACGGCCGGCTTCCTGATCGGTTGGATCTTTGCGGCCTTCGTCACCGGCTGGCTCAGCGAACGGCTGGTCAACCATCAGCAATCCGGCCTGGTGCAGACGGTCAGCTTCTTCCTCACCGCCATGGTCGGCGGCATCGTCGTGCTCTACGCCTTCGGCATCACCTATCTGGCGACCGTCGCCGGCCTCGGCTTCACGAAAGCCTTCGTCGGCTCGATGGCTTTCATTCCCGGCGATGTGATCAAGGCTTTCGTCGCAGCCCTGCTCGGCCGCGCCGTCATGGTCGGCTATCCCCTGCTGCCGTCGCGCGCCTGAGGCATAGGCCAGTCTTGTCCGGTGAACACCCCCAACGGCCCCCTCGGGGGCCGTTGCGCTTCCGGTCCGCATAAACGGGAACTTCCGAACCTTCATTTTATTTTTCCGCAATGAACATCCCTGGAGGAGAACCCATGCGAGGCGACCGGCAGGAGGAGGTGGCTGCCTGGTTCCGGTCGCTGGATCCTGTCCAGCCGAAGGACATGGTCGGCCTTTGGAGCGGCGTCGGCATTCCGTCGGGTCATCCGCTAGACGGCGTGCTCGAGAACCTCAACTGGTTTGGCAAGCGCTTCCATTCCGACATGCGGGCGGACGCCCTGCTCTTCACATGGAAACCGGGCCGACTCGTGGCGCTCGAGCCAAGCTTGTTACCCATTAATCTGGCGATCAAGATGGCGCCCTTTGGCCGGACATTCGTTGCCCGCGGCTGGTTCTCATACCTGCAGAAGGTGCTTCGAGCGAGAGGCACCACAGCTTCGTTGCGGCTTCAGGCCCTCGACGGCATCGAAACGGCTGCGATGATCTACGACAAACAGCCGATCGTGGACTATTTCCGCAGGATTGACGATGACGAGATTGCCGGAATGATGTGCGTGCGCGGCGACCCTCGGCGGTTCTTCTTCAAGCTCCGGAAATTGACGGACTGAGGTATGCAGCAAACGGCTGGCGGCCACCTCTGGAACATCGCGGCACACGACCATCGAACGCATTGCCCAATTCTTTCCTCAATCCAAAACAGGCTGAACATGCTATGAAAGCAGGGCAGAGGGCGAGATGACCGTCATCGATCGAAATCATGTTCAAGTCCGGGGCGATGGCCAGCGTGCGATGATATTTTCGCATGGATTCGGATGCGACCAAAATATGGGGCGCTTCGTCGCCCCGGTCGGCGAATTCGTGCATCAGCAGGTCCCAAACAGTCAATTGGTCGTGCTGAACGCCAGGGGCCACTGCCCCAATCTCAGCGCTCCCGACGAGGTCATATCCGCAATCCGGCGGTTCGTCCGATGACCGGTGGCGACACGCAAATCGTCATGCCGGCGGAAGACCTTGAGGACCTGTACGAAAACGCGCCATGCGGCTATCTTTCGCTGCAGCCGGACGGGCGCATCGTCAAGGTGAACCGAACGCTATCGACCTGGATCGGCATCCCTGCCGAGCAACTCCTCGGCAAACGACTTCGCGACCTGCTCAACACGTCGGGCCGGATATTCTACGAAACCCATTTTTCGCCTCTGCTGCGCATGCAGGGGGTTTTCAATGAGGTTGCTCTCGATCTTATGACGGCCGACGGCAGGACCTTGCCCGTGCTCGCCAATGCAATGGAAAGACGCGCAGAAGACGGTGCCCTGCTTTTCACCCGCGTGACGATGTTCCAGGCTGCCGAGCGTCGCCGTTATGAACGGGAGCTGGTCGAGGCGCGCGCAGCCGCGGACGCAGCCGGCGCCATCGTCAAATCCCAGCTCGACCTTGAACAGCAAACCGCCGAATTGCGGGAGCAGTTTATCGCTGTCCTTGGCCATGACCTGCGCAATCCGCTTGCCTCGATTGCCGCTGCGGCTCGCATGCTGCGAAAGGAGGAGCAGACCGATCGCTCGACCAACATTCTCGATTTGATGCAGGGCAGCGTCGTTCGCATGTCCGGCCTGATCGACAACGTTCTCGACTTCGCGCGCGGACGATTGGGTGGCGGCATCACGATCGAGAGGCGAGCGGAGTATCTCGAACCGATCCTGCGACAGGTCATCGGAGAACTCCGCTCCTGTCATCTCGACCGCGCAATTGAGGTGAGTATCGACTTCGCCGGACCGATAAACTGCGACAGCGGCCGGATTGGCCAGCTGGTGTCCAACCTGCTCGGAAATGCCCTGACCCATGGGACGCCGGACGAACCGGTGCGGCTCTCGGCGGCAACTGTCGACGGAAGACTGGAACTTTGGATCGCCAACAGCGGCCCTCCGATTTCCTGCGATGCGATGACAAGGCTTTTTCAGCCTTATTTCAGAGGCGAAATCGGTACAAATCAAAGAGGATTGGGGCTGGGTCTGCACATCGCTTCGGAAATCGCCCGCGCCCATGGCGGGACGATCACGGTCAGTTCCGATGACAAGGAGACGCGCTTCACCTTTGTGATGCCGTTGGATTGATCCGGACGGTAGATCGGTTCGTCCACTTGCCCCTCGGATAGCTTTCGGTAGCTCTGCCTGCGTTCCCGCCTGCGGCCGTCTCGACACTGTAGAATGCCGTTCGATGTGCGCTTCGATGTCCCTGGATCATCGCCGGAGTGGACCGGGCGTTGAGCCGATGGGAAGGGCAATCACGATGGCCGCAAGCAGCGCTGCGACGAGCATGCCGACACAGGCCGGCCAGCCCACGTGATCATAGATCTGGCCGAGTACGAGGCTGCCTGCGAGACCCCCGGTGTAATAGGAGGCGAGGTAAATTCCGCTGGCGCCTGCCTTGTCCGTGACCGCGCGTCGGCCAACCAATCCGGTGGCGATCGCTTGGGCGAGGAATGTCCCTATTGCCACGAGCGCCAGTCCGGCCAACACCAGAGGCAAGCTGACACTCAGAAGTGCCGCGAGGCCGACAATGGCGAGCCCAAGCGTCGAAATGATCCCAAGTTTTGCCCCGATCCGGACCGCGAGCTTGCCTGCCATCGGCGTGGTCAGCATCGACGGCAGGAATACCAGATAAACCAGGCCGAGCGTCATCGGCGACAGGCCGAGAGCCACGAGTTGGAAATTCACATAGGTGAAGGTTCCGATGAAGACGAAAAGGATGAGGAAGCCGATCGCGAAGACGCGGCGCAGCTCACCATCGGCGAGATGATAGGTCCAGCGGTACGTGTTGAACGAGCCGTCTTCGCTGGTCTGCATCATGGAGGAGGTCTTTTTGAGGGTGAGCCAGACAAGCAGCGCGCCGGCGATGTTGAGGGCCGCGAAGGTGAGGAAGTTGATTTCAAGCCCACCGAACCCGACCACTATTGCAGAGAGGATGCGGCCGAAGAAATTGCTCGCGACATTGCCGGTGACATACGCCGCCAAGGCGCCTGTCGCCTGGGTTGGCGAGAAGTGTTCCGAGAGATAGGCAATGGTCAGCGTGAAGGCTGCCGACATGCAGAGGCCCTGGACGATACGGAGGACGGCAAAAACCGTCAGATCGTGGGTAAAGGCCAGAGCTGTCGTGGGAAGTGAAAGCAGCGCAAGGCTGATCCAGATACCGCTGCGGCGATCGATCCTGCGACCGAAGAAAGCTATGCCAAGCCCGGCGACGGCCATGCCGAAAGTGCTGGCATTGACGGCAAAGCCCATGGCGGCGCGGCTGACCTGAAATCTCTCCACAAGCGCGGGCAGGATCGCCTGAGCCGCGAAGAGATCGACCAACGTCAGGAAGGAAATCAACGCGATGACGGCAAAGCGCCAGCCATCGGCGGCGGTAGCGCCGAGGGTCGTTCTCGGCGGATTGAGGACATGCTCGATGCCGGTCATGGCGATCACTCCAAGTGTCTGGTGAATGCGTGTGGCGTCTCCGGCTTGGCGGGGCCGGAGACAGCTGTCAGCGAGCTCGGAAGCGGCTCACATGGATTCGTTCTTTTGCTCTTCCGAGGTCAGGATGTCGGCGGAGTAGAGAACAGCCGGCTTGCTGCCGTTGTTCTTCCACCAATGCGACAGCATGCCGAATTCGGCAGTCACGTCGCCAGCCTTATGCTCGATCGGCACTTTGCACGTGCTGCGGTATTCGGTGATCGAGCCCGAAACGATCAGGATGTTGGCCGGACGGCTCTCATGCGAATGCCACGGCACGACGCCGCCAGGCTGCACAACCAGCTTGCGCATCCGCAGGGCGCTGTTCTTCCAGGCGTCTCCCTTGGAGGCGAGGTCAATCGATGAGATGAGCTTGTCAGTCACACCCTTCGGCATCATTTCGCCGGGTTGCATGCCGTTTTCGGCGACCTGGCCGGCCGGGCATTCGCCGGCATAGGCTTGGCCTGTGGACATGGTGGTGAAAGACGCGAGAGCGAGGACGGAGGCGAGCGTCAGGCGCTTGGCATTCAGTTCGAATTTCATCAGAGTTCTCCTGGTTGGGCCCGGATGAAGCGTTCGCGCCGGGCATGACAAGGAGCATGGAGAAGGTGATGGCGAATGAGAAATGCCGCCTCATTCTCAATTCCATAGCCTGAGGCTATCGTGAAACGCAGGACGTGCGGACGCTCCGCATCGCCAGGACACGGAGCACAGTTCATTATTCGCTATGCTTTCAATGTGAGCGGCCTGGCAGCGCGGCCCAACCGTAAGATTTGACAGCGCCGACGAAAGTCGAGACGGCCGGGGAGAAGCGGCGGCCAGCTACGGTTACAAGGCAGACTTCGCGGGTTACCTCCGGTTCGGCGACCGGCCGGACTTGCAGGCCAGGCACGACGGCGCTGTATTCAGGAATGAAACAGATACCGAGACCACCAGCGACAAGATTCTGAATCCAGTCCTCACGTTCGCTCGAATAGGAGACGATAGTGCTCACACCCTGAGCGTCACAGAGATCCGTCAGGTAGTCCCAGTACTCGCAATTGACACGGCGAAGATAGATCTCGCCATCGATCGCGGCGATCGGAATGGCATCGTATTGGCTAAGCCGGTGCCCCGCCGGAAAGGCCAGCATGAACCGTTCCCGAAACAGCGGCGTCACATCGAAGCGCTCCGGAAAATTGTCGGCGCTCGACATGATCGCGATATCGAGTTCGCCCTGCTCCAGCAATCCCGCCAACTTGGCCGGAATGCCCTCGACGAGTTGGAGCTGGATACCCTTGTGGCGCATGTTGAAATCGGTGAGCAGGCCGGTAAAGCGCCGCGGTCCGATCGTGCACATGATGCCGACCTTGAGGTGCGCGTCGTTGAGACAGAGAAATTTCGATGCCTCGGTTTTGACGCCCAGGAGTTCGTCCTGCACTTGCTGGAAACGCGGACGCAAGAGATTGCCGAGATCGGTGATGTGGGTGAGGTTTCGTTCGCGACGAAAAAGCAGCCCGCCCACCTCGTCCTCGAGCTGCTGAACCGCTCTGCTCAGCGCGGGCTGAGTGACATTGCAGTTCTGCGCCGCGCGCGTGAAGTTGCGCGTTTCGCAAACGGCCAGAAAATACCGGATGTGATGGATATCCATATCCGCTCCCCAACAATTCCAAAGTAAGCCAATGCATCTACTCTGGTCCCCGGCGCTATATTCGGCCAATGCCACTGAATTATCAATTCCATTAGTGAGCGGCATTTCTCTTATGACTGCAACCGCGCCATTTTGAACGGGAAGCTACAAATCGTGGCGTCTAAAAATGGAGAACGCAATGCTCAATCTGCTTGCTACCGAAACTGAACCCCTGGCTGGCCGCAAGATGCTCGAGGGTCGTACGGCGATCGTGACCGGCTCGACCAGCGGTATCGGCCTTGGCATTGCCCATGCGCTGGCAAGGGCGGGTGCCTCGATCATGCTCAATGGATTCGGCGATCCCGCCGGCATTGAAACGTTGCGCGCCGAGATGGCCGAGAGCAACGATGTCGATGTCGCCTATGACAGCGCCGACATGTCGAAGCGCGACGCTATCCTGATGATGGTGGAGCGCGCCAAGGCTCGATTCGGCCAAATCGATATCATCGTCAACAATGCCGGCATCCAGCACGTTTCTCCCATCGGCGAATTTCCGCCTGAGAAGTGGGATGCGATCATGGCGATCAACTTGTCGGCCGCCTTTCATCTTGTCCAGGCCACTTTCGACGGCATGTGCGAGCGCGGTTATGGCCGCATCATCAATGTCGCCTCGGCGCACGGCCTTGTCGCCTCGCCTTTCAAGTCGGCCTATGTCGCAGCAAAGCACGGCATGGTGGGGTTCACCAAGTCGATTGCACTTGAGGGTGCCGAGTTCGGCGTGACGTCGAATGCAATCTGCCCCGGCTATGTCTGGACGCCGCTTGTCGAGCAGCAGATCGACGCGCAGGCGAAGTCGCACAACATCGCACGCGACGCAGTGATCCGCGACGTGTTTCTCAAGAACCAGCCGACCAAACGTTTCGCGACGGTCGAGGAAATGGGCGCGCTCGGCGTCTTTCTCTGCTGCGATCTCGCAGGCTCCATCACCGGCACGGCCATTCCGGTCGATGGTGGCTGGACGGCGCATTGAAAATCTCAACACGAAGAAATCGGGGAGTGAGGACCATGAACAAGCACGCAGGTGTGAAGAAAATAATCGCCGACAGCGCGGTTGTCGCCTCCTCTGAGCGAGGGCCGCGGACGCTCAATCTGGCGCTCCAGGGCGGAGGCGCGCATGGCGCCTTCACCTGGGGCGTGCTCGACCGGCTGCTCGACGAGCCGAACCTCTCCTTCGAAGGCATTGTCGCAACCAGCGCCGGCGCGATGAATGCCGCCGTGCTGGCCTATGGCCTGGCCGAAGGCGGGCGGAGCGGGGCGCAGACCGCGCTCGCCAATTTCTGGCGGCGCGTCAGCCATGCATCGGCATCCGGGCCTTTGCAGCCGACGATCTTCGACAAGATGACCGGATCTCGGGCGCTGGAATTTTCGCCGGCCTTCATGATGTTCGACATGGTGACGCGACTGATGTCGCCCTACCAGTTCAACCCGTTCAATTTCAATCCGCTGCGGCAGATCTTGGAGCAATCGGTCGACATGGATGCGATCCGCACGGCGCGCTGTCCGGTGAAACTCAGCATCTGCGCTACCAATGTCCGAACCGGCAAGGTCAAGGTGTTCGGCAATGACGAACTGTCGATCGACGCCGTCATGGCATCGGCTTGCCTGCCCTTTCTGTTTCAGGCCGTCGAAATCGACGGCGAGTCCTATTGGGATGGCGGCTATATGGGCAATCCGGCAATCTTTCCGCTGATCTATGGCTGCGACACGCCGGATGTGCTGGTCGTCCATATCAATCCGATCGAGCGGGCCGAGGTGCCGCACACCGCCTCCGAGATACTCAATCGCATCAACGAGATCAGTTTCAATTCGTCGCTGCTGCGGGAAATGCGGGCGGTGGCTTTCGTCACCGATTTGATCGATGCATCTCCTGAAAGTACCGGCAATCTCAAGCGCATCTTCGTGCACGGCATCTCCGACGACGAGACGATGAAGAGCCTTTCCGTGTCGAGCAAGCTCAATGCCGATTGGGGGGCGCTGGTCGATCTGCGCGACCGCGGCCGGGAATGCGCCGACATGTGGCTGCTGACCAACTACCAGGACATCGGCAAGCGCTCGACAGTCGACATTCGCGAACGATATCTCTGATTTTCCAAGGAGTTCCCTCCGCGTCGCCGGTTCCGGTCCACGCCACCTCCCCCCGTCGCCCCGGGGGTTATTTTTTGCCTTCTCGCCAGCCGCCGCCGCGCATAGCGCCAGTCTATGAAAACCATGCCGCAACAGCATTTCAAACATCGGCGGCAATGCGGGAAAGTAATTCCAGTCAAGCCGGAAACCGGTTTGATCCAACCTCAACCAGGAGACATTTCCATGAACTCGACCCGCATCCTCATCGGCTCCGCCCTTGCTGCCATCACCTCCCTGGCTGCCTCCAGCGCCTTTGCCGGCCCTGCTGCACAGCCCGAATTCTCGTTCGAGAAGTGCTACGGCGTCGTCAAGGCCGGCCTCAACGATTGCCAGACGGCCACCCATTCCTGCGCCGGCACCTCGACGGCCGACAACCAGGGTGATGCCTGGGTCTACGTGCCGGCCGGCACCTGCGCCAAGATTTCCGGCGGCGCGATCGAACCCAAGGCCTGAGCCTCCCTGGCTTCATCCAACCCATATGAAGGAGTGACCAATGTCCAAGATATTTCCCAATCTTCCAGTCCCGGATGCCGCGGGCATTGGTCTGCGCTCCCCGCATATTTCCGATATGATCTCCCGCCGGCCTTCGGCGGGATGGCTGGAGGTCCATGCTGAAAACTACATGGGCGATTCCGCCGCCGTCGACGCTTTGGAAAACTTGCGCGAGACCTATCCGCTGTCGGTGCACGGCGTCGGTCTCTCGCTGGGCAGCGCTTCGGGTCTTGATCGGGACCATCTGGAACGGTTGCGGAGCGTGTGCATCCGGTTTCAGCCAGCATTGGTCTCGGAACATCTGGCCTGGAGCGTTGCCGACGGCGCCTATCTCAACGACCTCCTGCCGCTCCGCTACGACGAAGATGCGCTCGATATCGTTGCGGCCAATGTCGACCAGTTGCAGGACAGGCTGCAGCGCCGCGTCTTCATCGAAAACCTGTCGGCCTATATCGCCTTCGCCAATTCCACGATGACCGAGGCGCAATTCCTCGCCGAGCTCGTCAAGCGCACCGGTTGCGGCCTGCTGCTCGACGTCAACAATGTCTATGTCTCGGCCTGCAATCTCGATTTCGACGCCAAGGCCTTCATCGACGACCTGCCCGCCGATGCCATCGGCGAAATCCATCTCGCCGGCCATGCAGTCAACGAGGTCGAGGGCGACATCGTGCTGATCGACGATCATGGCTCCCGCGTGCCGCCGGCCGTCTGGTCGCTCTATGCGCATGTGCTGCGCAAGATCGGCCCACGCCCGACGCTGATTGAATGGGACACCGAGGTTCCCGCGCTCGATGTGCTGCTCGGCGAAGCAATGTGGGCCGACATGATGGCCGCCTCGATCGGTTTCGAGCAGCGCGGTGCGCCGCAGATCGCCCAGCAGCAGAACCGCCGGTTCCGCGGCATCGCGCTGCCCTCCACGAGCAATCTCGCACGCGGCGCCATGCCGGCGATCTCGGCCTTGACGACGATTACACCGTCGGTCTTCGCGAGCAACTCCGTCACGCGGAGGGCGCGTTATGCTGTCTGAACTCGAACTGCAGCACGCCGTCGCGGATGCTATCCTTAACCGTCGAGGGCCGGATCTCGGCCCCTCATTCGATACGGGCGGCCGCTTCGATCCGATGCGCCGCTTCAACATCTACCGCAACAACACATTCGCATCGCTGAGCGCCACGCTCGTGTCGGTCTTTCCTGTCGCCGTCAGCCTGATTGGAGAGCGGTATTTCCGCCATATCGCCGCAAGCTTCATTCGCGTGAGCCCGCCGTCCGAAGCGCGGCTGGTACGCTATGGCAGCGACTTCGCCGACTTCCTCGGCCGGCTCGAAGACCTCAAGTCTATGCCCTTCATCGCCGATACGGCGCGGCTTGAATGGTTGATCGCCGAGGCGCTCGATGCGCCGGCGCTGCCGCCTGCGAATATGGCGGAACTCTCCCGGAGTGGCGAAGACACCATGCCCGAGCTGATCCTCCAGCCGTCGTTGCGACTGCTCTTTTGCCGCTGGCCGGCGCTCGACATCTGGTCGGCGCACCAGGCAAGCGGCGATCTCGAACAGCTTGGCGGCATCAGAAGGCAACCGCAGCGGATCGCGTTGTGGCGGAACCGGGACAGCGTTCGCTTTCTCCGCCTCAGCGGCGCCCATTACGCCTTTCTGCAGGCGCTGAAGAGCGGCCGCGGACTTGAACATGCCGTCCGGAAAGCCGCCGCGCGCGATCCGAATTTCAACCTCGTCTCCTCGCTCGGCGGTCTCTTTGCTGACGGCCTCGTCACCCGCGTCCGCCACCAACCTGCAAACATCAACTGAGAAGGAATGGATCGATGACCATGATGACCCCGACATCCATGCCCGAACGAGGCGGTTTCGCCGGCCTTTATTCGCATGCACTCCGGCTGGCCTCGTCCGTACCGCTTTCGGCGGTCCAGTTCGTCGCCCGGCTCACTGTTGCGAACGTGTTTTGGCAATCGTCGCAGAGCAAGCTCGCCTCCTGGCCCGTCACGGTCCAGCTCTTCGCCTTGGAATATCGGCTGCCGGTACTCGATCCCGGCGTCGCAGCCCTGCTCGCCACGGCCGCCGAACTGTCGGGTGCAATCCTGATCTTCTTCGGACTCTTCTCGCGACTCGCGGCGCTTATGCTGCTCGGCGTTGTCGCCACAATCCAGATCTTCGTCTATCCTACCCATTGGGGCGAACATCTGACGTGGGCGGCTCCGCTGCTGCTGATTTTCGCGCGAGGCGCGGGCGTCATCTCGCTCGACCATCTCGCCGGCCGCTTTTTCTCGCGGGAGCGCTGAGCCATGCGGATCGAAGCCGAGGGCGCGATGACGGGCGGTGCGCCGAACATGATCCGCCCAATGCCCGGGAATGGCCTCCCGCGCGTGGTCATTCTCGGTGCCGGCTTCGGCGGGCTTGCCGCAGCCATGGCGCTGAAGAGCATTGAGGTCGATATCACCGTCATCGACCGTCGCAATTATCACCTTTTCCAGCCGCTGCTCTACCAGGTGGCGACTGCAGGCCTATCCCCCGCTCAAGTCGCGATGCCGATCCGCCGCATCCTGTCGCGCCAGAAGAATGTGACGGTATTGATGCAAAGGGTAGAGCGGATCGACAAAGCCTCGCAGCTTGTTCACACCGCCGAGCGGACCATCCCTTACGACTATCTTGTTGTCGCGACCGGCGCCCGTCATGCCTATTTCGGCCATGAAGAGTGGGCCGAAAGCGCGCCGGGCCTGAAGACGATCGGCGATGCGACGGAGATCCGCGCCCGGATTCTCTCCGCTTTCGAACGCGCCGAAGTCACTGAGGATGATCAGCGGCGCGAGGCGTTACTGACCTTCGTTGTGGTCGGCGGCGGCCCGACAGGCGTCGAAATGGCCGGTGCGATTGCGGAACTTGCCCGCAAGGTCGTGGTTCGCGACTTCCGTCACATCAATGCCGCTTCGGCGCGCGTCGTCTTGGTCGAAGCCGGCAACCGTATCCTGCCCACCATGCCGGCCTGCCTTTCGGCAAAGGCGCACCGTCATCTCGAAGGCTTGGGCGTGGAAGTGTTGCCCGCCGCTGCCGTCACCCATTGCGATAGCGAAGGCGTCATGCTCGCCGACGGCCGCCAGATTCGCTCGGCATGCGTGCTTTGGGCCGCAGGTGTCATGGCATCCAAAGCGGCCAAATGGCTCGGCGCCGGGGCCGACCGCGCCGGCCGCACGGTGGTCGACGAACGGCTGAATGTCCACGGCCACGACAACATCTTCGTCATCGGCGATACCGCTGCGGCGAAGAACGCGGATGGCCATCCCGTGCCAGGCACAGCGCCGGCCGCCAAGCAGATGGGCGAGCATGCCGCGCATGCCATCCGGGCGCTCATCGCGGGCAATCCGGTCAAGCCGTTCCGCTATCGGCATTTCGGCAATCTCGCCACGATCGGCCGCAAGGCGGCGGTCGCCGATTTCGGACGGATCAGGCTGTCCGGGTTTTCGGCCTGGCTGATCTGGAACCTCGCCCATCTCTGGTTCCTCGTCGGTTTCCGCAATCGCCTCGTGGTTTTCATGGATTGGGGCCTGGCCTATCTTCGCTACGAGCGGAGCGCCCGCCTCATCACCGACCGCCATGAGCGCTGATTTCCTTCCACGCGTGAAGATGGGCCGCGCAGTCACTATGCTGCTGCTGCTTGCCGTCATCTCGACGGCTGTCCTCGTCCATCTGATCTGGCAACGCACCGCGAGTGCCAATGTCGATAATGTCGTGGCCGCCCTCGATGCGCAAAGCACCGGCGCCGTTCGCAACGAACTCGCCTCGCAACTCGCACTGGTATCGAGTACCGCGGAAATAATCCGCTCGGTCTTCTTCCAGGGCGCCATCAAGCCCGATGACGAGGTCAAGCGCGAGTTCCTGTTTCTCTCGCTGCTGCGTGAGCAGCCGGCGATCGCCTGGATTGGGTTCGGTTTCACCGATGGGCGCTTCTTCGGTTCACATGCCGCCGCCGATGGCCGGATCGAGATGGTCGAAATCGGCAAAGCCGCGCCCGGCAAACCTCGAACATTGCGCCGCGACCGATACAAGCCGATCCCCGGCGACATATTCTTCGAAGAGCGCGTCAACACCGAGAGCGCCTATGTGACGGAGGGCTCGTCCTGGTATCGCAAGGGCAAGGACAGCACCGATCCGGCCTGGACGGTCGTGGACATCTTGCCAAGCGGTTTCGAGCCTTCGATCGTTCTTTCCAAACGGGTCGAAGCCTTCGGACGGCTCGAAGGTGTCGTCATGGTAGCGGTCAGCCTGCGACAACTGTCGCTGACGTTGCAGGATCTCAACATGCCCTCGGAGAGCAAAATTTATGTGCTCGCGAAGGACGATGTGGTCCTCGCCACGTCTGAACCGTCGGACGGCATCATGGCCGCCCATCTCGCCGATTTTCCGAAGACCGACGTGCTTTCTGCTGCCGTCGCATCCGCGCGCCGGACCCATCCTCAAAACGTCTTCCGCACGCTGCAACAAAGTGCCGCTCTCGGGCCGGTGTTCATTTCATCCAGTGCGCTGCCGTTTGAAGACTGGCGGCTGCTGACGGCGATTCCGCGCTCCACCTTTGCCGGCGATATCGATGAGAACACCAAGCGCGTGCTCTTCATCGTCGCTGGCATCGCGCTGCTTGCCGCTGTCACCGCGATTATTTTCGCCCGCCTGCTTTTCGCCCGGCCGCTTGCCCGCCTGGCGCAACAACTGCACGCGGTCGAACGCTTCGAACTCGATGCCGTCAGCCACACGCCCACCGTGCTGGTTGAACTCAATGACTTCTCCGTCGCGCTGAAACGGATGTCTTCGGGGCTATCGGCCTTCGCCCGCTTCATGCCGCTCGATGTCGTCAAGCCGCTCGTCAACGGCGGCATCGAGCCCAGGCCCGGCGGCAAGCTTACCGACATCACGGTTCTCTTCGCCGACCTGCCGGGCTTTACGGAGATGACCGAGGAACTCGGCGCCGGTGTCGAACCGCATCTCACCCGCTTCCTCACGCTTTCCATCGCCGCGATCCACGCCGAGGGCGGCACGGTCGACAAATTCATCGGTGATGCTGTGATGGCGATCTGGAATGCGCCGAACGACGAGCCCGATCACGCGTCGCGTGCCTGCCGTGCGGCAGCCGCGATCCGTGACGCGATGCATGCCATCCCGCCGCTCGCGCCCCAGCATGACGCAGTGCGGGTCAGGATCGGCATCAACAGCGGGACGGCACTCGTCGGCAATATCGGCTCGGCCGAACGCCTGAGCTACACGGCGATTGGCGATGTCGTAAACCTCGCAAGCCGCCTGGTCGGCGTCGCCAAAGACAAAGGCGTTGAAATCGTGTTGAGTGGCGAGACGTGGGAACGGGCGAACCGGCGGCTCGATGCCCGCTCGCTGGGAGAGACGGTGGTGCGCGGCAAATCGCAACCGGTGCCGATCTTTACCCTGGATCGGAAATCGCCCCCGATTTGAGGGAGGACGGATCATGGAAAGTGCATCTTTCCTTATTGGCTTACTCGCCTGGCTGCAGGTCAAACATTTCGCCGCCGACTATCTCTTGCAGCCGGCCTGGATTCTGCAGGGCAAGGGCGATATCCGCCACCCGGGAGGCTATATTCATGCCGCGATCCACGTAGCGGGCACCCTTCCGGGATTGCTTTTGTTCGGGCTGGATGGCGTGACGATCACGGTCTTGGCGCTAGGCGAATTTCTAATTCACTTTACCGTTGATCACGTAAAGGCCGTTCACGCGCGCCGCCATCCGGCTGCCATGACAAGCCGTCCTTACTGGGCCGCGCACGGAGCCGATCAGTTGTTGCATCATCTGACCTACACTGGGATTTTGGCTGTTGCGATGTGACCGAAGACAGACGTCTACTCGATCCTGCAGATCATGCGAATGTCCGCTGTCAGCCAATCCGAGGATGACTGCCCTCTTTTGCCGTCTCCAAGCGGGCTGGAGGGCTGTACGCACGAACCCGCCACGGCAGATAGCTCGCTGGACTCTTGTTGATTCAAGTCCTGGAGCAAGCATCAGCGATACGCGCGGATCTCCATCAGGAAAAATTCTCCAGTACGGCCAGGAATGTGTGCCGGTCACCCTGCCCTTCGGTCAGGCGCACACGGCCTTCGATGTCGGCGAGGTGGTGGTCCATCAGCTGTTGCGCCTTGGCGAGGTCTTTTGCCTTCAAGGCAGCAACGATCATGCGATGGTGGTCCGCACCGCAGTCGTCCTTGCGGTCTTCCTCATAGAGCGACATGACGAGGGAAAGCCGGGCGACGATCTTGGCGAGCACTTCCGTCAGCACCGGGTTGCCGGCGATTTCGGCAAGCACGATGTGGAACTTGCCGGACAGAACCGTCTTCGATTTTTCGTCGCCATGGTGATGGATGTGCTCTTCTTCGTCCGTCAGCTTTTGCAACGCATCCAGCTGCTCCGGCGTGACCCGGGCGATGACGAGTTCCAGAAGCAGCCGCTCTATTTTCCGCCGCGCCTCGAAAAGGCTCTTTGCCTGCTCGACGCTCGGCTCGGCGACGAAAGTGCCGCGATTTCTCTTGCGTTCCAGCAGGTGGTCGCTCTCAAGCACACCGAGTGCCCCGCGCACGACGGTGCGGCTGACACCGAAATGCTCGGCGATCGCCTCCTCCAGGATTTTGGTGCCGGGCTTGAGCGCACCCTCGCCGATGGCGGCGGCAAGCGTGGCGCGGATACGTTCCGAAACATCGTCATGGGTATCGGCGCTCTCTACCGACCCATTGGCCGCTGTCATCGCCTTGGGACTCTGACGGCGCATCTTTCTCATTTCAGTCTCCAAATTGCCTCTGGCGGCCTTGCGTCGATTCGATCGATCACCAGATATCCGTGCCCGATAATTATTTCCATAAGAATATTCCTGCGTAGATCATCTCGGCACGTGCATTTCGATCGGCGGTACTGGCGAAAACGCCGATACCGCCTTGGGAAATCAAGCCGCTTTCTGCTTCTTCACCGATGCGGACAGGGCAATACCCTTTTCGGCGCAAACCGCCTCGACATGACGCGCCGATTGCTGGATGAAGCCGATCGCCTCGGCAAAGCCGTAGGACTGATTTTCGTAAGTCGGGTAGCCGTATTGGCTGCTTTCATAGGCGACCCAGTCCGGAATTTCACCTGAGGCGACGCGTTTCTCATAGGCATCCACCATCGCCATATAGGCCGCAAACTCATCCGCCGTCAGGTCGGGGTGGCCGGCGCGCCAGATAGGATCGTCGATCTCGATGCACTGCCGCGGATTGGCTTTGCGAGACTTGTCGGCGACAGACTGGGCAACCTCCAGCGACAGGTTCAGCGTCGGGTGGGCGTCCGCAAGAATGGGAAGGATCGTGGCGAAATCGACGATGCCGCCGCCAACGGGTCTGGTCTGGAAGTCGAGACCACCCGGAGCGCGCCCGACATAGGCATCCTTGATATGGGTTTGGCGGATATAGGGAGCCAGCCGCTTGGCGGCGAAGACCGGATGCTCGCCCCGCTGCAGTCCGTTTGCCGTGTCGAAGACGACGCCGACGCAATCGGCGCCGACCTTCTCGATCAGTCTCAGGATCTCGAAGGAGGTGATCTCGTCATGGGTTTCGATGTTCATGTGCGCGCCATTGGTACGGGCGACGGGAGCGAGCTTGCGGAGGACCTTTTCGATCCCGAGCAACTGATCTTCCCAGGTCACATCGGTGCGGAAGCGGTCATTGGCCAGCCGGCCGCGATATTCGCTCTTGAAATTGCCCGGAGCAACCCAGAGCTCATGGCAGCCGATCGCGGCGCTTGCTTCGATCATGCGCGTGAAACCGGCAATGATATCGCCGCCGCCGGCTGCCCGCAGGGCCGGTTCCTCGGCGCTGCAATAGGGATTGATCTTGCCGATGCCGCTTTCGAGATAGAGGCCAAGGTCGTCGGCCTTCGCCCTGATCTCGCGCAGCAGGCCGCTGTCGAGGTCAGGACTCATGTCCAGCGCCGTACTGAAGAAAAGGCCTGCGAGCCCAAGTTCCTTGACGTGATCAAGGCTTGCCAGAGGCCCCCGCTTCTTCGCCTCCGGCAGCTTTATGCCGTCAATTCCCAGTTTCATGTCATGCTCCTCTGCTGTTTCCTGATGGGGCGCGCTGCACTGGCGACCCCTTCGTTGTTGATCTCAATTCACGTAGATCGATCCGCGATCACGCCCGTCCGGGAGCGCGAGGCTTCGTTGCTGTCCGGCCTTTCGGAACGAGACTCTTTTCGAGATAGTGCTGGCCAATGGATGCGACACTCGTGATGGCGAGGTACCAGATCGAAGCGACGAACAGCAGTTCGATGACGAGGAAGTTCCGGGCGTAGATTGCCTGCGCCTGCGTCAACAGATCCTGCATGCCGATGACCGAGACGATGGCGCTGGCCTTCAGCATGCCGATGGCCTGGTTCCCCGTCGGCGGCACGATGATACGCGTGGCTTGGGGCATGATGACGGTAAAAAAAGTCTGTGTCTTTCTTAGCCCGAGCGCCGTGGCCGCTTCGCGCTGGCCGCGATCGACCGCGACCAGGCCGCCGCGGATGATCTCCGACATGTTCGCGGCTTCGTGCAGCCCGAGTGCGAGGAAGCCGGCCAGGGCCGGCGTCACTAGATCGTTGATCGAAATGGTGAAGCTTCCCATCCCGATCTGCGGGATGAAGAGGGCGATATTGAACCAGAAGAAGATCTGGACGATGAGCGGCACGCCGCGAAACCACCAGACGAAGCCGGCGGAGATCACCTTGAGAACTGGGTTCTGGCTCGTCGCCATCAGCGCCAGCAGGCATCCGAGCACGATGCCGAACACCATGGCACCCGCCGTCAATTCAAGCGTCAGCAGCACGCCGCGCAGGATCGAAGGATCCACCAGATAGCGGGGGATCTCGGACCATTGGATACTTTGGCTCTGCCCGACGACGAGCGCGAAGAAGGCCAGCGCTGAAATCGCGATGGCACCGGTTGCGATCTGCCCCCAACGCATCGGTCTTCCGACCGATGGCGCAAGGGAGAGCGATATGGGTGATGCTTGAAACAGGGCCATCGGCGTCAATCCGCAGGCATGCTGGCGGCATCGTTGACCTTGACGGTCTTCACGGCCAGCGGTCCGAGGCTCCACTTCTTCATGATGGTCTCGTAGGCGCCGGAGTCCACGATCTGCTGCAAGGCGGCTACGACGCTGTCGCGCAGCTGCGAATTGTCCTTGGCCGTCAGCATGCCGAGATAACCGACGGCAAGGCGGATATCCGGCAGCGCCTGCAGGCCCTTGCCGTTTCCGGTCTGGTGCTCGGTGGTGTAGACGCTGGTGGCGTAACCATTGACCGTGGCATCGGCCCGCCCCGTGCGGACGGCCTGCAGCACATCCGGCATTTTCGGGATCGACATGATATTGACCGGGGTCGCGCATTTGGCCGATGCCGCCTCGACCATCTTCGCCTGGAAGGTGCCGACGGGAACAGCGACCTTCTTGCCGCACAGATCCTCCATGCCCTTGATGGCGAGAGGATTGTCCTTGATCGTCATGATCGTCGTTGCGTCATACATATAGTCGATGACGTCGACCTGCTTTTCCAGCTCCAGATCGTCGTTGATGCCCGAGATGGAGATGTCGAAGCGCTTTGCCAATATCGAGGGCACGATCGCCGCACCCGCCCCGACATCGGTCATCTCAACATCGACGCCCAGGATGACGCCGAGTGCTGCAGCGATATCGGCATCGATGCCGATCAGCTTGCCATCCTCGCCGTGAAAGCTGATCGGCGGCGTCAGGTCGGTCGCGACCTTCAAGACGCCCGACGACTTGATGGAGGGCGGCAGACCGTCGGCCAGTTGCTGCGAGAGGACGACGCCTGGGAGCTTGGCGACATCGGCATCGGCCGTCATCTTCTCGGCGGCACCTCCGGCGGCGTAAGCAGAGGCCGCGATCAAAGAGACCATCGCTCCGGCAACTCCGGCCTTCAAGATTTTCTGGATGCGCATCATGTGATCCCCTTTTTGTGTCGGTGAATTCTCGGGATCATCCATGCAATCGCCGTGCCACCTGCAGTGGCGCATCGATAATTGTCTGATATCCATAGTCTTTTTCTTGATGACGACATTTCGGATAGAGTTTCGCAACATAATTCGCATTAAGTTTCGAACGTATGATGCACAATTTTTACGCTCGCCTGCCCTGCCGCATCACTTTTGACCGCCCCATTCGCCTAAGAGGCCTAAAAACACCTCATCAGATGCCAAATCCGCACTTTTCGGCGCTTGATCGCCGGCTCAGGGGCCGTGGCTGTTTCTATCTGATGCCCATTTAATATACGACACTGGCGAAAATTTATACAAAAACTAAATGCGAATTCTAAATCTCATATGTATTATTATGAATTTGCGAAACTTTATAAATCTAAAATGTTGCTTAATTTTCATTGACTTAGAATTGACGACAATGACGAACGGCAAAACTGGCATGCCGCTTGCAATTCGTTTCTCATGAACAAGCTCGACGCAAAATTTCTCGCCGGACCGCATCTCCGTCTTGTGCCGGAGACAGCACAGCAATCCGTGACCTCGACCCAGAACCAGGGAGGCCCTATGCCAGGCATACCGAATATGGCTGAACGCAAGCGGCTCAGCGTTCAGGGCCTCACCCACAGTTACGGTGGCCAGAACGCCATCAGCGACGTGGCCTTCGATATCGAGGCCGGCGAGATCGTTGCTCTGCTCGGGCCGAGCGGCTGCGGCAAGTCGACCGTGCTGCGCGCCATCGCCGGGCTGATCCAGCCGAAGACCGGCAGGATTGTGCTCGGAGAGAAAGACTTGGCAGAGGTCTCGGCCCGCTCACGCGGCGTCGGCATGGTCTTCCAGAACTATGCTCTGTTTCCGCATCTGACGGTCGCAGAAAACATCGCCTATCCGCTGGCCTGCCAGAAGCTTCCTCGCGCCGAGCGCAAGGTGCGGGTCGAGGAGATGCTGTCTCTCGTCAGGCTCAAGGATTATGGCAACCGCCTGCCGCGCGAACTCTCCGGCGGCCAGCAGCAGCGCGTCGCCGTTGCGCGTGCCATCGCCGGGCGCCCGTCCCTTCTTCTGCTCGACGAACCCTTCGGCGCGCTCGACCGCGCCTTGCGTTTCGATCTGCAGGTGGAGCTGCTGCACCTGCAGAAGACGCTCGGCATCACAACGCTGATCGTCACGCACGACCAGGAGGAGGCCCAGAGCCTCGCAAACCGCCTGGTGCTGATGAACAAGGGCAATGTCGAACAGATCGACACGCCGATGACCGTCTATGACCGCCCGAAGACGCTCTTCGTCAACACCTTCATCGGCCAGGCCAACCTCCTCAATGGAACGGTGCTGCGGCTCGATGCCGAGAGCTCGCTGATCGGCCTTGCGAATGACCGGACCCTGCTGCTGCCGCGCCGGCTGAATTTCACCCTCGGCTCGAAGGTCACGATCACCTTCCGGCCGGAAGAGGTTCGCCTGTCGACGCAGCCGGGCGAGAGTACCCTGCCCGTTCACATGACGGTTTCCGTGCCGCTCGGCCCTTCCCTCGTCCATGACCTTGTTCTGGAAGACGGCACGGGCCTGCGCGCCTCCGAGGTCAGAGGCCCCACCACATTCATTCCCGAACCGGGAACGCAGCTATTTGCCGAGATCGACACCGCAAGGTGTCACGCCTTTCCGGCCGAACCGGAAATCATGAGTGAAGAAACAATTCAACAGAGGTGAACGAGATGAAGGACTTTCAGATTACCCGCCGTGGGTTCGGTTTCCTGGCAGCCGGTGTTGCCGCATCGGCCATGCTTCCATTTGCCGCCCGCGCTGCCGGCAGCGGAGCCGTTGCCGCCACTTTCCCAGGCAGTTGGGAGGATGCCTACCGCACAGTGCTGACACCGATGGTCAAGGATGCAGGCTACGACCTGACCATTGCGCCGGCGATGGCGCAGGACCAGCTTGCCAAAATCATGGCAAGCCCCGGCAACCCGCCCTATGACACGCTGCTGATGTCGCCCGGCCAGATGGCCGTCGCCATCGAGAAGGATCTCATCCAGAAGATCGATCCGAGCAAGCTCAAGAACTGGGGCATGCTCGATCCGTCCTTCCAGGGCGAATATGGCCCGACCGTGACCATCGAAGTCAACGGCATCGCCTACAATCCCGATCTCGTTCCGAAGCCGAAGGGTTATCGCGATCTCTTCGAAAACCCGGCCTATAGCGGCAAGGTTTCCTGGACTGGCTTTGCCTCGAACACCGCCGTCATGGCCTATACCGAGATCGCCAAGATCTTCGGTTCCGGCCCGAACGACATGGATGCCGTCTTCAAGCTGTTCAAGGATCATCCGGAGCATCTGAAGGGCGTGGTCGACAGCACCAACCATCAGATGACGCTGTTCCAGCAGGGCGAAATCGCCGTCTTCATGTGCTCGACCGGCAACGTCGCCCACCTGAAAAGCCTCGGCCTCAATGCCGAATTCGTCCACCCCGAAACCGGCTCGCCGGCAGCCCCCGTCAACATCCACCTGACCAAGGGCTCGGCCAATCTCGACGCGGCCTATGCCTATATGGATGCCGCGATCTCCAAGGCCGCCCAGGACCAGCTCAAGGAGCCGCCGACAGAGATGTTCCCGACCAACAAGGACGTGGCGCTGACACCGGGCATCGAAGCCTATGTCACCCGCGATCAAATCAAGACCATGGTCTATCCGGACTGGGTGGCGATCAACAAGAACCGCGACGACTGGATCCGCCAGTTCGACGCGCTGGTCGCCGGTTGAGGTGATGTGATGAAGGCGAGCGGCTTCCCATACGTCCTGCCGATGCTGTTGCTTTCCGTGGCGTTCTTCGCAACGCCGCTCGCCGTCCTCGTCGGTTTCAGCTTCGCCGGTCCCGGCGGAGCAACCCTCGAACATTATGCCCGCTTCTTCGGCGACGCGTTCAATTTCCGCGTCCTTGTCAATACCGCAAGGCTCGGGCTCGAAACCGTCATCGGCACGACCTTGCTCGGCGTGCCGATCGCGCTTCTCTACTGGCACGGCGGCCGAAACCTGCGGCAGGTTCTGATCTTCCTGACGCTCATTCCGATGCTGACCAGCAATGTCGTGCGCACCTTCGCCTGGATCGTCATCCTCGGGCGCCAGGGGCCGATCAGCGAAGCGCTGGTCGGGCTCGGCCTGACGGGCATGCCGACCAGCCTGCTGTTTACCGAACTCGGCCTGGTCATGGCCATGTGCCAGATCGACCTGCCGCTGATCATCCTGCCGCTGATCGCCATCCTGTCGCGCACGCCGGTGCAACTGACGGAAGCGGCCCAGGTTTCCGGCGCCGGTCCCTGGCGCATCTTTGTCACCGTGCTTCTGCCGCTGATGCTGCCGGGCTTGCTGGCGGGCTGGATCCTGGTCTTTGCCAGCACCAGCAGTTCCTTCGTTACCCAGGCCGTCATTGGCGGCGCGCGCAACGTCTATGTTCCGCAACTGATCTACCGTGAAGTCGGCACGCTGTTCGACTGGCCGCTGGCCTCGGCCATCGCCGTCGTCCTGCTGCTGTCCACCGGCTGCCTGCTGGTCGCCCTTACCATGATGTCCCGTCACAGGAGGTTGGTCGGTCATGCCTGATCGTCGCGAAAATCCCATTCCCGTCATGCTCTACAAGGCATTCGTCTACGGTTTCGGCGGGCTCTGCGTCATCTATCTCGTGGCACCGATCGTGATAGCGCTGACGATGTCGTTCACCTCGGGGCAGACATTGAAATATCCGCCGCAGGGCTTTTCGCTCCGGTGGTACGCGGCGCTGCTCGATCCCGTTCGCTCGGCAACCGAACATATCGCCGCCTGGAATTCGCTGAAGATCGCCGGCCTTGCCGTCCTCGGATCGCTGATCTTTGCGGTTCCGGCAACCATTGGCATGACGCGCATGAAGCGCAGCGCCGCCGGCACCATCGAGCCGCTGCTGCTCGCCCCGCTCGTCCTGCCGAGCCTCGTCTACGGCCTCGCCGCCCTGATCGTCGCCAACTTCATTGGCTTCAAGCCGTCGCTCTGGCTGACCGTGGCTGGCCATGTCGTCGTCTTCGGACCGCTGATGTACCGCGCCGCCTCCGTCGTCGCCCAGGGCCTCAATCCCTCGCTTGCCGAAGCATCGACGACGATGGGCGCAAGCTGGTTCATGACACTGCGGCGCGTCACCCTGCCGCTATTGATGCCCGGCATCCTGGCCGGCGCATTCCTCGTCTTCATCCAGTCGCTCGACAATGTGTCGGTATCGCTTTTCCTCGCCGACGCCCGAACGACCGTCTTGCCGCTGCGGATGTTCGCTTTGATCGAGGAATCGCTCGATGTGCGCGTCGCGGCAATCTCCGGAATTCTGATCGCCGTGACGCTGGTCGGACTGCTGGTTGCCCGGCGCGTTCTCGCGCCGCCGCGGCAGGCCTGAACGATCCGCCATTTGACCGATGCCTGAACTTGGAAGGAACAAACTCATGAACATGCGCGCGACAAACGCAGGCGGCGGGATGGGATCGCTGCTGGCCGATTTCCAGCCGGATTTCGACTTCTCCGCCCCGCTGCCGCTTCCTGTCGAAGAGTTCGAGGATCGCCTTCGCAGAATTCGCCGTCAGGCGGTCGAAGCCGGGCACGACGCGCTGATCGTCCACGCCGGCAGCGTCGGCTGGTTCCACGCTTCGAACGCCTATCTGCGCTATATTTGCGACTGGATGCGCGAAGGCGTGCTGATCATTCCGACCGACGCCGACAAGGCGATGGTGCTTCTCTCCTTCTTCACCCAATCCGTCCTGTTGCCGCCGGGCGGCGAGCCTGTGCTCGTCGACGAAATCTGGCAGATCGGCCCGATCGGCCGCGAATATGCCGACCGTCCCGGCGATTCCGTCATCAAGACCGCCGAGAAATGCGCCGAGGTTCTCGCCAGTCTCGGCCTCGCCAAGGCCCAGATCGGCAGGATCGGCGACCGTACGTCGCTGACCTTCTGGTCTGCCCTCGACGAGTTGATGCCGAAGAGCAAGTTCGTCGCCGACAACACCATTCTCGACCGCATGCAGAAGGTCCGCTCGCTGCCCGAGATCGAGATGTTTCGCGCCGCCGCCCAACTGGTCAGCATCGGCACGCAGGCCGCATATCATGTGGCGAAGTCAGGCGTCACCGACCATGAAATCCTGGCCGCCTTCACCTATGCGCAGATGGCGCTCGGCGGCGAAACCGGCGACGGCTACCAGATCGGCATCAACGAATTCGGCACCCATTGCGGCAAGCCCTATGGCCACATCGTCCGGCCCGGCGACCTCATCAACCTCTATATCTCCAACGTGACCTATCGCGGCTATACCGCCCAGACCGCCCGCATGATCGCAATCGGCGATATCACCAGCCATCAGGAGGATGTGCTTGCCGCCTGCACCGAAGGCGTCAAGCGGGCCGAAAAGCTGATCAGGCCCGGCGCATTGATGCGCGACGTCAACAATGCCGCCTTCGAGCCGATGATCGAGCGCGGCATGCTCACCTCACCCGAGGCACGCACCATGCCCTATAACTGGTCGCCGATGGAAGATGGCGGCGCACGCCTGATCCCCCATCAGTATGTGAAGGACATCGATTGGGAGGCGCAGGGCCGCAAGCTCATGCACGTCTATCCGGCAACGCACGGACCGCACAATCCGAACCTCGGCCATTCGGTCGGCATGGCCGGCGGCCAGAACAGCTTCAACATCTCCTCGCATAACTACGACAGGATGGAAGAGGGCATGGTCTTCGTGCTGCACACGCAATGGCTGGAGCCGCTGTCGGCCGGCTGCAATATCGGCGACATGTATGTCGTGACCAAGGACGGTTTCGAGAACCTCAGCCGCCATACCCCGCTTGAAACCCACCGCGTCGCTGCCGAGGCCTGACATGACCAACAACAAACACACGCATTTCGATTTCGCCAAGCTGACCGAGCGCGAGCGTTACAAGATCCTCATCGGCACGGTCATTCCGCGGCCCATCGCGCTGGTCACCACCTTGAGCAAGGAGGGCCAGCCGAATGCCGGCCCGTTCAGCTTCTTCAACGTCCTGACCCACGACCCGGCAATCGTCGCCATCGGCGTCGAGAATTATGCCGACATGCGCTTCAAGGATACCGCCCGCAACATCCGCGAGACCGGCGAGTTCACGGTCCATATCTGCGATGACGCCCTTGTCGAGCAGATGGAGGTCTGCGCCATCAAGTTCGGCCCTGAGGTCGATGAGCTCTCCGAAGCCGGGCTGGCAACGGCGCCGGGACAGATGGTCAGAAGCCCGCGCATCCTGGCAGCACCCGCAGCACTCGAATGCCGCCGCCACACGACCCTGCAGGTCGGCCCGGCGCGCGAAATCATCCTCGGCGAAGTGCTTGGCGTCTATGTCAGAAGCGATGCGGTCAATCCGACAAACCTGCATATCGACCAGCAACTGATGGACGCCGTCGGAAGGATGGGTGGCCACACATATGCGAGGACACGCGACCAATTCGACGTCAAGACTCAGACCAACGAAGAGTGGAGTTCGCGAAAGAGCGTTTCGGAGCCGGTCATCGCATAGCCGGGCATTGGCTCCGGCCGATCGCGCGTCGTGGGTGATCCGGTCCAGGGCGACGTGAAGGGCCACAGGGACGGACTGCCCTGCTCGTCGAAGGCAATCAGGATGTCATATGACGCGCATCATTTTACGGTGATTCAAGCAGCATCACGCCCCCCTGAATCTAGATTTGCCTGATTGCACAAATCCCAACCCGATGCAGGTTAGGTTTGTTGTGCAATGGCTTTGGGGACTATCTCAAATTCGGGCGTGGCTGGTGTCACAACATCCATGCACGTCCAGCCAGTTACGAAGCGGAAGTGTAAAGTCGGGCCGTATATACCAACAGCCGTCTTCCAGATTTCAGACTGCGACTTATTGAAGGCAGCTTCCTCCACTTGATATGCGAAATGGTCGCGAACCAAGCCTTCGTCAGCACTGTGCTCGTGTTCGGTGCTCAGCGGCATTTCATCAATCAATCGGACGATACAGGGACCATCAAATGAGACCCTCAGCAAATGTTGGAGGTCATCGATAAGAAAGTCTGCTTCGACGCGTTTGCCGGTCTTCCAGCGGAAGGAATGGAGGTCGCTGGTGCTAGCCCGAATGGCGACCCCGATGTTTAGTGGAATATATTTGCTCACCGGCCAATCTTTTTCGTTTAAACTTGAATCGCGGAAGATTTACCTCAGGAAAACGCCGCAAGCTTTCATATGAAAGCATGGCCATCGGAGCAAATTTACTGACATTTCGGCATGAATAAATCGCCACGATGGCCACCTTTGCCCGACATGGACCGAACGCTAGCCGTTTGTTCTTACGCAATTCACGAGGAACCTACTTTGTACTTTTTCTGGCATCCCCTAATTCAAAAACCGATAAAGCCAGTCGCGCGTCTCCTCCGGCAACGGAGCCGGCGATTCGTCTTCGGGGGCGTGGGCCTGCCAGATGATTTCCACCTCGGCCGCGCGCTCCTCGCCCGTCTCGATCGAAATGAGGAAGCCGATGGAGCGCACGCCGATCTTGTCGACGGTGGCGGTGAAGGTTGCCCGCTCATCATAGTGCAGCGGGCGGTGGAGAAAGCAGGAAACCTTGCTGGGGCTATAGACGGGTTCGTCGTCGACATCGGGCCGTGAGGACCAGAAGCTCGCAAGCACGGACTCTGCATAGGAAATATAGGAGGCCAGAAACATCCGGCCGGTCATATCGACATCGCGAAACGGCACGCGTATTTCCGCCACATCAGGACGTTTCGACTGACTCATCAACAGATCTGCCTTACAGAGTTCCCATGGCAACAGTACTTCATAATAGCTTATACCGGAACCGGCTTAAGGATAAAATTACGCAGTAGTTCAAAGTGTTACAGTGTCCTCCACGTACCGGCAACATGCAGGGCCTTGCAAGGGACCTGATCGACGGGAACGGCGCAAAAGAGACAGTCCTGATAGGCGAACGGTCGGACGGCGCGACAAGAGCGCTTGTTGAAATCGTCAGGCGACGCCCCATCTGCTGTGGCACATGACATAAGCGACCGATAGAGTGTCTTCATGAGCACCCGTCTTTATGAACACCCGATCTTCCTGGAACATGTGACACCAGCCGGCCATCCGGAACGGTCGGACAGGATCCGCGCCATCAATGTCGCGCTGGAACATCCGAATTTCGAGCGGCTGGAGCGCCGGCAGGCGCCGCAGGCGAATGAGGATGCGGTGCTGCTGGCGCATCCGGAGGAGCATCTTACCGCCGTGATGCGGGAGATTCCCGAGGAAGAGGGTGAGATCAACCAGATCGAAGCCGATACCTATGCCAGCAGCAAGAGCCTGCAGGCGGCATTGACCGGCATCGGCGGGGCGATGGCGGCGGTCGACGACGTCTTTACCGGCCGGGCCGACAATGTCTTCGTCGCCGCCCGCCCGCCGGGGCACCATGCCGAGAAGATGACGGCGATGGGCTTCTGCTTCTTCAACAATGCGGCGATCGCCGCCCGGCATGCGCAAAAGACGCATGGCGCCGAGCGCATCGCCATCGTCGACTGGGACGTTCATCACGGCAACGGCACGCAGGATATCTTTTGGGACGATCCTTCGGTGCTGTTCTGCTCGACGCATCAGATGCCGCTCTATCCCGGCACCGGCGCCAAGGACGAGAAGGGCAAGCACAATACCATCGTCAATGCGCCGCTTTCGCCGAATGTCGGCAGCGACCATTTTCGCGAAGCGTTCAAATCGCGCGTGCTGCCCGCCCTTGACGATTTCCGGCCGGATCTCATCATCATCTCCGCCGGCTTCGACGCGCATCACCGCGACCCGCTGGCGCAGATCAACCTGACCGGCGAGGATTTCGACTGGGCGACCGGGCGGGTGCTCGAACTGGCGGACCGGCACGCCAAGAACCGGGTCGTCAGCCTGCTCGAAGGCGGTTATGATCTCGAGGGACTCGCCGAATCGGCGGGCATGCATATTCTGAGAATGATGAAGGGTTGAGAATGACTGACAGCGCCAAGCCTGAGGTATCAGGCCTTTCCTTCGAAAAGGCGGTCGCCGAACTCGAAAGCATCGTCGCCCGGCTGGAACGCGGCGATGTGGCGCTGGATGAATCGATCGAGATCTACGAGCGCGGCGAAGCGCTGAAGAAACATTGCGAGACCCTGCTTTCGGCCGCCGAAAACCGCATCGAGAAGATCCGGCTCGACCGCGCCGGCAAGCCGCAGGGCGTCGAGCCGCTCGACGGCGCCTGAGACAGCAAACTACCTTTTGAAGACGCTTGGCCATCGGCTTCGGACCGATCTATGATCCCCTCCCAAACAATGAGGGGACAGCGGAATGACGGACAGATTGAAGGGCAAGGTCGCCATTATCTCGGGCGGCGCAACCGGCATGGGCGGTGCCGCCTCGAAGCTTTTTGCGGCGGAAGGCGCGCGCGTTGCGATCATCGACCGCAATCGGCAAGCAGCAGCCGAGACAGTCGAGGCGATCCGTGATTCCGGCGGCGAGGCCGATTGCTGGACGGCCGATGTCTCGGACGAAGCCGCCGTCAATGCCGCCGTCGCCGGTGTCGAGGAACGCTACGGCGCAGTCACCGTGCTCTTCAATCACGCCGGCACGATCGTCATCAAACCTTTTCTCGAAACAACCGTCGAGGAATGGGACTGGCTGCACGCCGTCAATGTGCGCTCGATGTTCCTGATGACCAAGGCCGTGCTGCCGAAGATGATTGCGAGCGGTGGCGGGTCGATCGTCTGCACCTCGTCGATCTCGGCGGTCGCCGCCACGCCGATGGAAGTCCTTTACGACACGACCAAGGGTGCCGTGCATATGTTTGCCCGCGCCATCGCGGTGGAATTCCGCGACCGCAACATCCGCTGCAACGCCGTCTGCCCCGGCTTCATCCGCACGCCGCACGGCCTGCGCGAGGTTGCCGACCTGCAGGCGCTCGGCGTCGACGTTTCGGATGCCGCCATTGCCGCCCAGCAGGGGCGGATCGGCGAACCCGAAGACGTGGCGCGGGCCGCGCTTTATCTCGCCAGCGACGAATCGAGCTTCGTCAACGGCGCCCATCTCTTCGTCGACAACGGCTTTACCGCGATCTGAACCAATCGTCCGACGCACTTTCCAGTGCTGGGGCATCCTTTCGCGCGTCCGATTGGACGCGCGGCGCGCTTTCCAGTGCTGGAGCGTCTTTGCGCATCCGATTGGACGCGCGGCGCGCTTTCCAGTGCTGGAGCGTCCTTTGCGCGTCCGATTGGACGCGCGGCGCTCCAGGCGCTATCTGTGGGCGATGACGCGCGGCCCTGTAGCGATCGGAGATCCCCATGTCCTTCTTTCCCGGTAAAGACCCCCTGCCCGGCGATGCCTTCGCCTGCGACGCGATCGAGAGCCTGATCATCCCGCGCACCAGCGATATCGGCGGTTTTCAGGTGCGCCGCGCGCTGCCGAGCCGGCAGCGGCGGCTGGTCGGGCCGTTCATCTTCTTCGACCGCATGGGACCGGCGATCCTCAAGCCCGACGAGGCGCTCGACGTCAAGCCGCATCCGCATATCGGCCTGTCGACGGTCACCTATCTGTTCGACGGCGAGATCCGCCATCGCGACAGCCTCGGCACCGAAAAAGTCATCCGTCCCGGCGATATCAACCTGATGACGGCAGGCCGCGGCATCGTCCATTCCGAGCGCACGCCCGACAATCTGCGCGGCCATCCGCTGCTGATGTCGGGGCTGCAGACCTGGCTGGCGCTGCCCGACGACAAGGAGGAGATCGATCCCGCCTTCGCCCATACGGAAAAATCCGCCATGCCGCTGATAGAGACGGCAGGCGTGCGCGGGCGGGTGGTCATCGGCTCGTTCGAAGGCATGACATCGCCGGTCGGTGTTTTCTCCGACACGCTCTATGTCGATCTCGACCTGCAGCCGGGCGCCAAATTTCCCTTCGGCGCAGGCCACGAAGAGCGCGCCGTTTATGTGCTGTCGGGCGAGGTCGTCATATCAGGCGACCGTTTTGCCGCCGACCAGCTGCTGGTCTTCCGGCCGGGCGATCAGATCACGCTGGAAGCCGGCCGTGACGGCTGCCACCTGATGCTCTTCGGAGGGGCGGCGCTCAATTCGAAACGTTATATCTGGTGGAATTTCGTCTCCTCCTCGAGGGAGCGGATCGAACAGGCCAAGGAGGAATGGCGCACCGGCCGCTTCGATATCGTTCCCGGTGACGAAGAGGAATTCGTGCCTTTGCCGGAAGGCTGAACCCGCCCGATTCCGGACCCTGATCGAAGAAATAGAGGGTGATATCCGCTGAAAACCGCTCACGCTTTTCGGCATCATGCTTTAACAGTGGGAGCATGATGTCATCCGAAAACCGCTCACACTTTTCGGCATCATGCTTTAACAGTGGGAGCATGATGTCATCCGAAAACCGCTCACACTTTTCGGCATCATGCTCTAAGGTGAAAACCTTCGGTTCCTGAAATGCACTTGTTTTGCCGCAATCTAATCGAATAAAAGCGGAACAAGGAAAAGCAAGAAAGAGCGCCCGCCCGTGACACAACTGCCGAAGACCCCCCTGCTCGACCAGGTCATCTATCCCGCCGACCTGCGCAAGCTCGAGGATCGCGACCTGCCGCAGCTTGCCCGCGAAGTCCGGGACGAAATGATCGATGCGGTGTCGCGCACCGGCGGCCATCTTGGCGCCGGTCTCGGCGTCGTTGAATTAACGATCGCCATCCACAGCGTCTTCGACACACCTGATGATCGTCTGATCTTCGATGTCGGCCATCAATGTTATCCGCACAAGATTCTCACCGGCCGGCGTGACCGCATCCGGACGCTGCGCCAGGAAGACGGGCTGTCCGGCTTCACCCGCCGGGCGGAGAGCGAATATGATCCCTTCGGCGCCGCGCATTCCTCGACCTCGATCTCGGCCGGCCTCGGCATGGCGATTGCCGCCGACCTCGACAAATCAGACCGCCGCGTCATCGCCGTCATCGGCGACGGGGCGATGTCGGCCGGCATGGCCTATGAGGCGCTGAACAATGCCGGGGCGCTGGATGCGCGCCTCATCGTCATCCTCAACGACAACGACATGTCGATTGCGCCGCCGACGGGCGCAATGAGCGCCTATCTCGCCCGCCTCGCCTCGGGACGCACCTATATGGGTTTCCGCGATCTCGGCAAGAAGCTGACGGCCTATCTCGGCAAGAACATCGACCGGGCGATCACCCGCGCCGTCGAGCACGCGCGCGGCTATGTCACCGGCGGCACGATGTTCGAGGAGATGGGCTTCTATCATATCGGCCCGATCGACGGGCATTCCTTCGACCACCTGCTGCCGGTGTTGCGCAATGTGCGCGACAATGGGCGCGGACCGGTGCTGATCCATGTCGTCACCCAGAAGGGCAAGGGCTATCCGCCGGCGGAAGCCGCGGCCGACAAATATCACGGCGTCAACAAGTTCGACGTCATCACCGGTGCCCAGGCAAGGGTCAAGCCGAATGCGCCGAGCTATACCAGCGTCTTTGCCGAAGCGCTGGTGCAGGAAGCCGCCCTCGACGACAAGATCGTCGGCATCACCGCCGCCATGCCGAATGGTACCGGCCTCGACAAGCTCGCCGAGGCCTTTCCGTCGCGCTGTTTCGACGTCGGTATTGCCGAACAGCATGCCGTGACCTTCGCTGCCGGCCTGGCAGCGGAAGGCTACAAGCCGTTCGCAGCGCTTTATTCGACCTTCCTGCAGCGCGCCTACGACCAGGTCGTGCACGACGTGGCGATCCAGGGACTGCCGGTGCGTTTTCCGATCGACCGTGCCGGCTTTGTCGGCGCCGACGGGCCGACGCATGCCGGCTCCTTCGACACCACCTTCCTCACCACCCTGCCCGGCTTCGTGGTGATGGCGGCCGCCGATGAGGCCGAACTCAAGCACATGGTGCGAACGGCTGTCGCCTATGATGGCGGGCCGATCTCGTTCCGCTATCCGCGCGGCGAAGGCGTCGGCGTCGACATGCCGGCGCGCGGCGAAATCCTGCAGATCGGCAAGGGCCGCATCGTCAAGGAAGGCACCAAGGTGGCGCTGCTCTCCTTCGGCACGCGTCTTGCCGACTGCCTGCTTGCCGCCGAGGATCTCGACGCTGCGGGGCTTTCGACGACGGTCGCCGATGCGCGTTTCGCCAAGCCACTCGACCACGACCTGATCCGCCAGCTTGCCCGCCACCACGAGATGGTGATCACCGTCGAGGAAGGCGCAATCGGCGGCTTCGGCAGCCATGTGATGCATTTCCTCGCCACCGAGGGCCTGCTCGACAACGGCCTGAAGCTGCGCTCGCTCGTCATGCCCGACATCTGGATGGAGCAGGCCAAGCCCGAAGCCATGAACGCCCACGCCGGCCTCGACCGCGCCGGCATCGTCTCGACGGTGTTCAGGGCGCTGGGGCGCGGCGTGGCGGTTGGGGTTGGGGTTGCGGGGTAATGCTTTGGTGAGGGCGTGCCGTGTGGCCCCCTCATCCGCCTGCCGGCACCTTCTCCCCGAGGGGAGAAGAGATATGCGGCGACGTCTCGATTCCCTCTTCTCCCCTCGGGGAAAAGGTGCCCGTAGGGCGGATGAGCATCTGTGTTTGGTGTCAAGGTGGATTTGGTGTCCAGATGCGGTTTTTGGTGATGAGGGTGTTTGCCAGGACGATGAGCTTTCTCATGACGGCGACGAGGACTACCTTATTGGGTTTTCCGACTTTCTTCAGCCTTGCGGCGAAGCGTGCGAGGTCCGGGTTGTGACGGGAGGCGGACAGGGCGGCCATGTAGATGGCGTTCCTGGGTGCTGGGCGTCCGCCCCTGATGGAGCGATGTCCGGCCCGCTCGCCACTTTCGCAGGCAATCGGCGCAAGGCCGGTCA
>NZ_JBIXJN010000029.1:0-75781 GCF_052871115.1 Rhizobium sp. LARHSG275 | reverse complement strand
GAAAAGGTCGACAAAGCTTCCGACTTTGCCGACCTCTTTAATGCCAGCTACTAACATATAGCAAAACCGCTTCTAGCGGTTCAAGCGCAGCGTTTCAAACCTCCACCTTTGGTGGAGGTCATGACTTGGCCGCTTCGACAGGTAAGGCCGCTGCTTAACCCGGCGCGTTCTCCGCAAAAGAAAAGCCGCCGGAGCGGCCCGGCGGCTTGTCGATATCGGGCGGTGTGGACGGATCAGCCTCCCGGCGGCGATTCGATCATGCCGAGCGCAAGCAGGTAGGTGTCGAGGATTGCTTCCTCTTCCATGCGCTCCTGCTCGTCCTTCTTGCGCAGCGCCACGACCTTCTTCAGGATCTTGGTATCGAAGCCCGTTCCCTTGGCTTCGCCATAGACGTCCTTGATATCGTCGGCGATGGTCTTCTTTTCTTCTTCCAGCCGTTCAATGCGCTCGATGAAAGCGCGAAGCTGATCGCGGGCGACGCCGTGAGCATCAGACATCGTGTTCTCCTGGTTTTTCGGTGATCGATTTTGGATGCCAGTGACTGCCGCGAAGCGGCGTCACGGTCAAGCCTGTTCGCGGCCAGCCAAGCTATTTGTGTGGATTGTTCAGTTCAAAAGCAGCCTTTTGCACAGGCGAGGCCTCGTTCTGGTGAAGATTCTTCCAGTCCTCATAGGGCATGCCATAGACCATCTCGCGCGATTCGTCCCTGGTCACCGGGACACCCTCGGCCTCGGCGGCTTCGCGATACCAGTTCGACAGGCAGTTGCGGCAGAAGCCGGCCAGATTCATCAGGTCGATGTTCTGAACGTCGCTGCGTTCGCGAAGATGTGCAACGAGGCGGCGAAAGGCGGCAGCTTCGAATTCGGTCTGTTGTTCCTTGCTGAGCGCGGTCATCTCGCTTCCTTTCGTTAAATGGGGCCTTTCGTTCAATAGGGGCCGGTGCGTGACAGGTGAACGTCGTATTCGTGCAAGGCGGGTTCGGCATTCATCGCCGCAAAGATCGGCGCCAGGCGTTCGGCCCATGCCGATATGCCGGTCTCGTCTCCGATCAGATCCTGACGCACCTCGAGCAGCGCATGCGGAATGCCTGTAATCATGCAATGGCGGTACATGGTATCGCCCTTCAGCGCGCCGTCATAGGGTTCGTTGTCGCCAACGGCGAGATCGGGATCGGCGCGCAGCATGTCAAGCAGCGGGCCAACAGCGCGATGGTCGCTGTCCCAGAGGACGGCAGCGTGCCAGGAACGGGGAATGCCCTTCCAAGCCGGCGTGAAGGAGTGCAGCGACAGCACCAGTGGCGCCCTGCCAGTGGCATTCGCCACGCTGTCGATCGTTGTGGCCACGGCATGGTGATAGGGGCGGTGGAAGGTTTCGATGCGGTGGTCCCATTCCTGCGGCGTGATCGGATGATTGCCTGATATGACGGCGCCGTCGGAGATCTTCATGATCAGCGTCGGATCGTCTTCGCCGCGATTGGGGTCGATCAGCAGGCGCGAAAAGCCGCCAAGCACGGCGGGAACGCCGAGCCTTGCCGAAAGCTGCCGCGTCAGGCCCTCGATGCCGATGTCATAGGCGATATGTCGAGCGAAGGCCGCGTCGGGAAGTCCCAGCCGGCCATATCGCGCGGGAAGGCGGTTCATCGCGTGATCTGCGAGGATCACCATGCCTTTGTCATGTTTGCCGGATAGGATTTCGAAAGATTGGAAGTCATCCATCAAGGAATTGCCGTTCGTCATTGCGCCGTCGGGCGCAGTGATCGCATGCGCCTGCGGTGGGTTCAAGCGCGGCAGGCGGCGAGAGGTTGAGCCGGACACTCGACGGGTGGTTATGAAAGGAAATATAATCGATTAGCATTGCGTTGACTTTCGCTTGACGGCGGCGCAAGAAGACACGGATACGAATAACCGTGGAGCTATTTGGGAGCCGTGTTGATCCAAGCCGCGCCAAGTTTCCTCACGCGGTCCGGGCCGCTGGTCCGTCTCGCTCTATTCGCCCTTGCAGCCGCCATGCCGTTTTTCATCGCAGATGCTGCACGCGCCGATTTTCGCGTCTGCAACGGAACGCAGAACCTCGTCGGCGTCGCGATCGGTTATCGCGCCAAGGATGGCTGGATGACGGAGGGCTGGTGGCAGGTGCCGGCAACGACCTGCGCCGTGTTGATCGAGGGAGAATTGCAGTCGCGCTATTATTACCTCTACGCAGAGGACGCCGCCCGGGGAGGACGATGGACGGGTGACGTGCAGATGTGCGTGGCGGAAAACGAATTCAAGATCACGGGTGTGCAGGATTGTTATGCCCGTGGTTACCAGAAGATGGGATTCAAGGAATATGATACGGGCCGCCAGGGTAGCTGGATGGTTCAACTCTCCGACACCCCAGGGACGCAAGAAAGCCAGAATTGATGAAGCGTAATCGCAAAATTAAAATCCTCGCCACCCTCGGGCCAGCCTCCTCCGAGGAATCGATGATCGAGAAGCTCCACCAGGCCGGTGCCGATGTCTTCCGCATCAATATGAGCCATGCGAGCCACGACATGATGCGCACGCTGATCCAGCGCATCCGCTCGGTCGAAGCGCGCTCCGGCCGGCCGATCGGCATTCTCGCCGACCTGCAGGGACCGAAACTGCGTGTCGGCAAGTTCGTCGACGGCAAGGTGGACCTGAAGCCCGGCCAGACGTTCACGCTCGACAACAACGAAGCGCTCGGCGATCAGAGCCGCGTCTATCTGCCGCACCCCGAGATCCTGGAGTCGGTGCAGCCTGGCCACCGCCTGCTGATCGATGACGGCAAGCTTGCCCTGCGCGCAGAAAAATGCGACGGCAAGAGCATCGTCACGACTGTTATTTCGGGCACGCGCATCTCCGACCGCAAGGGCGTCAGCCTTCCCGACACGCTGCTCGGCGTCGGCGCGCTGACGGACAAGGACCGCGCCGATCTCGACGCGGTGCTTGCCACCGACGATGTCGACTGGGTGGCGCTTTCCTTCGTCCAGCGTCCTGACGACCTCGCCGAAGTGCGCAAGATCGCCCGCGGCCGCGTCGGCCTGATGTCGAAGATCGAAAAGCCGCAGGCTCTCGAGCGCATCGAAGAAATCATCGAACTGTCAGACGCATTGATGGTCGCCCGCGGCGATCTCGGCGTCGAAATGCCGCTCGAATCGGTTCCCGGCATCCAGAAGCAGCTGATCCGCGCCTGCCGCCGTTCGGGCAAACCGGTGGTCGTTGCCACGCAGATGCTGGAATCGATGATCTCCGCGCCGGTGCCGACACGCGCCGAAGTTTCCGACGTCGCGACCGCCGTTTTCGAAGGTGCGGATGCCGTCATGCTCTCGGCCGAATCGGCCTCGGGCGACTATCCAGTCGAAGCTGTCACGACGATGGCGTCGATTGCCACTGCCATCGAGCGCGAGCCGCATTATCCCGGAATCATCTATGCCCAGCGTGCCCAGCCGGAAGCGACCGGTGCCGATGCGATCTCGCTGGCCGCCCGTCAGATCGCCGAAACGCTGAAGCTGTCGGCGATCGTCTGTTACACTTCGTCGGGCACGACAGGCCTTCGCGCCTCGCGCGAGCGTCCGCAAGTGCCGATCCTGGCGCTGTCGCCGATTATCAAGACGGCGCGCCGTCTTGCCGTCGTCTGGGGCCTGCACTGCGTCGTCACCCATGACGCGACCGATCTCGACGACATGGTCAACCGCGCCTGCCGTATCGTCGCCGACGAAGGTTTCGGCAAGCCGGGCGACCGCATCATCATCTCGGCCGGCGTACCGCTCGGCACGCCCGGCGCCACCAACATGATCCGCATCGCCTATATCGGTTCCGACGGCCAGAGCGGCATCTGATCCGATCGCATGCATCCGAAAGCCCGCTGCCTGAGAAGGCGGCGGGCTTTTTTCGTTGATGGGCCGGCATTGCCAATGGCAATGGCGCATGCAAGTTTCGATCTCTGGATGGGGAGGATCGTCATGGATTTCGTCACGCTTCTGGCTTTTGCAGCGGTTTCCTTCGTTGGTATCGCGACACCGGGGCCGACAGTGCTGCTGGCGCTGACTAACGGTTCGCGGCACGGCCTGCGCCGGGCGGTTGCCGGCATGATCGGCGCGGTGCTGTCCGATTTCGTGCTGATCGGCGCCGTGGCGATCGGGCTCGGTGCGCTGCTCGCCGCATCGGAATTCTGGTTCTCGATGCTGAAATGGGCGGGTGCCGCCTATCTCGCTTTTCTCGGTATCATGCTGCTGCGTTCGAAGGGCACGATCGATGCGGCGTTGAAGTCCGGAGCGCCTGCGGGCGCGACATCGCCCCTCTCGATCGGACTGAAGAGCTTCATGGTCGCGGCGACCAATCCGAAGGGTTATCTCTTCTTCTCGGCTTTCCTGCCCCAGTTCATCGACCCGATCCTGCCGCAGGCGATGCAATATATGCTGCTCGCCCTTGTCTTTGCCGCGCTCGATTTCCTCATCATGTTCGGATACGCCTTCTTCGGCTCGCAGGCGGTGCGTTTCCTGAAAACCTCAGGCGCCATGTGGCTGGAGCGAGCCTGCGGTGGCGCGCTGCTGGCGCTTGCCGGCTCGCTGGCCTTCTATCGCCGGGCAACCGTCTGAGCTCAGGGCAGGGATAGGTGGCCGACGCGATAGGCCTGGGTGTGCTCGCCGATCTCGGGAATCTCTCGCCATAGCCTGAAGCGTACCCGCGTCCAGCTCGTCGGTTCGAAGCCGGAAATGGAGGCGAGCGCGCCACCTGTCGCCAAGTCTGCTTCGGTCGCCGCGCTTTCGGCGCGGCGAATATCGTCGAGCGGCGCGTAAGGTTCCGTCTGCAGGACATCGCGTGTGGCGAACCTGGCCGGGGCGATATCAGGCGAGATTTCTGCCTGCCAGACGATCCAGGTTCTCACCTGTGGCCAGCCGAAGGCGTGGGTCAGCGTTTCGAAGCCCGGGCCGCAGAGGAAGTCGCTTGCCCCTTGCGGCGTCTGCCAGAGATAGAAAGGCGCATAGAGATTGTCGTGGCTGCCGAACTCTCCCTTGCGGGCGCTGAGATAGGCTTTGAAGCCGAGATTGGGAAAGCCGTCGAGCAGTGGACCCTTGTCGCGGATGCGGCGGTCGATGATCGACATGTCGTAATCGGCAGGCAGGGTGAAGCTGTATTGCATGGTGATCATGACTGTGCCTCCACCGGTTGCAGCCATTCGACGATGCTGCCGTTTTCGGTCGGCTGCACGCTGATATAGCTGAAGGTGCTGTCATCGGCCGCTCCATGCCAGTGACGCTCGCCGGGCGCAAACCAGGCGGCATCGCCGGCGCGCAATGTTTCAACCAGGCCGCCCTCGTTTTGCGCCAGCCCATGGCCCGAAAGTACATAAAGTAGCTGGCCTCTGGGATGCGTGTGCCAGCGGGTGATGGTGCCGGGATCGAGCGTGGCGCGCATTGCGGTGTTCTCGCCATCGGCGCTGCCTTCGCGCAGCATCTCGACCCAGAAAGGCGCAGTTGCGACGCCCTCCGGCGAGCGGACCGCCTTGCCGGGGCGCCTGATGGTCATGGTCGTCGGGTTCGAGGCACTCATCGCCGGGCTCCAGCCAGACGAAGCCGCCAGTCTGGGTCGGTCATCTGGGCAATACCATTACCGAAGGACCAGTCTTCCGGTGCGCTGGTGCTGATGACGATCATCACGTTCTCGGGCCGAAGGCCCGGCGATTGCGCAAGGAGTTCGGCGAGCCGCCGATAGAGTGCTGCCTTCATCTCGCCGGTGCGAGGCCTGCCGATCGTGACCGAGATATAGACGAAATCGTCGGAGCGCGGGCCGGCGAGATAGCTGCGGTCGAAGATCAGCTCGTTGTCGTCGTGCTGGTGAATGGTCTGGAAGCGGTCGTTTTCGGGCACGTCGAAGGTCTCGACCAGGGCGCGTTGGATGTTGTCGGCCAGCGCCGCGAGATAGTCCGCCGACTTGCCTTTGCGAAGGGAAATGCGAACGAAGGGCATCGGGATCTCCATGGTTCAGGCCGTCCGTCGGCCTTGACAGCAGAAGCATCGCACGGCACGATGATGCTGAAAATCAGAATTTTATGGATCAACGATCCTGAAAAGCAGGACTATACAATGCGACGGACAATCTTCGATCTCGATGTGCTTCGAACCTTTTCGACCGGCATGGAGCTTGGCAATTTCGCCAAGGCGGCCGAGCGGCTCGGGCGTTCGACCTCGGCAGTGAGTGCGCAGCTGAAGAAGCTGGAGGAGCAGGCGGGCACGCCGATCTTCCGCAAGGCGGGTCGCGGGCTGGCGCTGACCGATGCCGGCGAGACGATGCTCGGTTATGCCAGGCGGCTGCTGGAACTCAACGACGAGGCGGCTGCCGCCGTCAACAACGTCGAGCTGGAAGGCTGGGTGCGGCTCGGCCTGCAGGAGGACTTTGGCGAGACCCTGCTGCCGGATGTGCTCGGCCGCTTTGCGCGTGCGCACCCGAAGGTCCGAATCGAAGCGCGGGTGGTGCGTAATGCCGAGCTGCTTCAGCGCGTCACATCGGGCAAGCTCGATCTGGCGCTTGCCTGGAGCGATGGCACGCTGACGGCGCATTGCGAGCGGATCGGCGAAGTGCCGATGCGCTGGATCGGACCTGCCGAGGGGCAGCCGAACTGGCAAGCCGCAAGCGGCGAGCCGATGCCGCTCGCTTCGTTGGAGGCGCCGTGTCTGTTGCGGAGCGCGGCGACCAAGGCGCTTGATGAGGCGGGGATCTCCTGGCGGCTCGCCTTCGTCAGTCCCAGTCTCGGCGGTCTCTGGGCCGCGACGGCGGCGGGCCTCGGCCTTACCATCCGCACGCCGATCGGCCTGCCGGCGAAGGTCCGGCCGCTGGCGCCGGGAGCAATCGGCCTGCCTGATTTGCCGAAGCTCGGTCTGGTTCTGCATCGAGCGGAAGCCGAACCGCAGCCGGCTGCGGCGCGGCTTGCCGAACTCGTGCTTCAGTCGGTGCATGGCGCGTTGCATGGGGTGGTGGCCCGAGATCTCAGCATTGACCGTTCGGACGCGTGGCTGTAGCTTTCGGCCGCTATGAAGATGATCACTCTCAATATCGCTACGGCCTTCTTCTTGAGCCTCTAAGGCTCTGCCTTCGGGCATCAGAAGATGCGGTCGCTAACCAGCCTTTGCGGCTGGCCCGTTGCCGTGGACCGTAATGACCCTGCGTCTGGCCAAGGACAGAGCCGGCAGGATTGGCGATAGAGAGAGATATATCATGACATCAGATGTTTATCCGATAGCGCTGCGTGCCGCGCAGATCGAGCAATTCATCGAAGACGGCTTCACCAGGGTCGACGGCGCCTTTCCCCGCGAATTGGCCAGGGAAGCCCGTGCCATCATGTGGCGTGACATTCCCTTCGCTGCGGATGATCCAAACACGTGGACGCGGCCGGTCGTGCGGCTTGCCGGTTATGGCGGCGGGCCGTTCGAGAAAGCCGTCAACACGCCGGTATTGCATTCGGCCTTCGACCAGCTCGTCGGCAAAGGGCGCTGGGAGCCGCGCAATGGACTTGGCAGTTTCCCTGTCCGCTTTCCCCATCCCGATGATCCCGGCGATGCCGGTTGGCATGTCGATCTGAGCTTTCCCGGCGAGGATTCCGATCCGGATGAGCAGCGGGACTTTTCCGCCTGGCGGGTGAATATCAACTCGCGCGGGCGGGCGTTGCTGATGCTCTTCCTGTTCTCGGATGTCGGGGAGGAAGATGCGCCGACCCGTATCCGTGTCGGTTCGCACAAGGATATCGCTCGCCTTCTGGCGTCGGCGGGCGAGACGGGGATGGCCCACCTTTGGCTGGAGCATGTCGGGGAAGAGCGGCCGCTGGCGTTGGCAACAGGGCAGGCGGGCACAGTCTATCTCTGCCATCCCTTCCTCATCCATGCGGCGCAGATGCATCGCGGCAAGGAGCCGCGTTTCATGGCGCAGCCCGGCCTTGTGCCTTCCGAACCTCTTCGGCTTGAACGGCAGGACGGCGCCTATTCGCCGGTCGAGATCGCAATCCGCCGGGCGCTTCACGATCACTCTATCTGATCGGTGATCTGGCATCCGGCTCGATGAGCCGGATGCCTCACGAAGATGCGCCGGCGTGACGTCTCAGCCGAACCGTTCCAGAGCCATGGCGAAGATATCGGCATCGACATTGCCGCCGGAGGTGACGGCGATGACCGTGTCGCTTTCCAGAGCATCGCCATGGAAGAGGGCGGCGGCAAGTGCCACCGCGCCGCCGGGCTCGACGACGATCTTCAACCGCGAGAAGGCGAGTGCCATGGCGCGCAGCGCCTCCTCGTCGGTAACAACAATGCCGGCGCCGGCGAGGCGCTTGAGGATCGGGAAGGTGATGTTGCCCGGCTGCGGCGTAACGATCGCATCGCAGATCGAGCCCGATACCGCCGCGTTGCGTTCGATCTTGCCGGAGGCCAACGAGCGGGTGGTGTCGTCGAAATCCCTGGGCTCGCAGGGACGGACGCGAAAGCCGGGAGAACTGGCTTCAAGGGCGAGCGCGATGCCGGAGGTCAATCCGCCGCCGCCGCAGGGAACCAGGACTTCGGCTGATGTCACGCCTTCCTCTCCAGCCTGCTCGGAGATTTCAAGACCGGTCGTGCCCTGACCGGCAATGACAAGCGGTTCGTCAAAGGGCTTGATCAGCGTCAGCCCACGCTCGGCCGAAAGTCTCGCGCCGATCTCGTCGCGATCCTCGGTGACGCGGTCGTAAAGCACCACTTCGGCGCCGAAGGCGCGGGTGTTGGCGATCTTCAGCTTCGGCGCATCGCTCGGCATGATGATGACGGAGGGGACATTGTGCAGCTTGGCCGCAAGCGCAACACCCTGGGCGTGGTTGCCGGAGGAGAAGGCGATAACGCCTTTCGAGCGCACGGCCGGATCGAGGCCGGAGACGGCCGACCAGCCGCCGCGAAACTTGAACGAGCCGGAATGCTGCAGACATTCCGCCTTCACGAACAGGCGCCGGCCGGCGATCTCATTGAGGAAAGGCGAGGAGAGAAGCGGCGTACGCCTGATATGACCGCGCAGACGGGCGCGGGCTGCGACAATCATTTCAATGCTGGCCATTCGGGAATCTTTCTGCGTGCGGGTTCGCCCATGCATAGGGCGAGGCAAGCCAATTGTGAACGGCGACTTTGTCACGGTGACATGAATGGTACCACCGCTGCTTCTTCAGCCGTGCTGCGCTTCTGCCGACTGTTTGATCAGGCGATCCCGAGGCGTCAGTAGCCGCTTGCCGAACCTTCCGCTGCGCGGCTGTCCATGGCGCCGTTGTAGCGGGCGCCGCCGCCTTTTTTGATGGCAGCAAGGCTTTTGCCGCCGACGAGGATGCCGGCGGCCTGGCCCCATTGCGGCGCGTCATTGCCGCCATCGAAGCTGTAGCCCATCGCGGCGAGGGTCTTTTCCGTATCCGGCGAAAGTGCATAAGGCTCGAGAAAGACCTTGTCGGGCTGCCATTGGTGGTGGAGACGCGGGGCGTTGACCGCCTGACTGATGTCCATGCCGAAATCGACGACATTGAGGATTGCTTCCAGCGTGATGGTGATGATGCGCGAGCCGCCGGGGCTGCCGATCACCATGAAGGGCTTGCCGTCCCGGGTGACGATCGTCGGGCTCATCGAGGAGAGCGGCGTCTTCTTCGGGACAATGGCATTGGCCTCGCCCTGCACCAGTCCGTAGAGGTTGGGCACGCCGGGCTTGGAGGTGAAATCGTCCATCTCGTTGTTGAGCAGGACACCGGTGCCGGGTGCCACCACGCCGGCGCCGAAGGAGCCGTTCAGCGTATAGGTGACGGCGACCGCATTGCCCTCGTCGTCGATGATCGAATAATGCGTCGTCTCGGTGCTTTCCTTGGCGCCGAGCGGTTTCAGGTTCGCCGAGGTGCCGGCCTTGTAAGGGTCGATCTTGGCGGCAATTTCCGAGGCATATTTCTTATCGAGCAGTTTCTCGACCGGGTTCTCGACGAAATCGGGATCGCCGAGTGCTGCATTGCGGTCGACATAAGCATAGCGCATCGCCTCGACCATGATGTGCACGGTTTCGGCCGAGTTATAGCCGAGATAGGAGAGCGGATAACCTTCGAGAACGTTGAGGATCTCGCAGATGATGACGCCGCCGGAAGACGGCGGCGGGGAGGAGATGACGTCGTAGCCGCGATAATTGCACTCGATCGGCTTCAACTCGCGCACGGCATATTGCTCGAAATCCTCCTTTGCAAGGACGCCGCCCATGGCTTGGCTCGCCTTGACGATCGCCTCGGCGGGGGCGGCTTTGTAGAAGGCGTCGGGACCTTTTTCGGAGATGGCTGTCAGGACTACGGCAAGATCCGGCTGCTGGAGTTTTTCGCCCGATGCATAGGGTTTGCCATCCGGTTTCAGGAAGATTTTCGCTGCCGCCTCATCCTTGGCGAGGCGCTTGGCGCTGCCGGCAAAGCTTGCGGCATCGCCCTGTTCCAGCGTGAAGCCCTCCTTGGCGAAGCGGAGCGCCGGTGCGATCAGCTCCTCGCGCGGTTTGGTGCCGTATTTCTCGCGTGCGGTCTCGAAGCCCATCACGGAGCCCGGCACGCCGACGGCGAGATAGCCGTCGAGGCTGGCGCGTGGCACGACATCGCCCTTGGCATCGAGATACATGGTTTTTGTCGCGGCAAGCGGCGCGCGTTCGCGAAAATCGAGAAAGGTCTTGGTGCCGTCCTTCAGGCGAATGGTCATGAAGCCGCCGCCGCCGAGGTTGCCGGCCGTGGGATAGACGACCGCCAGCGCATAACCGACGGCGACCGCTGCATCGACGGCATTGCCGCCGCTCTTCAGCACCTCGACGCCGACATCGGTCGCCAGATGCTGGGCGGTGACCACCATGCCGTGCTCGGCTTCGACGGGTGCAGGCGAGGCGGCGAAAGCCGAGGTCAGGCTCAGCGACAGTGCTGCGATGACGGAGATCGTCCAGACATGCAGGCGGCCCATGATTTCCCCTCCTATGGACAATGATGGAAAAACATATGGGACTGCGGCAGCCCGAGGCAATGCAAGGGGTTGGCTTTATGCGAGAAGTTCGGCGAGTTTCCGGTTGGTATCGTCGTCATCGAGCGGCGTGTAGACGATGAGCTTCATCTCCGGCCGGTTTGTCAGCGTCAGGCCGGTATGTTCGAAGGACATGCGGCCCTTGATGGGATGGTCGATGCGCTTGATGCCGGACAGCGGGCTGATGACCTCGTGGCGCTGCCACCAGTGGCGAAATTCGTCGCTTGCCTGCTTCAGCAGCGCGATCAGCCGTTCGAAATCCGGATCGCCGGCATAACGCGCGCTGTCGGCCCGGAACATTGCCAGCGAGACGCGGGCGACCGATTCCCAATCGACGAGCAGCCGGCGATGCGCCGGGTCGGCGAACAGGCGATGCATGATGTTGCGCTCGTCGCGGTCGAGCGTGTCGTAACCACCGAACAGCATGTCGGCGGCGCGGTTCCAGGCGAGCACGTCCCACCGGCGGCCGAGCACATAGGCCGGTTGGTGGGTCAGGTTGGCGAGCATGCGTTGCAGCGGCTCGTCGACGCATTCGGGTGCGGAGGATACAGCCTGCGGCGCATGGCGATTGTTGAGGGTGAAGAGATGCCGGCGTTCGGCCTCGTCGAGGCGCAGTGCATCGGCAAGGGCGTTCAGCACCTGTGCGGAGGGCCTGATGTCGCGGCCCTGTTCCAGCCAGGTGTACCAGGTGGTGCCGACGCCGGCGAGCATGGCGAGCTCCTCGCGCCGGAGACCTGGCGTGCGCCGCCGAAATCCCTCGGGCAAGCCCACCTCGGACGGCGTCAGCCGCTCGCGGCGAGAGCGCAGAAAGGCTGCGAATTCACGGCGGCGGGCTTCGAGTGTGTCGGCTCTCTGGTCCATGGCGGTGATCATATCAGTATCGATACCAGGATAAAACTGGAACTGTTTGCCGTTTCCAGGCCGCGCATGATGCCTGCGCCGCGGGTGATTCAAACGCCTGCGGATCGATCAATTCAAGGAGCAGCATCATGTCTTTGCAGCATGTGGTCGTCATCGGCGGTTCTTCCGGCATCGGCCTCGCCACGGCGAAATTACTTTTGAAACAGAGATATACGGTCACCATTGCAGGCCGCGACGGTGAAAAGCTTGCCGCGGCGAAGGCATCGCTCGATGGCGATCTGCGCAGCCTCGTGCTTGATGCGGCGGAGCTTTCCACACTCGGGGAGGCTTTTGCCGGGATCGGCGCATTCGGTCATCTCGTGCTGGCGATGGGCAGCGGTCACGGCGCCGGACCTTTTGCGACGCTCGACATGACGGACCTGCTTGCCGGTTTCCAGACCAAGCTCATTCCGCATGCAGCGGCAGCCCAGGCGGCACTGCCGCTGCTGCAGCCGGGCGGCAGCATCACCTTCGTTTCGGCGGTCAGCGCGCAGGCTGCGATGCCTGGCACGGCTGGGTTTGCGGCCGTCAATGCCGGCATCGAGGCGATGGTGCCGGTGCTTGCCGCCGAATTGAAGCCGCTGCGCGTCAACGGCGTTTCCCCCGGGGTCGTCGATACGCCGTGGTGGAGTTTCCTGCCGCCCGAGCAGCGCGGCAGCGTCTTTGCGGATTTCGCCGGCCGCACGCCGGTCGGCCGTGTCGGCAGGCCGGAGGATATCGCGCAGGTGATTGCCTTCCTGATCGGAAACAGCTTCATGAGCGGCCACGTCGTCACCTGCGACGGCGGCATGCGTCTCGGCGCCTGAGGCAGGTTTCCTGCAATGCTGAGGACAAAATTATGCAGCAATTCAAAGTGCTACAGCGTCCTCTGCGCGTCTGAAAAAACGCGCGGCCCGGTCGACCCCAACGACTGTACGGCCGCGGCCGTCCGATCGCGTGAGGAGGCGGCAAGCCTCTCTTCGGCCCTGCGGGCGATCGCTTGCAGGTCGCGCGGCTTGCCTGATAGCTTCTCCATGGCGGCGATGGCGACATCGGTTGCGAGATAATCCGGCTTGTGGCCGACGCCGCTGACGGTGATGAGTTCGGAGCCTGATATATCGCGGGCAAGGCCGCGCGAGTGCAAGTGTTCCCAGACGATCTCGTCGCTGTCACCTGTTATGATGACGGTCGGTGCGGTGATCTGCGAATAGAGCAGCGACTGCTCCTTCACATAGGCGAGCAGCCTTTTGAAATCGGCGGCGTTGTTATGGAAAGCGTTGGGTCGCAGCACCAGCGACGGCCCGGTTTTTTCGATGTAGTCGGCCGGGCGCGGATTGGGACGGAAGACATTCAGCGTGCCGCGCTCCAGCCGGCTCAGACCGAGAGGCACGACGATCGCGTGGTTGAAGAGCCAGCCGACGATCGGCACGGTTGCCACATGATAGTACCAGTCGATGCCACCCGGCCATGGATGGGTGGCGGGCGCAAGGAAGAGCAAGCCGGCGGTCTTATCAGGATGACGCAGGCCGAAGGCGGCGGTGATCGCGCCGCCGAAGGAATGGCCGACGATAACAGCCTTTTCGATGCCGCGCTTCTCCATCAGTCTGGCGATCGCATCGGCCTGGCCAGAGGGGACGGCGTTCTCAGGGCCGCCGCGCTCGGAATAGCCATGACCGGGGCGGTCGACGAACAGCATTTCCGCCCGGCCTTCGAGTGCGGCGCGGAAGGCAACGACCTGGTCGAGCAAATTGCCGCTGGCGCCGTGAATGAAAACCAGGGCGGGCAGATCCGCATTTTCGGGACGCTCGATGTGGACGGCATTCATGCGGTAGCCGCCGACATCCGTCAGTTCGCCGATATTCGGATAGGCGTGTTCGAATTGCCACGCCTTATAAGTGGAGTAACCGATGGCGGCGGCGAGCGGGGCGAGAAGAGCGGAAACTTCTGCAAGCATGATCTCAACGAGCGATAATTGCGGAACGACCTGCTGGCGGACAACCGCCATGTCGTTCCCTCCATATGCTAAAATTGCGCGGCGAGATCCGACGTCAAGATATCAGACCAGGAATCAGGTGCGGTTGCCGGCGAGTTTTTCCGCAAGCGTGTTGGCCTGTTCCTGCGCAGTGCGCTCGGCGGGATAGACGTCGAGGAAACGCTCCCAAGCCTTCAAGGTCAGCTGGTCGTTGCCGGAATTGCTGAGGATCGCCGCCATGCCTGAGAGCGCGCCGAAATGGCGCGGCTCGAGATCGAGCACACGTTCGATGTCGGACATCGACTTGCGATAATTGCCCATGGCGAAATTCAGCGTGGCGCGGCGGTTCCAGCTTTCGGCATAATCGGGCTTCAGCGCGATCGCCTCATCGAGGAAATCGAGGGCCGCGGGATTGCGCTTTTCCTCGATCGCCTTGTCGGCCCACTGCATCAGCAGATTGACGGTGGCGCTGCCGGAATCGTTCCATTCCATGCGGATTTCATTGGCGATGCCGCTGGCCTTTTCGGGATCGCGTTCACGCTTCAGCTGGCTGAAGAGCTGGTCGAGGTGCTGCTTTGGCGAACTGTTGGTATCCGCCTGCTCGACGATGACATCCTTTTTCGCGGCGGCAGCGGGCTTTTCCGCGGCGGCGGCCGGAAAGGAGGCGGTGAGGAGAATGAGGGCGAGCGGCAGCGCCGCTGATGTCAAAGCAAAAAAGCGCATGGCGGACATATTAGCCCGCCAGCGCCGAAGATCAAACAAATTTGACGTGATCACCGCAGCGACCCACCGGATATATCTGCCGGCGCCAACTCACGCGGCAGGGCGATCCGGACGCGCGAAATCAGCCCTGACGAGCCTTGAAGCGCGGGTTCAGCTTGTTGATGATGTAGATGCGGCCCTTACGGCGAACCAGACGGTTGTCACGGTGACGAGCCTTGAGCGACTTGAGCGAATTCTTGATCTTCATTTTTCTGATCCGCGATCTCTAGGGGGGAATTCACATTCGCCCGTATCTTTAACAATCAAAAGCGCGCCATCGGGCGCGCTGTTTAGGTGGGGGAGCAGATACCCCGTCACCTTTTCCGTGTCAACCACATGAAGGTGTTTTTCCCAAGGCACAGGGGTGTTTTCTCAGGCCAAAACCGGCGATTTCGGCGTCAAGGTGGTGACATGGCCCATCTTGCGGCCGGGGCGCCACTCGGTCTTGCCATAGAGATGAACCAGCGTATTGGGGCGCCGCAGCCAGTCGGGAACGGCCAGGATATCATCGCCGATCAGGTTCTGCATGATGCAGTCGGAATGGCGTTCAGAACTGCCAAGCGGCAGGCCGGCGACGGCGCGGATATGCTGCTCGAACTGGCTGACGACGCAGGCCGCTTCCGTCCAGTGACCTGAGTTGTGGACACGCGGCGCCATCTCGTTGGCGATCAGGCCACCATCGGCAAGCACGAAGAATTCGATACCGATGACGCCGACATAGTTCAACGCGGCAAGGATCTTTTCGGCCGATTGGCGCGCGGCGTCCGCCGTCGATGCAGAGATCGCGGCTGGAACCGTCGAGGTGTGAAGGATACCGTCGCGGTGCACATTCTCGGCGGGATCGAAGCAGACGACCGTCCCGTCGGTGGCGCGCGCGGCGATGATCGAGACCTCATCCTCGAAAGCAACGAAGCTTTCGAGGATGAGCGGTACGCCGCCGAGTGCGGCATAGGCGCCATCCGGGCTGTCGGCCGCAGAGCGAAAAACCTTCTGGCCCTTGCCGTCATAACCGAGGCGGCGGGTCTTCAGCACGCCTTGGCCGCCGAAATCCTCAAGTGCCGTCTCAAGATCGGCCTGGCTGTCGATCGTGTGGAAGCGGGCGGTTGATATGCCGCAGTCATTGAGAAAGCGCTTTTCGACGAGGCGGTCCTGGGCAGCTTCCAGCGCCTTCGGCGGCGGAAAGACGGAGACATTCGCCGAGAGCCTTTCGGCGGCTGCGACGGGCACGTTTTCGAATTCGTAAGTGACGACATCGCAAATATCAGCAAGTTCGGCCAGTGCCGCCGGATCGTCGTAGGCGGCGGTAATCTGCCGGTTGGCGAGCTGGGCGGCCGGGCAGTCCGCCTGCGGCTCGAGAATGACCGTACGAAAATTCAACCGGGCGGCGGCAATGGCCAGCATGCGGCCAAGCTGGCCGCCGCCGATAATGCCGATCGTTCTTGCCGTCATAGGTTGTCCATCGGGTATTCGGCGACGGCAGCACTCTGGCGCTCGCGCCATTCGTCGAGCCGGTCGGCGATTTCTTCGTCGGAAAGGGCAAGTACGGCAGCGGCGAGAAGCGCGGCGTTGACCGCGCCGGCCTTGCCGATGGCAAGCGTGCCCACGGGAATACCGGCCGGCATCTGCACGATGGAAAGAAGACTGTCCTGGCCGGACAGGGCTTTCGACTGGACCGGCACGCCGAAAACCGGCAGCGGTGTCATCGCGGCGGTCATGCCCGGCAGGTGGGCGGCGCCGCCGGCGCCGGCGATGATGACCTTGAAGCCCTCCGCGCGTGCGCCCTTGGCGAAATTGACCAGCCGGTCCACTGTGCGGTGCGCCGAAATGATGCGCGCGTCATAGGGAATTTCCAGCGCCTCCAGCGTGTCGGCGGCGTTTTTCATGGTCTCCCAGTCGGACTGGCTGCCCATGATGATGGCGACGGGTGGTCTGTCTGTCATCGTTGCTGCGTTCCCTCTCAGGCGATGATGTCAGGAATGATCTGATCTTCCAGCTTGGAGAGCCTGTCCTTGATGACAAGTTTTTTCTTTTTCATTCGCTGGATCCGCAGTGCATCGCATCCGGTCTGGATCATGGCGTTGATCGCGGCATCGAAATCCTCGTGCTCCTGACGCAGGCGCGCCACTATGAGCCTGATTTCCGCCTGTTCCTGATCGGCCATATGCATTCCCCGTTACCGTCCCTGGACCTTGTCCGATCTGGCGATGATTTCCGCAAGCTCCTATCACCAAATACGGGTAACGGCTAGTTAGTCTTGATCATGAAATTGCCATCCAGTCTTCATCTTTTGGCCTTCGACAAGCCTTCAAAAATATGTCACAGTCCGGCCGTTGACACCTTGATCCCCGACGATGTTGGCCGGGGAGGGTAAGAGGAAGGAAGGGTCATATGACTGTTCAAGCTCATCTTGAGTCACTCCAGAAAAAGCATGTCGCTCTCGAGGAGGAGTTGCACGCGCTCAGAACATCTCCCTCTATTTCCGATACGGAACTTGCCGAATGCAAGCGCCGCAAGCTGCGCATCAAGGACGAGATTCAGCGTCTTAAATCATCCGTCCACTAATCTTCCCAAGGGTCGCCGGGCGATCATCTTGCGCAACAAGGTAAATCCATCCATTCCGCCAAGAATTAGCAAGAACCGGTGATTTGACACCATATTTGCGCCAGTCCGATGCATCCGGCATCGTGGCTGGCGCTTTTGGGTCCGCCACGTCTCGCATCGCATTCCTATGATTCACATCGTATTCCAGATCTTATGGGAACATGCATCAGGCCCAGAACTGATCCAGCCATAAATTGAGCTTGTCGAAGCCGCGGTTGTTGACCGTATAGATGCGTTTGGTGCCTTCCGATGTCACGGAGACGAGATTGCTGTCGAGAAGCGCCTTCAGGTGCTGTGAAACAGCTGGACGGCTGATCGGCAGGCCTTCGGCAAGCTCATTGACCGTCCGTGGCGCGCGACGCAATTCCTCCAGCAGAAACCGCCGGTTCGGATCGGCAATCGCAGAGAAAGGGTCGGTGTTCGACATGGCGGCAACGCTACGTCAAACCGGCCGCGCCAGCAAGGAAATTGTGCATTGCAGCGAATTGCAGCAATGCGAAGCAGCGGCGCTGACGGGCCTCTTACCAGCCAAGGCCCTCGCGCACGATCAGGAAGGCGGCGATCAGCGCCATCGCATACATGAAGGGATAGAAGATCTGTGGCTTCATGCGGCGCACGCACCAGGCGCCGGCAATGGTGGCGAGCGGGGCAAAGGGCAGAAGCGTCGCTGAGGTCGCAAGATTCTGAGTGTCGAGCTGGCCGAGCGCGAAATAGGGGATCAGCTTGATGGCGTTGAGGATCGCGAAGAAGCGCACGCTGGTGCCGGTATATTCGCGTGGCTGCAATTTGAGCGGCAGGGCATAGATCTGAAAGGGCGCACCGCCGGCATGAGCAACGAAGCTGCCGTAACCGGAAAATGTCCCCCAGAGGCTGGCGGCCACCGGTCGCTGGCCGCGCGGCGGGATCACCTTGCCGGCGCCCGGGCCGAAATTGTTCCAGAAATAGCGCAGGCAGAAGAGGATGGTCACCGCGCCGATGACGATGCGCAACATGTTGCCCGGAACCAGCGCCGAGGTCGCCCAGCCCAGCGCAATGCCGAAGACGGCGCCCGGCAGCATGATCTTCAGCGTCGCCCAGTCGCCATGCTTGCGCCAGATGACGAGCGAGATCATGTCCATGAAGACCAGGATCGGCAGCAGGATCGCCGCCGCCTCGACCGGCGAGACGACAAGGGCGAGGAAGGGCAAGCCGATCAGCGACAAAGCGTCGCCCATGCCGCCCTTTGCGAGGCCTACCAGCAGAACGGCGGGCACGGCGGCGTAGTAGAATGACAAATCCTGCGGCATGCTTTCGACGTCCTCCTCTTGCAAGCCTCGTCTAACGGAACTACTCACACAAAACGAGTGCGGGTCCCTCATTTCGAAGGGGAATTCGCAGGAAACGGAAAGACCTCATGACCGAACCGGAAAACCGCTGCCGCCTTGTGCTCATCGTACCTGATATCGCTGATGCCGATGAACAGGCAAAGGTCGTCGCCGACGCGCTGAAGGGCGGCGATGTCGCTTCGGTGATCGTGCCGCAATATGGGCTTGACGACGGCAGCTTCCAGAAACATGCCGAAAAGCTGGTGCCATTGATTCAGGATGCTGGAGCAGCCGCGCTGATTGCAGGCGACAGCCGTGTCGCAGGCCGGGCAAAGGCCGACGGCTTGCACATTTCCGGCAATGTAGCGGCGCTTTCGGAAGCGATCGACAAACATGCGCCGAAGCTGATCATCGGCGGCGGCAACGCGGCCGACCGGCACCATGCGTTGGAGATCGGCGAAGCCAGGCCGGACTATATCTTCTTCGGCAAGCTCGATGGCGACATCAAGCCGGAGGCGCATCCGAAGAACCTTGCGCTCGGCGAATGGTGGGCCTCGATGATCGAGATCCCCTGCATCGTCATGGGTGGCACCGATCCGGCCTCGGCGCTCGCCGTCGCCGAGACCGGAGCGGAGTTCGTGGCGCTGCGGCTGGCGGTCTTCGCCGAGCCCGCCCGGGCACCGTCTGTCGTCGCCGAGATCAATGCGTTGCTTGACGAAAAAGCGCCACGGTTTGAGGATTGAAATCGCGCTCATGCCGATCCCACCCGTCCGCTTCCTGAAATATATCCTTGCCAGCATGGCCGTCCTCGTTGCGGCCGGACCGGATGTCGTCTTGGCGCAGGCGCCGGACAGCGTCGTCAGCCAGCCGGGCACGGCGCCGGCTTCGACCTTCCGCACCGACCGGCCTTCCGCCTCGGGCGCGGGGCCCTCCGATGGCGTCGGCGTGTTCGACCGCATGGGCGCGAAGCTGCCCGATCTGCCGCCGGAGAAGGATTACAAGGGGCCGATCGACGAGGCTTACGGCGCCTTCCAGCGCGGTTATTACCTGACGGCAATGGAAAAGGCGCTACCGCGCGCCCAACTCGGTGATCCGGCGGCGCAGACACTGATCGGCGAAATCCTGTCGCAAGGCCTCGGCGTCAAGAAAGACGTGAAGAATGCTGCCTTCTGGTATGGCAAGGCGGCAGAAGGTGGCGATCCGGCGGCAATGTTCAAATATGCACTGATCCTGATGGAAGGCGAGGGCGTGCCGCGTGATAAGGTCAAGGCCGACGACTACATGCGCAAGGCGGCCGAGGCCGGCAATCCTTCGGCGGAATTCAACTGGGCGCAGCTTCTCATCGCCGACAATCCCGGCGACAAGGGACTGAAGCTCGCACTGCCGTTCTATGAGAAATCGGCCGAGCAGGGCATTGCCGATTCGCAATATGCCGTGGCGCAGATCTATGCGACGCTGAAAGACCTGCCGGAGGAAAAGAAGAAGCTCGCCCGCGAGTGGATGGTACGCGCGGCGCGCGCCGGCTTCGACACGGCCCAGCTCGATCTCGGCATCTGGCTGGTCAACGGCGTCGGCGGGCCGAAGGATTACGTCAAGGGTTTCGAATGGCTGAAACTTGCCGCCAATGGCGGCAATGTCGCTGCGCAGAACAAACTCGCCCATCTCTATATCAATGCCATCGGCACGCCGCCCAATCCGATCGAGGCGGCGAAGTGGTACGTGCTGTCGCGCCGGGCCGGGCTCGCCGATCCGGCGCTCGAGGATTTCTACCTCGGCATCGAGGAGGATCAGCAGAAGGCGGCGATCGAGGCTGCCAACAAATTCCGGCGGCGTTAGCGGGCGCGCCGTTTACTGGAGTTGCCCTAAAGCGCGCTACACCCTGTTGCGCGACGTGCTTTAGAAAAGCGCGTCGGCGAAAAGATCCTCGTCATTTTCGACTTTGGCCATCTCGGCGAGAGCAGGGGTGCTGCCCTCGCTTGCCGGGATGACGTCGCGATGAATGTTGCGCTCCTGGACCATCGTATAGTGCTTGAAGATCTTGCGGTCGAGCGGCGCGATCATCTCGGCGAGATCGGAAATATCGGCGACATCGGTGCCGGCGACGCCTTCGAGCAGATCGGCGCAGCCGGCAAGGACTTCGCCGAGGTCATGCTGGAAATCGAGCTTGCCGATCAGCAGGCTGATCTTGGTGGCGACCTCGCGACCGTTCTCGGCGAGCACCTTCAGCTCGTTTTCCATCAGGTTGGCTGCAGAGCGGATGTTGCCGACGGCCGATGTCAGGCTCTCTCCCAGGTTGCCGGCTCCGGCGTCAGTGGCGGGGGCGACGCGCCCGGCCGCGGCTTCGAGCGCCGGCAGGCCATTGACGATGGCGTCGGCGGAATCGTCGAGCTTGCCGGCAAAAATGCGCAGCTCGGCGGTGACGACGTTGATCGACCTGCCTTCTTCACCGAGGCGGCTGCAGCGCAGGTTGGTATTCAAAGCCATATAGTGAATGTCGGTCTTGACGGCGCGGATGTTGCCGATCGCTTCGGAGAGCTTAGCGGCCGTGCCGATCGTCGATTGGCTGACATGGTCGGCCTGACGGCTTGCCGCGTCGACCTGCTTGACGATTTCATGGGCGGCCGAAACGCTGGATTCCAGCGCGCGCATGAAGTTACCGCCGGCCCCGCCGCTCTCACCGCTCATCTGATCGCGCAGCCTGAGGATCTCCCGCATGTCGTGGTCGAAACTCGCGATCGTCTTGACGACGTTCTCAGAATCCCGCTGAAAATTTGCACACATGTCGCTCATCTGCGCTGCAGTCAGATGGTGAATGACGTTCTGGAGGCGCCGGCGCGCGCCAGCGTCGAGCTTTGCGCCATCCTCGCCAGCAAAGAAATCTTCAAGCAGCGAAAAAGTGGCCTGTACATGCTCGATACGCTGGCGAGTGATATCGCCGATCTGGAGGGCAGACAGCGTCGAGGCGACCTTGCTCTGCACGACGCGGGCAATCGCGCCGACCTCGCGCGCGATGACGCCGAGATCCTTGCGGTGTTCGGCGATCTTGGCGGCGTCATCACGTAAGGCCCCGGCGACGGCCGGAACGGTATCGGCATAACCCTTGGAAACGCTGGCGCCAAAAGAGGCGGCGAGTTTGACCTCCTTATCGAGACTGTCGAGGTGTGCGGCGAAACGGTTGACCTCATCGGTGCCGGAATAGATACGCTCCAGAATCTCCTGGGCGAAGCCGGCGAACTCGGCAATGCCGGCGCCGGTGATCTTCACGGTCACTGCGAAGGTTCTGAGATAACGCATCGTCTCCTGCATGTCAGCGACGTGCTTGCGCAGCTCCCTACCGGTATGCGCCAGCGAGACGAGCGCCTGTTGGCGGCGTTCCTCAGTGATCGGCAGCGCCGTCAGGCTCGCCACCGTGGCCCGGAGATCGGCGCCGGTGTCGCTCGCCTCTTTATTGTCGAGCGCCGTGGTGACGTTCTCGAGCGAGCTCAGCAAGCGGTTGAGAACATCCATAACCGACAGCAGCACGGTGCCACCTTCGAGGAAACGTTCCTCGACCTGGCCGCGGGCGGATTCCAGGGTCTGGCTGATGTCCCATCCTGATGTGTAGGCTGCAGCGTTCGGCGATACCAGAGCGTGTGCCACTTTTATACCTTTTGTTAAAATCCAGGCAATTCCACTCTATTTTTACGGGCAGGATGGAAACGTCCGGTAAACGCGCCGGACTCGCCAGCGTTGTGATTAACGAAAGATGTTGATGGCGTGTCGGTGAAAGCCCAACGCTCGACTTGGTGATTCAACATATTGTTTTTATTTTATTTATTTCTAAATTTTGAGAAAAAAATACAACTTATCCCGGATGAGAATTGGGAGTCGCCGGACTCGCTATGCGGCAGTTTCCTACAACCGCTGTTTACCCCGCATTAACGCTGCCGTGAGAGTCCTTTTAGGGTCATCAAGTATTTCTCTGGCCCAGGAGGCTGCATTGGATACTCAGAAGCAATATTACGAATCTATAAATTTACCGGACGTGCTCAGCATTCGTAACGCGTCCGAACTATATTACAAGCTTAGCGACGAATTTCATAACCGAGATGCAATCATCATCAGCATTCCAGAAGGCGCACAAGCGGATCTGAGTTTCATTCAACTCATCGAGTCCTCGCGTCGCCAAGCAAAGCTTAAGGGAAAGACGTTCGAGCTTTCTTTGCCGGCCAGCGGCTCGGTCCTGAAAGTACTTGAGCGCGCAGGTTTCATCGAATCCTTCGATCGCGAAGACGCAAAGTTCTGGTTGCATAAAGAGGTGACGTTATGAGTGCAAGTATCCTGACTGTCGACGATTCCGCCAGCATTCGTCTGACCACCAAGGTCACGCTGACCAATGCCGGCTATCGCGTCACCGAGGCAGTCAACGGGGCAGAGGGCCTCGCGACGGCGAAGGGCAGCAGCTTCGATCTGATCGTGACCGATCTGAACATGCCTGTCATGGACGGGCTGACGATGATCGAGGAACTGCGCAAGCTGCCGGCCCAGGCCGGCGTTCCGATCATCTTCCTGACGACGGAATCGGACGCCGATCTCAAGGCGCGCGCCAAGGCCGCCGGCGCGACGGGCTGGCTGACCAAGCCGTTCGACCCGGAAAGCCTGGTGAAGATCGTGAAGAAGGTTCTTGGACGATGAGTACGCTCGATCCCGTCGCCGTATTCCGCACGGAGGCTGCCGAATGCCTCGAAGCGATCGAGGCCGGTCTTCTCGACCTGACTCACCAGCTCGACAACAAGGATCTTGTCGACGCCGTGTTCCGCGGGCTCCACACGCTCAAGGGCTCCGGCGCGATGTTTGGCTTCGAGGCGCTCGCCGCCTTCACCCATCATTGCGAAACAGCCTTCGATCGCGTCCGCAAGGGTGAGGTTCCGGCGACCAGCGAACTCGTCGCCGCCGTCCTTGCCGCTCAGGACCATATGCGCGCCCTCGTCGACCAGCCGGACGCCGATCATGGCAATATTGGGCATAAGCTGCTGGCGCAGTTGCAGGCCGCTGTCGGCGGCAAAGAAGCGGCGCCGGCCGCTGTTCCAGTACCCGCAGCCGTGCGCGAGGCACCGGCGAAGAAGAACAGCTGGCGCATCCGCTTCAGCCTGCCCGCCAATTCGATGGCCAACGGCACCAACCCGCTCGGTCTGCTGGACGAGCTGCGCGATCTCGGCGAATGCACCGTGCGCGCCAATACCTCGGCCATTCCGGCCCTCGACGAGCTCACTCCGACGGATCTCCATATTTCCTGGGACGTGACGCTGACCAGCGAGCAGGACCGTTCGGCGATCGACGACGTCTTCATCTTCGTGCTCGATGACATGGAACTCAGTGTCGAGGAGATCGACGGGCCGACAGCGGCAGCCGTCGCTCCGGCAGATGAAAAGGCGGCCCCTGCGCCTGTCGCTGCGGCATCGGCGGCGCCCGTTCCGCCGGCGGCCGTCCCGGAATTCCGTCCTGTCGAGGCGGTTCCGGCCAAGCGCGAGGCGCCCGCCGCCGTCAGCCAGGCGAAGGCGGCCGAGAATGTCCGCGTTCCGGCCGAACGTCTCGACGAGCTGATGGATCGCGTCGGCGAGCTCGTCATCGCCCAATCGCGCCTCAGCCAGCTCGCCAGCGCCAGCACCGATATCGCGCTACGCTCCGTTTCGGAAGAAATCGAACGCCTCTCCGGCGAATTGCGCGATACGATGATGGTGTTGCGCATGGTGCCGGTCGCCACACTGTTCTCCCGTTTCCGCCGCCTCGTCCATGATCTCGCCCGCGAAACCGGCAAGGTGATCGAACTGGTGACGGAGGGCGAGAGCACGGAAGTCGACAAAACAGTCATCGAGCGTCTGGCCGATCCGCTGGTGCATCTGGTACGCAACTCGATCGATCACGGGCTCGAAACGCCCGCCGATCGCCTTGCCTCCGGCAAGATCGAAGCCGGCACGGTGACGCTTTCGGCCCGCCAGGCCGGCGGCGAAGTGATCATCTCGATCAAGGACGACGGCCGCGGCATCAATCGTGAACGGGTTCGCGCCAAGGCGGAATCCTCCGGCCTCATCCAGGCCGGCCAGCCGCTTTCCGACTCCGAGCTGCTGCAGCTGATCTTCGCCCCTGGCTTCTCGACGGCTGCCGCGATCACCAATCTGTCCGGCCGCGGGGTCGGCATGGACGTGGTGAAGAAGACGGTCGAAGCGCTCCGCGGCGCGATCGACATTGTCAGCGTGCCGGGACAGGGTTCGGAAGTGTCGCTGCGCATTCCGCTGACGCTCGCCATCATCGACGGGCTGCTGGTGCGCGTCGGTTCCGGCCGCTACGTCATCCCGCTCTCGGCGGTCGAGGAATGCCTCGAACTGTCGCTCGAGGAAGATCTCCGCTCGCGCGGCCGCAGCTTCATCTCGCTGCGCGACAGCCTCGTGCCGTTCCTGCGCCTGCGCGATCTCTTCCGCACCGGCACCAAGCCGGACGTGCACCAGAAGGTCGTCGTCATATCCACAGGCACGGAGCGCGTCGGTCTCGTCGTCGACCAGATCATCGGCGACCACCAGACGGTCATCAAGTCGATGTCGAAACTGCACAATAACGTTGCGACCTTCTCGGGCGCGACCATTCTCGGCGACGGCAGCGTCGCTCTCATTCTCGACGTCGGGCACCTGGTTGCCGCGGGTCAGCAACAGGAGGCGCAATTGCGTGTAGCAGGATGAGTGCAACAGCCACAGCCGAACGTTTCGACAATCACTGGAGCTATGCCGAGGAAGTCGAGGTCCTGACCTTCGATCTCAACGGCGAAACCTTTGCGCTGGAAGCCGTCATCGTCCAGGAAATCCTGGACCTGCTTCCCGAGACCGCTGTGCCGGGCAGCCAGCCCTTCGTCGCCAGCGTCATCAACTTTCGCGGCAAAGTCATTCCGCTCGCCGATCTGCGTCTCGCCTTCGGGATGGAAGCAGCGGAGGCGACGATCGACAGCCGCATCATCGTCATCGAGATCGATCTGCAGGGCGAGCAGACGCTCGTCGGCCTCAGAACCGACAAGGTGAACGAGGTGACGACACTTGCAAAGTCCGCGAGCGAGGCGCCGCCGAGCATCGGCATGCGCTGGCGCGCCGACTACATCAACTGCCTGGTGAAGAGGGGCGGAGAATTCATCATTCTCCCTAATCTGCAGGCGATTTTTTCATCGAGGCACAATGCGGCAGGAGCCGCCAGCTGATATCGGCTGAGTTCAAGTTGGAGTTAGACCGATGCGATTGACAATCAAGACAAAATTGGTGACCGCGTTCACCTTCATCATCCTCATGCTCATGGGCACCGCTGCCTACGGCATCGTCAGCCTTGGATCGCTGAACGACACGATCGGCAATCTCCTCGCGGGCCCGGCAGCCCGTCTCGACCTCGCCCAGCAAATCAACATTGCCCAGCTCGAGGCCATCCGCCAGCAGAAGAACCTGCTTACCGCCCGCACTGCCGACGAAACGGCGGGTGCGATCGCCAAGGGCAATCAGGCCCGCAAGGACTTTACCGATGCCTTCGGCCAGGTGCTGGCGCTGGCAACGGAAGAAGGCAAGGCGCGCTGGGCGCGCATCGCCGAACTTTCCAAGACCTTCAATGCGGCTGACGATCAGATCCGCGACTATGTGAAGGCCGGCAATGCCGAAGGCGCAAATACCATTTCCGTGACGGCTGCGCGGGCCGCTGCCAACGATATCGACTCGACGCTCAACGAAATCTTGGCGCTTGAAAAACAACGTATGGAGGCTGCCGACGACGGCGCCGAGGCACAGTACACGACGACGCGCACAATGATGGTTGCCGTCGCCGCTGTTGCCCTGCTGGTTGCCGCCATTACCGCTTTCTGGATCGCCAGCACGATCAGCAAAGGCCTCAGCCGGGCCAACACCGTGGTTCGCGAAGTGTCGGAAGGCGATCTGACGAAAATGGCCAACATCACCAGCCGCGACGAAATCGGCGAGCTTCTCGGCAACGTCAACACGATGATCGAACGCCTGCGCGGCGTCGTCGCCGACGCACTGTCGGCCGCTGACAATGTCTCATCCGGCAGCCAGGAACTTTCGGCCAGTTCGGAACAGGTGTCGCAGGGCGCCACCGAACAGGCGGCGTCGGCCGAAGAGGCTTCCGCCTCGATGGAGCAGATGGCCGCCAACATCAAGCAGAACGCCGATAACGCCGCCCAGACCGAAAAGATCGCCCGCCAGTCGGCCAAGGACGCGGAGATGAGCGGTGAAGCGGTGACCCGCGCTGTCGACGCCATGCGCACGATCGCCCAGAAGATCGGCATCGTCCAGGAGATTGCCCGCCAGACGGATCTGCTGGCCTTGAACGCCGCCGTTGAAGCCGCTCGCGCGGGTGAACACGGCAAGGGCTTTGCAGTGGTCGCCTCGGAGGTGCGCAAGCTTGCCGAACGCAGTCAGTCGGCCGCTGCCGAAATCAGTGCGATGTCGAGCGACACGGTCAAAGCTGCCGCCGATGCCGGCGACATGCTCGGCCGCCTGGTGCCCGACATCCGCAAGACGGCGGAACTGGTCTCCGAGATCAGTGCCGCCTGCCGCGAACAGGATATCGGGGCTGCGCAGATCAACGAGGCGATCCAGCAGCTCGACAAGGTGACGCAGCAGAATGCCGGTGCTTCCGAGCAGATGTCGGCAACCTCCGAGGAACTCGCCTCCCAGGCGGAGGAACTGCAGACCTCAATCGCCTTCTTCAAGGTCGATACGGCAAGCCATCGTCAGCATCGCGTGCCGGCCGCCAAGGTCATGGTCCGCAGTCCGGCTTCCGCCGCCGCCCGCAAGCCTGCGCCCAAGAAACCGGCCGCCAACAGCGTCGCCGGCCAGCAGGCGCGGGCGAAGGGCTTCGCTCTCGATCTCTCGATGGGCGGTCCCGATGATGGGGACGCCGAATTCAAGGAAAGCGCATGATCATGGCCACGACATCTCTGGAAGCGCAATTCGTGACCTTCAGCCTCGGTGAGGAGATTTTCGCCGTGCCGGTTGAGGTGGTACGGGAAATCCTCGATTATGCGGAAGCTTTCAAGATTCCGAATGGTCCCGACTATCTGCTCGGCCTGCGCGACGTGCGCGGGCAGGGCGTGCCGACAATCGATCTTCGATTGAAGCTCGGCATGACGAAGACCGTGCCGACGCCGCACACGCGGGTGCTCGTCCTCGACGTGCCAATGGAAAGCCGGCTCCTGACCCTTGGCCTCGTTGCCGACCGCGTCTTCGAGGTCACGCCATTCCGGCGCGAGCAGATCGAGGCGGCGCCTGATATCGGCGTGCGTTGGCGCTCGGACTATATCGCCGGCGTCGTTCGTCGTGAAAACGGCTTCGTCGTCGTCATCGATCTCGCACGGTTGCTGTCGCGCGAGGACGCCTCGGCACTGCAATCGGCGGCCTGACCGCGCATCAACTCGGAGTACTGCGTTCTATGAGCATGGCAGCGGTGGAAACCCAATTGCCGGGCGACCGGATCAGCAAGCGCAATTTCGACAAGCTTGCCCGGTTCATCTACGATTACAGCGGCATCAAGATGCCGTCGACCAAGCTGACGATGCTTGAAGGGCGGCTGAGGCGCCGCCTTCGCGCAACCAACCATGCGACCTTCGACGATTATTGCGACTTCCTCTTCAATCATGACGGCCTCGACCAGGAAACCGTCTACCTGATCGACGTGGTGACGACGAACAAGACCGACTTCTTCCGCGAAGCCAAACATTTCGACTATCTGCAGACGGTCGCGCTGCCAACAATTGCCAACAGCGGCGTTCGGACCATCCGCACCTGGAGTTCGGCCTGCTCGACGGGAGCCGAGCCCTATACGATGGCGATGGTGTTGGCGGAATTCGCTGAAAGCCGCAATAACGTCTCCTACAGCGTGCTGGCCACCGACCTTTCCACCGATGTGCTGCAGACGGCGCGCCGGGGCATCTATCCGGAAGATCTTATCGCGCCGGTGCCGCGCGACCTGCAGCGCAAATATGTGCTGACGGCCAAGCAGCCGGGTCGGCGGGAGGTGCGCATCACGCCGAAACTGCGCAGCAAGGTCGGCTTTGCCCGCATGAACCTGATGGACGAGAAATACCCGATCGGCGAGTTGATGAACGTCATCTTCTGCCGCAACGTGCTAATCTACTTCGACAAGCAGACTCAGGCCGGCGTGCTCAACCGCCTCTGTGCCTGCCTGGCGGCGGGCGGCTACATGTTCATCGGCCATTCCGAATCGATCACCGGCTTCGATCTGCCGTTGAAACAGGTCTCGAATACGGTGTTTCAGCGTATCTAAAGCGCATCGCGTCATCCCAAAACCGCTGCGCACTTCTGGACGGCATGCATCAGGGGCATTCATGGCTAAGAAAATCCGCGTCCTTATCATCGACGATTCCGCGAGCATCCGCCAGACGCTGACCCATGTGCTGGAGCAGGATCCCGATATCGAGATCATGGCGGTCGCATCCGATCCCTTCATGGCGGCGCGGAAGCTGCAGGAAGAGATCCCGGATGTCATTACGCTCGATGTGGAGATGCCGCGCATGGATGGCATCACCTTCCTGCGCAAGCTGATGGCGCAGCGGCCGATCCCCGTCGTGATGTGCTCGTCACTGACGGAGGCGGGATCGGAAACGCTGCTCCAGGCACTGGAGGCAGGCGCCGTCGACGTCATCCTGAAATCGAAGATCGGCGCCGCCGACAGCCTTTCCGACGACGCGATGCGCATTCGCGAAGTCGTCAAGAGCGCCTCGCATGCACGGCTTTCCAACGTCCGCCGCGCCGCCGGAACTATCCGCTCCGCTTCGGCGGAGGGGCCGGCCAAAAAGCTGACGGCGGATGTGATGCTGCCGCCACCGACGGGGCGGGCCATGGCGAAGACGACTGGGATGGTCGTCTGCGTCGGCGCCTCCACCGGCGGCACCGAAGCACTGCGCGAGTTCCTGGAGGAACTGCCGGCCAATGCGCCTGGCATGGTGATCGTCCAGCATATGCCGGAGAAATTCACCGCCGCCTTCGCCAAGCGGCTGAACGGGCTCTGTGAGGTAGAGGTCAAGGAAGCCGTCGATGGCGATCCGGTGCTGCGCGGTCATGTGCTGATCGCGCCCGGTGACAAACATATGCTGCTCGAGCGCCAGGGTGCGCGCTACTATGTGAGTGTGAAGACCGGGCCGCTGGTGTCGCGCCACCGGCCTTCGGTCGACGTGCTCTTCCGCTCGGCGGCGCGCGCGGCCGGCTCGAACGCCATGGGGATCATCATGACCGGCATGGGCGACGACGGCGCGCGCGGCATGCTGGAAATGCATCAGGCCGGCGCCTACACAGTGGCGCAGGACGAGGCGAGTTCCGTTGTTTTCGGCATGCCGAAGGAGGCGATCGCCAAAGGCGGTGTCGACCGAATCCTGCCGCTCGATCAGATCGCTCGCGAAGTGCTGATGACACAGCAGAAGTTCTGAGATCGATTTCGACGAAACGGAGCATAGCCGCCGGTTTCCGGAACCGCAGGGCAGCCATGCGTGGCTCCCCTTGAAATTTCCGCGATTTTGTGGTCTTGAGGCCGCCAATCAATGCAGCGCTGCATGTCATGCATGTTCAGGGACACTTCCCGCCCCTGGCAGCGCGCACCTCGTATCAGTCCCAAGGAAAATGCCCGATGGCTCGTTCAGCTCTTCTCAATGTCATGGTTCAGGCTGCCCTCAAGGCAGGAAAGTCGCTGGGGCGTGATTTCGGCGAAGTGCAGAACCTGCAGGTTTCCGTGAAGGGACCGGGCGACTTCGTTTCCACCGCCGACCGCAAGGCCGAAAAGATCGTCAGGGAAGAGTTGCTCAAGGCGCGTCCGACCTATGGCTTCCTCGGCGAGGAAAGCGAAGAGATCAAGGGCACGGACGGCGCGCATCGCTGGATCGTCGACCCGCTCGACGGCACGACGAACTTCTTGCATGGCATCCCGGCCTTCGCTGTCTCGATCGCGCTCGAACGCAACGGCGAGATCGTTGCAGCCGTCATCTTCAATCCGGCGACCGACGAGCTCTATACCGCCGAGCGCGGCGGCGGCGCCTTCCTCAACGATCGGCGCCTTCGCGTTGCCGCGCGCCGGGCGCTGTCGGATTGCGTCATCGGCTGCGGCGTGCCGGCGCTCGGCAAGCGCAATCACGGCAAGTTCCTGGTCGAGCTTCGCCACGTGATGGGCGAAGTGGCGGGCATCCGCCGCCTGGGTTCGCCGACGCTCGATCTTGCCTATGTTGCTGCCGGGCGGTTCGACGGCTTCTGGGAAGCGGAGCTTGCGCCGTGGGACATGGCAGCCGGCATCCTGCTCATCCGCGAAGCCGGCGGTTTCGCCACCGACTGGGACGGTGGCGCAACGATGCTGGAGAGTGGCACGATCGTCGCCGGCAACGAGATCATCCACAAGGCGCTGATCGAAGTCGTCAAGCGGCCGGTTCCCGCCAAGTGACCGAACGAAAATCTGGCTGTTGTAAAGTCACGGTTTTCGCCCCGGCATACTTCAATTCGGCACAATGTTGCTCTAGTCTCCGCGAGCAGTGACTCCGGAGGCAGCGACCCTATGGAAAATGTGAATGTGGCGGAGATCGGCTCCACCGAAAAGACGGCGGGCACTTATGCCTACAGGCTTTCGAGCCCAATGCCCTTCCTCTGGACGATGCTGCTTTTCCTCGTCATCGTCGGGTTTATCGCCGCCATCCTCTTCCGGCAAACGCAGACCGCCTTCATGCACAATCCGGGCCTCAACGGGTTGATCGTCGGCGTTCTCGCGGTCGGAATCATCCTTGTTTTCAATCATGTACTGGCACTTCGCCCCGAGGTGCGCTGGTTCAATTCGTTCCGCGCCGCGGGCAGTGCCGACAAGGTCAACCGCAATCCGCGGCTGCTTGCGCCAATGCGGGCACTGCTTGGCAGCCGCAAGTCCTCATTGGCGCTGTCGACGACGGCGCTGCGCTCGATCCTCGATTCCATTGCCACCCGCCTCGACGAATCGCGCGATGTTTCACGCTACCTGATCGGCCTCTTGGTCTTTCTCGGCCTGCTCGGCACCTTCTGGGGCCTCATTGGCACGATCGGTTCGATCAGCGTCGTCATCCAGTCGCTCGATGCCGGCTCGAACGGCACAGGGGACGTGCTCTCGGCGCTGAAGGAAGGGCTTTCCACGCCGCTTTCGGGCATGGGCCAGGCCTTCTCCTCCTCGCTGCTCGGCCTTTCAGGTTCGCTCATTCTCGGCTTCCTCGACCTGCAGGCAGGCCGCGCGCAAAACCGCTTCTACATGGAGCTGGAAAACTGGCTGTCCTCGGTCACGGATGTCGGCTCCGATCTTGCCCCGGCTCTCGACGCCGTTTCCGGTGCTTCCTCGGACGACATGAGAGCTCTCTCCGATTATCTGCGCAAGGTCGCCGAAGAGGGTGGCGCCGGCAGCCAGCGTTCCGTCGCCGCCATGGCGAGCCTTGCCGAAGGTATTCAGGGCCTCGTCAAGAACATGCGCAACGAACAGCAGATGCTGCGCGACTGGATCGAGGCACAGCAGGACGAGGCGAAGGCGATGCGCCGCACGCTCGACCGGCTTGCCGAACGCATCGGTGTCCAGGAGCGCGGAGGCGAGAGGGGGGAGCGCATGCGCGACCGCGCCAGCCATGCGGAAAAGAGCGAGGGCAAGTAGGCCATGGCTCTTGCCCGCAACCGGCGCCGCGAACGCACGGTGGATTACTGGCCGGGCTTCGTCGACGCGCTGTCGACGCTGCTCATCTCGATCATGTTCCTGCTGACGGTCTTCGTCGTCGGGCAGTTCATCCTCAGCCGCGAGATCACCGGACGCGATGAGGTGCTCAATCGCCTCAACAGCCAGATCAACGAGCTGACGCAACTCCTCGCGCTCGAAAAGGGCAGCAACCAGGATCTCCAGGATTCGGTCGCCAACCTGCAGGCGTCGCTTGCCAGTGCCGAAGGCGACCGTTCGCGGCTGCAGGCGCTGCTGAATGCCGGTTCGGGCGGCCAGGATGCGGCGCAGAAGCGGATCGGCTCGATGACGCAGGAGCTTGACGAGCAGAAGCAGGTGAGCGAACGGGCGCTCAGTCAGGTCGAACTGCTGAACCAGCAGATCTCAGCGCTTCGCAGCCAGATTGCCGCCGTCGAAGCAGCCCTTCAGGCGTCGGAGGAGAAAGACCGGGTCTCGCAGACCAAGATCGCCGATCTTGGCAGCCGCCTCAACGTAGCGCTCGCCGCACGGGTGCAGGAGTTGAACCGCTACCGTTCCGACTTCTTCGGCCGTCTGCGCGAGATCCTCTCGGATCGCGAGAATATCCGCATCGTCGGCGACCGGTTCGTCTTCCAGTCGGAAGTGCTGTTTCCCTCGGGTGGTGCCGATCTCAACCCGCAGGGGCAGACCGAGATGGCCAAGCTTGCCGCCGCCCTTCTCGATCTCGCCAAGGAAATCCCGCCGGAGATCAACTGGGTGTTGCGCGTCGACGGGCATACCGACAATGTGCCGCTTGCCGGAACGGGCCGCTATCGCGACAACTGGGAGCTCTCCTCGGCGCGCGCGATTTCGGTCGTCAAGTTCCTGATCGCACAGGGCGTGCCGGCCGACCGGCTGGTTGCCGCCGGCTTCGGCGAGTTCCAGCCAATCGCGCCGGGCGATACGCCGGATGCGCGCTCTACCAATCGCCGCATCGAGCTGAAGCTGACCGAGAAGTGATTGCAGCGCCGTGCGTCTTTGAAGACGCGCAAACGACGCTGTAACACTTTGAAAGACTGCATAATTCCTCAAATCGATTCCGATTTAAGGAATTATGCAGTGGGCTGCCATTACCGCTGGACGGCCTTTAACCGGCCGGCGAGAAAGTTGCGTACGGCGGGGCTGTCGCTGAGGCCGATCGCCGTCATATAGGCGTCGGCCGCGGCGGCCTTGTCGCCGGCTTGCGCCTGAAGATAGGCACGCACGGCCCAGTAAGGCTGATAGGCTGCGACGTCGCGCCGATCGAGCTTGTCGAGCTGCTCCAGCCCGGCAGCGGCGCTCGAGGCCCTGCCGATTACAGCAGCCTGGCTGACGCGTGCACCCAGCGTCGGCTTCATCATCACCAGCGCCGCGTAGAGCGTCGTCAACGCCTGCCAGTCAGTCGTTCCTGACAACCGGCGCGCCGCATGCACGGACTGGATTGCAGCCTGGCACTGGAAGGGGCCGAAACGGTCGAAGTTTCCGGCTTTGCGCAGCAGCGCATCCGCCTCGGCAATCATGATCGCGTTCCACGCGGCCGTATCCTGCTCGTCCAGCGGCACATATTGGCCGTTGCTGTCGCGCCGGGTGCTGCGGCGGGCTTGGCAGTGAAGCATCAGCGAGAGGAGGCCTATCGCCTCCGGTTCGTCCGGCAGCACCGCCAGGAGCGCACGGCCGAGCCAGATCGCCTCGCCGGCCAGCGAATGGCGTTCGTTCTCCCCGTCGAGCCCGTCCCATCCGAGACCGTAGGCGGCGTAGATCGCCGAAAGCACGGCGGCGAGCCGCCCGGGCAAGTCGGGGCGAGGGGGGACGGCGAAGGGAATGCCGGCATCGCGGATCTTTGCCTTTGCGCGCACCAGCCGCTGGCTCATTGCCTCTGGTGCGACGACGAAGGACCGCGCGATGGTCTTTGCCTCGATGCCGAGAACGGTCTGCAACATCAACGCCGTATGCACGGAGCTGTCGATGGCGGGATGGGTGCAGGCGAAGAGCAGCTTCAGCCGCTCATCGGGAAAGACGGCGTTGCCGGCTTCGTTCATGCGTTCCTCCGCTTCCTCGAAGGCGACCGATATCGTCGTTTGCGCATTGGCCTCGACGGTGCGGTGGCGGGCCGCCTGCATGAGGTTGCGGCGGGCGGCCACCAGCAGCCAGGCTTCCGGATTGCCGGGAACGCCGCGCTCCGGCCAGACGCGAAGCGCCGAAGCCAGCGCTTCCGACAACGCATCCTCTGCCGCCGGCACGTCGCGCGAGCGGGCGGCGAGGAAGGCGATCAGCTTGCCGTAGGACTGACGCGCCACCTTTTCGGCAACGCGTCCGGCATCGGGCGGCATTGCCGCCTCACATCTGCAGGCGCGGGCGCACCTCGACCGAACCCTTGTCAGAGATCGGGACGCGGGTCGCCCATTCGAGCGCGGTATCGATATCGGGAACATCGATCAGATAGAAGCCGCCGAGCTGTTCCTTGCCTTCCGGATAAGGCCCGTCCTGAACATCGTGTTCCTCGCCTTTGCGGCGCACGATCGTGCCGGTCTCCGGGCCGGTCAGCCCGGCGCCACCGGTCATGATCCCCGCCTGAGCAAGCGCCTTGCTGTAGGCGACCCAGCCGTCGCGATAGACGGGATCGCCGCGGCGGGCGAAATCTTCGGCGGTTTCGCGAATGATGAGAGCATATTGCATGGAGAACTCCTGATCTCGTTGCTGCGTTGATCCAGGCATGCCGGCCGGATTCTACATCCGAAACCTCCTGCCCGGCGGAGCGGCCCGGCTTTCGGGATATCCGTTCCGTGACAATGAGGCGCGGCCACCCGTCGTTTCGACATGGCCTCATAAAAAATATGCAAAAAGAGAAATGGCGCAGAAAGTCGGAAGCAAGCGTCCGGGCTCAAGGGCGCCGGCGCTGCTCAAGGGCGCGAAAGGGCAGGGCGGCGTTCAGGCCGCCGCTGCCGGTCTGCTCAGGACTCGGCCTTCGTCTGGTCGACGACCTCGGCGCTTGGCGTGTTCTTCTTGATGGATTCGATGGCACTCATGGCGGACGCCTTCGCCTTGTAGCCCTCGGACGAGAACATGGCCTCCCCGTTCGATGCCTTGAAGCGGAACCGGAACTCGCCAGCCTTATCCTTATAGACTTCGAATTTATACATAGATGTCTCCCGAAATCCCAAATCGCTGAATTGCAACCATCAGCTTAGCGGAGGCTAGATCAAAATGGCGAGCTTTTCCACTGCCTTAATAAGAATTGGGTTGCCAAGCGTCCAATTGCCACCGTTTCCATTGCACGCAAGTGAAGGAGGGATGCCGGTACACGCTCTTTCACATTACTCCATCTGGATATTCGCGCCTTTGACGACCGGCCGCCATTTGGCGAGTTCGGCCTTTACATGGGCAGCCAGTTCGTCCGGCGTCGAGCCGACGATGGTGGCACTGAATTCTTTCATGCGTTCAGCGACGGCAGGGTCGGCAAGCGCCTTCTTAGCCGAGGCGTTGAGACGCGTTACCACCTCATTCGGTGTCTTGGCCGGGGCGAAAAGCGCATTCCAAGTATAGGTCTCGTAACCTGGAATGCCCGACTCGGCGACAGTCGGCACGTCGGGGAAGGAGGGTGCACGCTCGGCCGTGGTCACCGCCAGCGCCCGCAGGGTGCCGGCCTTGATGTGGCTCGACGAGGAGGGCAGGTTGTCGAACATGATTGGCACCTGGTTGCCGATGACGTCGTTCAATGCCGGACCGGCGCCCTTATAGGGTATGTGCTGCATGCTGACGCCGGCCATGGATTTGAAGAGTTCTCCGGAAAGATGCAACGGCGTGCCGTTGCCCGATGAGGCGTAGCTGTATTTGTCGGGCTCGGCCTTCAGCAGGGCGATCAGCTCCTGCACGGTCTTTGCCGGCAGATCCGGATTGACGACCAGCACGTTCGGCACGACGACGAGCAGCGAGATCGGCGCAAAATCCTTTTCGGCGTCATAGGGCGTCGATTTCAGGATGAGCGGATTGAGGGCGTGGGTCGCGACCGTGCCCATCAGGATGGTGTAGCCGTCCGGTTCGGCGCGGGCGACGTTACCGGCGCCGAGATTGCCGCCGGCGCCGGCGACGTTCTGGACGATCACTTGCTGGCCAAGGTCCTCCGACATCTTCTGCGCAACGATGCGAGCGACGACATCGGTCGAGCCGCCGGCCGCGAAGGGTACGACCATGGTGATCGTGTGATCGGGAAAATCCGCAGCAGCGGCAGACGCGCCGACGGCAAAGGCCGCAAGCACAGCGAAACCGAGCGCAAGGCCTGTACGTCGCGTTATATCGGAAAGCGCCATTCCTATCTCCTCCCAAGGATTTCAACCGCAATATCCCCCACCCGGGGGATTGAAGAGGTTAGGGCGGGACGCGCGAAAGACAACCGCAGGAAGGCACGGTGGCGGTCAGACTTTAGTCGCTGTTGGCCGGAGAAGTGGCGCCGGCTATTTCGCTGCGGCGAGCACATCCTCGTTGGCGGCGTCGAATTGCAGCCGCGCCAGCCGCGCATAGAGGCCGCCATGGCGGATCAGGCTCTGATGCGTGCCCTCCTCGACGACGCGGCCCTGATCCATGACGAGAATGCGGTCGGCCTTCAACACGGTTGCCAGGCGATGGGCGATGACGAGCGTCGTGCGGCCGTCCACCAGGCCGTCGAGCGCCTTCTGCACGAGCGTCTCGCTTTCAGCATCAAGCGCGGAGGTTGCCTCGTCGAGCAGCAGCACCGGCGCGTTCTTCAGGATGGCACGGGCAATGGCGATGCGCTGGCGCTGGCCGCCGGAGAGCATGATGCCGCGTTCGCCAACCTCGGTCTCGTAGCCCCTGTCCAGCCGAGCGATGAATTCGTCGGCCTGCGCGGCAAGGGCTGCGGCGCGGACCTCGTCACGCGAGGCGCCGGGACGGCCGAAGGCGATGTTGTCATGGATCGAGGCGGCAAAGATGGTGACATCCTGCGGCACGATGGCGATGCGCTGGCGCAGCTCGTCGGGCGTCGTCAGCTGCGCATCGACACCGTCGATCCTCACGCTGCCCTGCTGCGGATCGTAAAAGCGCAGCAGCAGCGAAAAGACGGTGCTCTTGCCGGCACCGGAAGGGCCGACAATGGCGACCGTCTCGCCTGGCGCGACGGCGAAGCTTAAGCCATGCAGCGCCGATTTGCCGGGACGCGAGGGATAGGCAAAATGCACGCCGGAAAATTCGACGCGGCCGCGGCTGGGCGAAGGAAGCGGCTCAGGGCTGGCGGGTGCTGTGATCGGCGAGACCTCGTCGAGAAGCTCGGTCAGCCGGTCTGCGGCACCGGCTGCCTGCGAAAGTTCGCCCCAGACCTCCGACAGCGCGCCCAGCGAACCGGCGGAGATGACGGCATAAAGCAGGAACTGGCCGAGCGTGCCGGCCGAGAGCGTGCCGGCAAGCACGCTGTGGGCGCCCACCCAGAGAACGGCGACGACGCTGCCGAAGATCAGCGTGATGGCGATCCCCGTCAGCAGCGCGCGCGAGCGGATGGCGGCGCGGGCGGCCTCGTAGGCGGATTCGACGGCGGTGCCGTAACGCGTCGCTGCGGCATCTTCGCCGTTGAAGGCCTGAACCGTGCGGGTCGCGGCGATCGTCTCGTTGGCGAAGGCGGAGGCATCGGCGAGCGTATCCTGGGCGGCGCGCGAACGTTTGCGCACCGAGCGGCCGAAGGCGACGAGCGGGAAGACAATCAGCGGGATCGCTCCGATGACGAGGCTCGAAAGCTTCGGCGAGGTGACGATCATCATGCCCATGGCGCCGATACAGAGGATGAGGTTCCTGAGCGCTACAGAGGCAGTGGCGCCGACGGCGGACTTGATCTGCGTGGTATCGGCGGTCAGCCGCGAGACGATCTCGCCGGACTGGTTGACATCGAAGAAGGAGGGCGACAGCCTCGTCACATGGGAAAAGACATCGCGGCGAAGATCGGCGACGATGCGCTCGCCAATGGTGATGACGAAATAATAGCGCAGCGCGCTGGCGACCGCGAGCACGATGGCCATGACCATCAGCATGGCGAAGTAACTGTTGATGAAGCGACCATCCGACTGGGTGAAGCCGTGATCGATCATGCGACGCACGGCGAGCGGCAGCGCCAACGAAGTGACGGCGGCAAGCGCCAGCGACATCAGCGCACCGGCCACCATGGCGCGATAACGCATCACGTAGGGCGTCAGCCTGCCGAGCGGCCGCAGCGATCGTCTTTTGTTTTCCTCAGCCCGTGCCTGCTCTGCCAAATCGTCTCCGATCGCCCGCAGGACCCGCGCAATGCGGCCTGTAGGCTCTTGTTATCTAGGCGTCCTTCATGTATAGGCACCGCATCCTAATGGGAAGCCGTAGCCATCACGACTGCGGCTTCATTTATTCAATCGGTTCGGTGGCTGCAACTGCATGCGGCAATTTGAACTCCGGTATCGCAGGAAGATTGTTATGAAGGCAGGCATCCATCCCGAATATCACATGATCAAGGTGGTCATGACCGATGGCACCGAATACGAAACCCGCTCGACCTGGGGTTCGGAGGGCGCTGTCATGAACCTTGAAATCGATTCCAAGTCGCATCCGGCCTGGACCGGCGGCAACCAGCAGCTCATGGACCGCGGTGGCCGCGTCTCCAAGTTCAACAAGCGTTTCGGCGGCCTCGGCCTCTAATCGTTTTTGCTCGACGGAATTCGAAGAGAGCCCGGTTTTGCCGGGCTTTTTTGCGTTCGCAATGCCCTACTGCGCCACGCGTCTTTTCAGACGCGCAAAGGACGCTCCAGGGATGCCGGTGTTCAGAGGCAAACAAAAAACCGGCCGCGTATAAGACGCAGCCGGTCTGTTTCGAAGAAGTCTGCAGATCCGGTCAGTTGTTGCCGAAGGCGGTCTGCAGCAGGGAAAGCTGAGCCTGGACGCTGTTCTGATTATCATGAACGATCACGGCTTCGGACGGGCGGTAGATCTCGCGGTCGAGCAGGGCAATGCGGTTCTGCAGACGCAGCGAGCGCTCGACGAGGTCGCGGAAGGATTCCGGCAGGTCGCCCCAGCCGGGCGCAGCGCGGTCGACGTTGAAGCCGTCGAGACGGACCTTGTTCTTTTCGGCCAGTACCTGGTCGCGGGACATTTCGCCATTGTTGACGGCGCGCTGCAGCAGCAGCCAGGAGGCCATCTGCATGAGGCGGGTGGTGAGACGCATCGATTCCGCGGCGTACAGGACCGAGGCCATCCGCGGCAGAACCTTGGAGGCGGCGCGGCCCTGGCCGTCGAGGTAGGCGGCAGTCTCTTCGACCAGCGACATGCCTTCCGCGTAAAGTGCTTTGAACTGCGAGGATGCAGCGGCGCGGCCTGCAAAACTGATCGTGTTCAATCCAACTTCCGACATCGCAATAGTCCCTGTTTGCACGCAGCTACATATATTCAGGTAACGCCGGCACCGACGGAAAAGTTTCCGGGCCCCGTCTTTATGACTTTAAGATGGTATCATTAGCTCAAATGCGCAAGGCGTTTCTTAAGAAAGGGTTAATCTCCACAGTTTCGTGGAAGTGCGCCGGCCGCAGGAAAAAGAAGAGCCGCAGACGCGGCTCTCAAGGTAAAACAGGGAGAAAAATCAGACCAATTCACCGCTTGGAAAACTGTCTGAGATCCAGAGAAAATCCGGATGAATATAGTAATACCTTATAAAGCTTAATATTTTATTAACATTGTGCTGAATTAAGACTTGAGGCGGTCTGTTTTATCCACCTATAACCTTGTTTTCGGAGTTTTGGCGGGTTACGAGCGGAAGAAGCTTTCCGCCGCCTGCCGCCCGGATGCCTTGCGCGTGGCCTCAGCCTCGAGACGGGCGATCTCCGTCTTCAGCAATTCCACCCGCGCCTTCAATTCGTCGACCGAAAGCATGGAGAGATCGGCGCCGATCTCATGGGCGACCTTCTTCTGCGGCCGGTCGTCATCGATGAAGCTCATGGGTTCGTCCTCCGTTGGCTGCATATAGCTTGTCACGCAATTCGCGCGCAAAATCGCTTCGCAGTTTTGCTGGAATTGCTCCGGAGCATGATGCCGAAAAGTGTGATCGGCTTTCGGACGACATCAGGCTCTCACTACATAATGTAGAACAGGATCCAGATTTTAGGCCGACCCGGCCTAAATCATCCTTTTCTAGCCGAACTTTACAGCAGGATCGTCGCTTTCGGGAGACTTTCCGGTTTCCGGAGGTTTGCTGGTGCCGCGGTCGGCAAGCGACATGCTTTGCGGTGTCAGCATCGGCGAGGTGCCGGTCGGGATCGTCGTGTAGGCGTCGCGGTCGCTGGCGGGGATCGCGGCGCGGATGCGGCTTCGGATGATGGCGTAAACGGTGATCAGCACATGGGCGATGGCGGTGACGAGGAAAAGCGCATGCGGCGTGATTGCCGACATGACGGGACCGCTGATCGTCGGGCCGATCACCGTGCCGATGCCGTAGAGCAGCAGCAGGCCGCCGGAGACCTTGACGAAATCCTCCGACGCCGCGAAGTCATTCGCGTGGGCGACGGCGATCGGATAGAGCGTATTGGCCACCGCGCCGTAAAGGACAACGAGCCCGATCAGAAAGGCGGGGGACGTGGGGTGGAGCAGGAAGATCAGCAGGCCAGCAAGGGCGGCGATCCCTGACATGGCGGCAAGCACGTAGCGCCGGTCGATGCGATCGGAAAGCCGGCCGGCCGGCAGCTGCATCACCGCCCCGGCGAAAATGGTGGAGCTCATCATGACGGCGATGCTGGTGTCGGAAAGGCCGGCGCCGGCGCCGAAAACAGCGCCGAGCGTACCGTAGGCACCGTTGGCGATACCGACGAGCAGGATGCCGAGGCAGGAGACCGGCGAGTTGCGATAGAGCGCCGGCAGGTCGAGGCGCACTGCCTTCAGCGGCTGCGGCGAAGCGGCGGTCGACAGCGTCGTCGGCAGCATGGCGATGCAATAGAAGATGCCGCAGATCATGAACAGCACCGGCGTGCGCACATCCTCGAGCGGGATCATCATCTGGCCGCCAACGACGCCGAGCAGTGTGATGCCGATATAGAGCGAGAAGATTGCGCCGCGGCTCTCGTTGCTGGCGCGCTCGTTCAGCCAGCTTTCGATGATCATCGACGTGCCGGCGGTGGAGAAGCCGGTGACGGCGCGCAGGACCACCCACCAGACCGGATGAATGATGATGCCGCTGACCAGCGCGATGATGGCGATGATCGAGATGAAGCCGGAAAAGGCGCGCACATGGCCGACGCGGCGCACGATCTTCGGCGCAACCAGGCAGCCGATGACGAAACCCCCGGCCCATGAGGTGCCGAGCAGGCCAAGCGTCGTCGTTGCATAGCCTTCGAGATTGCCACGCACGGGAAGCAGGATGCCCTGCAGGCCGTTGCCCATGAAAAGGAAGAGCGTGCCAAAGAGCAGCGCGGCGACGGACAGCAGATTTCTCTTCATTTCCCCAGACTCGGTCTTAACGATTTGCAATGACATAAGGCAAGACCTGCGTCAGCCCAGCCTCAAGATGATTGATTGTGCCCCGGAATGTCTTTACGGCGTGTCGAGATCCCTTTGTTCGCGCGGAAAAATGTCCGTCCTGTGACATTCCGAAAAACGGAAAAAATAAAGCATGACAAAGCTGATAGCCTTGCTGCTCATCCTTGCCATGGCGATACAGGTGATCAAGCCGCTCGGGCTTCCCGGCCTCAGGCGCCGGATGGATTTCTGGAAGATCACGCTGATCGCTTTTGCGGTCTGGGCAGTGGCTCTGCTTTCACGCGACTTCCTGATGTAATCCTTGGATTACATGTACCCCGGGGATGACGGCCGACCTGCGACTGTCAGTCTTGCAAGCTAATTTCTCCGCGCATGACGGAAACGCAGCCTCCCGAGATGACGACATCGGTGACAATGCCTTTGGATTTCACGACATCAAGGGTGATGACGCTGCGGCGGCCCATTTCGACGCCCTGTTCGATGGCGATGCGGACATTCATATCGGCGTCCGGCGCAAGCGAGACGAGATAGGCGCCGAGCGCGGCCGAAGCGCTGCCCGTTGCCGGATCTTCGGGCACGTTATCGAGGGGCGCGAACATGCGGGCGCGAATATTCCATGGGTTTTCGGCTGTCCTCACATAGAGGAAGAGCGAGAAATCGTGGCCGCTGGTCGTCTGGCGGCCGGCGGCTGCCTGGAACCCGGCAAGGTTCGGGCGGGCGGCGGCCAGCGCTTCGAGCCCGTTCAGTTCTGCAACGGCAAAATCCAGGCCGACCGAAGCAAAGGCCGGGGCATGGGTGCTGCTGACGATGACGCCGGGGTCGAGCGAGACGCAGCCGGCAATGGCTTCCACGGCGATGGTGTCGCCGATCGTCAGCGGCTGCGGCGCGCGGATGGCGGCAGCAGCAACCCTTCCGCCGCTACGTTTCAAGCGGACCTCGACGATGCCGGCCTTTTCCTCGAAACGCAGCGTATCGCCGACCGGCTTGCCGAAGATATCCGCCTGCTGGCCGAGCACATAGGCCGTGCCGACGTTCGGATGGCCGGCGAAGGGTATTTCCATCGTCGGAGTGAAGATGCGCACGCGGGCGGAATTCTGAGGGTCTTCCGGCGGTAGCAGGAAGGTGACTTCGGAATAGTTGAACTCGGTGGCGATCTTTTGCATCGCCGCGTCGCTCAGACCGCGCGCATCGGAAATGACGGCAAGCGGATTGCCCTCGAAACGGGTGGAGGTGAAGACATCGACGGTGACGTAGGAGAGGGTGTTCATGGCGGTTCCTGTTGCGACAGGCCGCTATGAGTAGTCACGGTTTTTCGCGAAAAAAAGCGGTTTCTTGTCGCCGTGACAATGAGAGGGATGTGTGTACTCGAGAACTGGTTATCTCGCTTCCTCTTCTCCCCAGCGGGAAGAAGGTGGCCCGAAGGGTCGGATGAGGGGGCCACACGGCACAACCTTCACTATTCTTTGCCCTTCGCTTGCGCTCAGTGCATTCGCGGCTTCGCTGCTCACCCCCTCAACCGCCTGCCGGCACCTTCTCCCCGCTGGGGAGAAGAGACGTGTGGCAGCGCCGTATTCCTCTCTCATCCGCCAGGAGCTCGAAGGAACGGACGGGGCGGCCTTACTCCCCCTGTGCTCGTCACAGGAATGAGTGAGCGGGATTGGGCAAGGAGTAGCGAGGTTGCGTTCGCCGCTCCCTGCCCAAAATTTAAAGCTCTGAAAACTCAGGCGGCCTTTTCCAGGTCTTTCTTCCAGTTGCCCTTGGCGGCGAGGCTGTTCATCTCGGCGCGGTGGGTGAATTCGCGCTGGCCGGCGGCGACGTTTTCCTGCTTGCCGTTCCAGGCCTTGAGCGCGCTGTCCTGCAGGGCGCGGCCGTAGGAGAAGGTGACGAACCAGGGCAGGTCGCCGATGGCATTGATCGCCGAAAGGTGGGCTGTCGCTTCTTCGGTCGTCTGGCCGCCGGAGAGGAAGGCGATACCGGGAACGGCAGGCGGAACGGTCGCCTTCAGCACCTTGACGGTGCGTTCGGCAACTTCCGCGACCGAGGCCTTGCGAGCGTTCTTGCCGTCGATCACCATGTTCGGCTTGAGGATCATGCCTTCGAGATTGACGCGGGCGTCGGCGAGTTCCTCGAAAACGATGCGCAGCGTGAACTCGGTCACTTCGGCGCAGCGGTCGATATTGTGGTCACCCGGCTTGCCGTCCATCAGGCATTCCGGCTCGACGATCGGAACGATCCCGGCCTCCTGGCAGAGTGCGGCATAACGAGCAAGCGCCTGAGCGTTGGCGCGGACGGAACCGCGGGTCGGCAAGGTCGGCGAGATGGCGATGACGCCGCGCCACTTGGCGAAGCGGGCGCCGGCTTCATAATATCTGGCAAGGCGTTCGCCGAGACCGTCGAGGCCTTCGGTGATGGTTTCATCGGGATATTTGGCCATCGGCTTGGCGCCGGTATCGACCTTGATGCCGGGAATAGCGCCGGCGGCGCGGATGATATCGACGAAGGGCGTGCCGTCCGCAGCCTTCTGGAACAGCGTCTCTTCGAAGAGGATGACGCCGGAGATATATTTCTTCATCGCTTCGTCGGAGCGGAAGAGCATTTCGCGATAGTCGCGCCGGCTCGTTTCGGTCGATTCGAGATTGATCGCGTCGAAACGCTTCTTGATGGTGGAGGTCGATTCATCGGCGGCGAGCAGTCCCCGGCCGCCCGTAACCATCTGCACTGCAATGTCTTCCAGTCGTTCGCTCATTTCGTTCTCTCCACAACAATAAACATCGGCACTTCAGGAATATAGAACGCGGATAACAGAAGTTTATAGGGAGGAAAATGCAAAGGCTAAGTCATTGAAACGATTGAATTCAATTCAATCGTTTGAAAGTTGGATTTTTTTCGTCCTCTGAGCAAAAGACCGCGGAAGCTTCTTTTCTTCCGCGGTCTATCCACATGTAAAATCTGCGCAATCAGTCTTGGTGCCTATTTAGCAGCGTTGAGGACGGCGACGCCGGGAAGCTCTTTGCCTTCCATCCACTCAAGGAAGGCGCCGCCGGCGGTCGAGACATAGGTAAAACCGTCGGCAACGCCGGCATGGTTGAGCGCGGAGACGGTATCGCCGCCGCCGGCAACGGAGGTGAGCTTGCCGGCTACCGTGCGCCCAGCGGCATATTTCGCAGCAGCGACGGTTGCAGCATCGAAGGGTTCGATCTCGAAGGCACCGAGCGGACCGTTCCAGACCAGGGTTGCGGCGCGCTCGATCCAGGCGTTGATGGCCTCGACGGACTTCGGGCCGACATCGAGCACCATGGCATCGGCGGGAATGGCGTTGATATCGACCGTCTCGTTGGCGGCGCCCGCCTTGAACTCGCGGGCGATCACGCCATCCTCCGGCAGGATGATGGCGCAGCCGGCAGTGGCGGCCTCGATCATGATCTGCTTGGCGGTTTCGGCGAGATCATGTTCGCAGAGCGACTTGCCGACATTGGTGCCGCGGGCGGCGATGAAGGTATTGGCCATGCCGCCGCCGATGACGAGCGCATCGACCTTCTTCACGAGGTTCATCAACAGGTCGATCTTGGTGGAGACCTTGGCGCCGCCGACGATCGCAACGACAGGGCGAGCCGGATCGCCGAGGCCCTTTTCCAGCGCCTCCAGCTCCGCCTGCATGGTGCGGCCGGCATAGGCCGGCAGGTGGTGGGCAAGACCCTCGGTCGAGGCATGGGCGCGGTGGGCGGCCGAGAAGGCATCGTTGACATAGATGTCGCCGTTGGCGGCAAGCGCCTTGGTGAAGTCGGGATCGTTCTTTTCTTCGCCCTTGTGGAAGCGGGTGTTTTCCAGAAGCAGGATATCGCCGTCATTCATTGCGGCAACGGCGGAGGCGGCGGCCTCGCCGATGCAGTCGGAAGCCGTCAGCACGGCATGATCAAGCACTTCCTCGACGGAAGGGGCGATCAGCGACAGCGACAGCTCCGGCGAAGGGCCAGCCTTTGGCCGGCCGAAATGGGCGAGCAGGATCACCTTGGCACCCTTTTCGGACAGTTCGAGGATCGTCGGCGCCACACGCTCGATGCGCGTCGTATCGGTGACCTTGCCGTCTTTCACCGGGACGTTGAGATCGACGCGGACGAGAACGCGCTTGCCGCTGAGGTCGGAAAGATCGTCGAGGGTCTTGAAAGAAGGCATGGGGAGGATCCTGTCGTGGTTGGCGAAAGTTGCGCCGAACATAGCAAGGATCATTCGAGACGCAAGGCGTTCAACGGCCGTTTTCGCGTGTGCCTTCGTCGCGTCCGGCCGGCGCTTTCGGTGTGCTTTCGGAGGCTGCGGTTTCCCGGTTCCGGCGTCCGTTCAACCGGTCGCGGATGCGCTGGATGATGTCCTTGAGATTGATGAAGATCGGCAGCGTGATTGCCGGCTCGACCGCTTCGAGCGACATGCCGACGGAGGTGATGTGGTCGTGCTCGTCGAGATCGCGGACGATGAGGATGATCGAGCCGAGGCGGACGCGGTCGGCATAATCGGCCTTGCCGCCGAGGCGCTGCCGCATCAATTCGGCGATCGTCAGGCCTTTTTCGGATTCGTTGAGCAGGCCGGGGCCATAGGCGGCGTCGAGATCGGCGGCGGGGCGGGCGGGAGAGAGCGCGAAGGCGCCGAAGAATTCGGCATCGTCATCATCGACAGGCGCACGGCTGGCGAAAAGCCGGTCGAGCAGGCGGGAGTAGCTCGGGACGATGAAGAGGTAGACGAGATCGTTCTCGCGCAACCGCCCGGCATATTGATAACGCATCGACTTGCCGTCGCGGATGACGAGCGAGGGCGTCGCCCAGCGCGGAATGCGCTCGCCGCGCAGCACCGGACTGTCCTTGATGACGCGATAGGAGAGCAGTTCGTGGTGGGCTGCGCCCGGCAGGTCGACCTCAACCTTGTCGACGGCGCCGATGCGCGGCGGAATGATCAGCCCGAGCTTCTTGGCGACGGGCTTGATCGTCCAGCCCTGGACGAGCAGCGAGACCAGCACGATGATGAAGGCGGTGTTGAAATAGATCTGTCCGTTCTCAAGCCCACCGAGGATCGGCATGATGGCAAGCAGGATGGAGACGGCGCCGCGCAGGCCGACCCAGGCGACGAAGCCGATCTCCTGCTGCGTGTAGTCGAAGGGAAGCAGCGACAGCCAGACCGCCAACGGTCGGGCGACGAAGATCAGGAAGAGGGCGAGCAGGATGGCCGGCACGATGATGGCAGGGAATTGCGACGGGGTGGCGAGCAGGCCGAGCACCAGGAACATGATGATCTGCGCCAGCCATGTCATGCCGTCCTGAAAGCGTTTGATGGTGCCGATCGCCTGCATCTTGCGGTTTCCGGCGTAGATGCCGGCGACATAGACGGCGAGGAAGCCGCTGCCGCCGACTGCGCCGGTGAAGGAGAAGACGAGAAGGGCGAGCGCCAGCACGAAGATCGGCGTCAGGCCGCGATCGGTATCGAGCTTGCTGACGATCAGCACGATCATCATGCCGCCGAGTAGGCCGAGGATGACGCCGAGGCCCATCTGCTGCACGAACATGGCGAGCATGCCGATATTGATGCCGGCATAACGCTCGCCGCTTGCCAGCACCTCGACGAGGGCGATGGTGAGGAAGATCGCCATCGGGTCGTTGGTGCCGGATTCGACTTCCAGCGTCGAGCGCACCTTATCGCGGATATTGATGCCGCCGATGCGCAGCAGGAAAAAGACGGCGGCGGCATCCGTCGATGCAACGATCGAGCCGAGCAACAGGCCTTCAAGCCAAGTGAAATTCAAAAGCCACATGGCGGCCAAGGCAAAGAGCGAGGCGGTGATCAGCACACCGACCGAGGCGAGCGCCAGAGAGGGCACGGCGGCCAGCCGGAAGGCCTGCATCGGCGTGCCGAAGCCGGAATCGAAGAGGATCACGGCCAGCGCGATGGAGCCGAGAATATAGGCGAGATAATTGTTGCTGAACTCGATGCCGAGGCCATCGACGCCGGCAGCAAGGCCGATCATCAGGAAGAGCAGCAGCAGGGGGGCGCCGAAGCGGAAGGCGAGCAGGCTCGAAAAAGCGGCAAGAAGCACGAGTGCCGTCGAAACCAGCACTACGATATAGAACGCTTCCATGCCCACCCCTTTCCATCGACTGCTTCGCGAACACAGCCGCACCCGGCCGATCCGCCTTTATTCAACCCCTCCGTCACGCGCGGCGATCCATCAGTAAACGGCAAAACGTCAGAGAAGGGTAGGCCTTGCGGCTTAACCTCGTCGCGATGCTGCATCATGCTGCTGAACGGCCGCCGGACGGCCAACCGACACGGAATGCTACGGGAGAAAGTCTCTATAAAGAATGTATAGGAAAATCAGGCGAGAGCAGGGCAAAAGAGACAGGCACGGATTTTTCCTGCCGGTATCTGCGAATGGCAAGAACATAAAACACGCTCCTCTTTTCACGCGGCCCGCTTGCCCTGTCCGGGAAGAATGGATTGCATGGGCGGGTGCGGAGAGCGGGGAAAATGAAGGCTGAGATATTTCGATACCGGGTGGAAATGCCGGCCGCCCAGCGAGAGCAGCCGGCTATAGTTTTGCGCCAGAAGCGGCCGGCCCTTGCTCTGCTATCCCAACACCGCCTGAAGTATGACGATCGCGAGAAACGAGAGGCCAATGAACGCGGCGACCCAGATGACCAGGCGATTGGCCCTTGCCAACACGGCAGGTCTGACGTCCCGCTTGGGGTGAAACCGCTGCCGCCGCTTGAGAGTGGTGTGGGACAAGCGCTTTTGTGCCTCTGCCATTTATCACCTCCCTTGGCTCACTAGCCATTGTGCAGCGCTGTGCATTTCCTCAATCTAGCACGCTTGGCCAGCGGATTGCCAACCCGTGATCATCCTTGCGGCCAAGGAATTCGTCGACGATGGTTTCGTGTAGAGACGCCTATCGAATTCGAACCCGAGTAGCGTCAGCACCGCCATCCTGTCCTGCGAACGGCGGCGTCATATCGAACCGGCCGCTTCGATATGACTTCGAAACCGGAAAAAGATGCGGATCGTCGATCAGTCTTCGACGGTATCGTCTTCGCCAGCGGTCAGATCCGCGACCGGGACGAGGAACACGACGAACTCGTCCTCGATGGTCCGTTCAGGATCATCGTCGAATTCATAGGCGTGCTCGACTTCGCTTGCTTCCTCGGTGGTCGCCTTGCGCAGGCTCAGGGCCGCTTTGCGGTCCCAAAGAGGCCTGCCTTCGGATTCCAGGACGGTCAGATCGTCGCGAAAGTCTTCCGCCTCGAAGAAATGCGTCGCTTCCTCGTGATTTTCCGAACGAAAACTGGCAACGGCACGGCCGGCGATTTCAACGGTAAAGTAATCCATCCATCTCTCTCATTTTCATGCGGGCGACAGTGCTGCCGCACGGTATTGGCGTTCCGCACCTGGCCGGTGGCCGATGCGGCGTGAGGAAACTGGGCATTTTGGAATGTCCAGGGTGACGTATTCTAGCAGATCTCATCCGGGCAATGGATGAAAAGATACCAATGCGGGGGCGGTTTCGTTCGGAGGCACGGCAACAAAAAGCGGCCCGGTTTCCCGGGCCGCTTGTATGTCGATGCCTCAAGAGCGCTCAGATGAGCTTGGCGAAAGCGACTGCCGTGTCGGACATGCGGCTGGAGAAGCCCCACTCGTTGTCGTACCAGGACAGCACGCGCACGAAGTTGCCTTCCATGACCTTGGTCTGATCGGTTGCGAGGATCGAGGAGTGGCTGTCGTGGTTGAAGTCACGGGAGACGAGCGGCTCGTCGGTGTAGCCAAGGATACCCTTCAGCTTGCCGTTGGCAGCAGCCATGATGGCTTCGTTGATTTCGCCAACGCTGGTCGCCTTCTTGGAGACGAATTTGAAGTCGACGACCGAAACGTTCGGGGTCGGAACGCGGATCGAGGTGCCGTCGAGCTTGCCTTTCAGATGCGGAAGAACGAGGCCGACTGCCTTGGCTGCACCCGTCGAAGTCGGGATCATGGAAAGGGCGGCCGCGCGGGCGCGATACAGGTCCTTGTGCATCGTGTCGAGCGTCGGCTGGTCACCGGTGTAGGAGTGGATGGTCGTCATGAAGCCGTGGTCGATGCCGACGGCGTCGTCGAGAACCTTCACGACCGGCACCAGGCAGTTGGTGGTGCAGGACGCGTTGGAGATGACCAAGTGCTCCTTGGTGAGCTGGTCATGATTGACGCCGAAGACGACCGTCAGGTCGGCACCATCGGCAGGCGCCGAGACGATGACACGCTTGGCGCCGGCCGTCAGGTGAGCGGCAGCCTTGTCGCGGGCGGTGAAGATGCCGGTGCATTCCATGGCGATGTCGACGCCGAGCTCGCGATGCGGGAGCGTTGCCGGATCCTTGATCGCCGTGACCTTGATCGGCTTGCCGTTGCCGACGATGATCGTGTCACCCTCGACCTTCACCGTGGCCGGGAAGCGGCCGTGGATCGAGTCGTAGCGCAGCAGGTGGGCGTTGGTTTCAACCGGGCCGAGATCGTTGATGGCGACGACTTCGATGTCGGTACGGCCGGATTCGACGATGGCGCGAAGGACGTTGCGGCCGATGCGGCCGAAACCGTTGATGGCAACCTTGACTGTCATGTTCATTCACTCCCGATAGAGTAGGGCCCGATAGCGAGGGCCTGGAATTGAGGAGATGGAGAGCGCCTCAAGGCGCCCTCATTAAAGCTTTGCTTCCGCGGCCGCAACGACGGCGTCGGCGGTGATGCCGAAATGCTTGTAAACTTCCTTGACCGGGCCGGAAGCGCCGAAGCTCTTCATGCCGATAAAGGTACCTTCCGGTCCGATGAACGCATCCCAGCCTTCGCGAACGGCGGCTTCGACGGCGATCTTGACCGGCGAGTTGCCGAGGATTTCCTTACGATAGGCTTCCGGCTGCTCGAAGAACAGTTCCGTGCAGGGAACCGATACGACGCGGACGGTGACGCCCTTGGCTTCGAGTGCCGTACGAGCCGCAACAGCGATTTCGACTTCAGAGCCGGAGGCAAAGATCGTCACCTTGGCGTCGGCATTGCCGGCGAGGAGATAGGCGCCCTGTTCGCACAGGTTCTTTTCGCTGTATTCGGTGCGGGCTGCGAGCAGGTTCTGACGCGTCAGAGCAAGGCCCGAGGGACGGTTATGCGTCTTGATGGCGATCTGCCAGCATTCCGCCGTTTCCGTGGCGTCGGCCGGACGGAAGACCATCAGGTTCGGAATGGCACGCAAACCGGCAAGCTGTTCGACGGGCTGGTGCGTCGGGCCATCTTCGCCGACGCCGATCGAGTCGTGCGTCAGGACGTGAATGACGCGGATGCCCATCAGCGAAGCAAGGCGGATCGGCGGGCGGCAATAATCCGAGAAGATCAGGAAGCCGCCGCTGTAGGGGATGAGGCCGCCATGCAGCGCAATGCCGTTCATGGCAGACGCCATGCCATGCTCGCGGATGCCCCAATGCATGTAACGACCGGCGAAATCCGTCGGGGTGATCGAATGCATCTGGCTGGTCTTGGTGTTGTTCGACGGCGTCAGGTCGGCGGAGCCGCCGAGTGTTTCCGGCAGGAAGCCGTTGATGACCTCGAGCGTGTCTTCCGAAGCCTTGCGGGTCGCAACCGTCGGCTTGGTCTCGGCCAGCTTCTTCTTGTATGCGCTGATTGCGGCGTCGAAGCCTTCCGGCAGATCGCCTGCCATGCGGCGGATGAACTCGGCTCTGGCCGGAGCCTTGGCGAGGCCATCTTCCCAGGACCCGACGAGGTCCACCGAGCGGACGCCAGCCGCACGCCAGCTGTCAAGGACGTCCGACGGGATGACGAAGGGTTCGGCTTCCCAGTTCAGCGCCTTGCGGGTGGCCGCGATTTCCTCGGCGCCGAGCGGGTTGCCGTGGACCTTGTGGGTGCCCTGCTTGTTCGGGGCACCGAAGCCGATGATCGTCTTGCAGGCGATGAAGGTCGGGCGGTCGGACTGATGGGCAGCTTCGATCGCGTCGGCGATAGCGGCCTGATCGTGACCGTCGATCTCGATGGTGTTCCAGTGTACGGCCTTGAAGCGGGCGATCTGGTCGGTGGAATCCGACAGCGAGACGGCGCCGTCGATGGTGATCGAGTTGTTATCCCAGAACAGGACGAGCTTGTTGAGCTTCAGGTGGCCGGCGAGCGCGATGGCTTCATGGCTGATGCCCTCCATCAGGCAGCCGTCGCCGCAGATCGCATAGGTATAGTGATCCTGGAGATCGGAGCCGAACTCCTCGCGCAGCTTGCGCTCGGCAATCGCCATGCCGACGGAATTGGCAATACCCTGGCCGAGCGGTCCAGTCGTCGTTTCGATGCCGGTGGCATGACCATATTCCGGATGGCCGGCTGTCTTCGAGCCGAGCTGGCGGAACTGCTTCAGATCTTCGATCGTCATGTCAGGATAGCCAGTCAGATACAGCAGCGAATAGAGCAGCATCGAGCCATGACCGGCCGACAGCACGAAGCGATCGCGGTTCGGCCAGTGCGGCTTCTTCGGATCGAACCTCAGATATTTGGAGAACAGGACCGTCGCCACGTCAGCCATGCCCATCGGCATACCCGGGTGGCCGGAGTTCGCCTTTTCAACGGCGTCCATGGCGAGAAAACGGATCGCATTCGCCATCCGGTCGTGTTGTTCGGGAGAGGTCATGGCTTTTCCGCAAGTTCCGGGTGTCGGGGGGATGGCCTCGAGCCTCCAAGACCATCGAGTGAAAGCGGCAGAGACATAGCAGTTGGGACGGGCAAGTCAATAAATGGCAGGCCAAATCCGGGCGCGCAGCAGCGATTTTTGACATTTGATCGGGCGATTGTACAAATGACGAATCTGATGTGACGGACATGCGTAAAACGCTCATCCACAGGATAGGCTGGCGGACAGGTGACAGGATTTATTGACGGGCCGTCGGCGAGCTGCATATCCTTTTGACATCGCAGGATCGGCGCGGAGTGCCGATTCGCGGATCCTGCGCGGGAATCGGAAAGGCATGATGCCCACAGGCAAAACCATGGAAGCAGCGCTCAACGAGTTGAGACAGGCGATTTCGAGCCTCGAAAACGCCGTCGAGATGCGCGTCGAGCGGCAGCGCGAGCAGGGCGAGATCGAGGGCGAGGTGCGGCGTGTGCACGCCGACCGTTCGCGGCTGGCGCAGGAGCTCGACCAGGCCGAATTCCGCGCCAACCGGCTGGAAGAGGTCAACCGCGAGGTATCGCGGCGGCTGGTAACGGCCATGGAAACGATCCGCGCAGTTCTGGATCGCTGATAGAAAGAGTTTGGCATGGCGCAGGTGACGGTAACGATCGACGGCAAGGCCTATCGCATGGCCTGCGAGGAAGGGCAGGAGGATCACCTGACCGATCTCGCCACCCGCTTCGACCGCTATGTCGGCCATCTCAAGGATCAGTTCGGGGAAATCGGTGATCTCAGGATCACTGTCATGGCCGGCATCATGGTCATGGACGAGATTGCCGAGCTGACGCGCCGCGTCGCCGGGCTGGAATCCGAGCTCGAGTCGCTGCGCGGCAACCGCGATACGGTGCTTGCAGCGACCGCCCGAACCGAAGAAAATCTTGCGGCAGCGCTGAGCGAGGTGTCGAGCCGAATCCGCGGCATCACCGACAAGCTGAACGGCCGGTCCGCACCCGAACTCAATTGATCTCAATTAAATGGCGGCAGGCTTCTGTCGCCACTGGCGCGTCAGCGCAAACGACCTTATATATCGCCATGCGGTCTGCGCCTCTCGACAGGAACCACAATCCCTGGGGCCATACTCGATCCAAAGGGAGCTGTCCCTGGCCAGGCCCGTGGGCCTGGACACACGGCGCCCACCTACGTTTGTAGGCACCCAGGATCGTAAACATCCACCGGTGGTCGTGGATCGCACCCTTCCCTTTTATCGTCGGCAGGGATCCCGGATATGGCGGGCGAACGCTTGGTTTGGGCGTCCACCCTTCAGTGCATCCGTTACTTCTTCAGGCCTGGAAGGGTGACCTGGAAGACCTGGAATATGGTGTCGACGTCGGCACCGCCATCCGCCTTGTAGGCTGCACCCACCTGGAAACCATCCTGCGTCAAGAAGTCGTTGTCATTGGCGACGAACAGGAAGTAGTCGTCCGGCAGGTTCGGGTCGAGAACGCTCACCAGACCCATGGCTTCCCATTTTTCCGACAGATTGTTCTTGTCGTTCGGTGCGCCGTTGTGCAGGCCGAAGCGGGCGAGGTCGACCTTGTCGTTGAGGTCGATGAAGGGCGTCAGCGTCGCCGGCGTCAGCGAGGGATCGACGACGCCCTTCGGCGCTATCGGCCTGCCGGCGTCGAAATCGCTGGCGGCGATGTCTGTCGCATTCGAAATGTCGACGATACCGACCTTGCGGTAGAGCGAGGTGTCGCCCTTCAGGCCCTGGCCGTTGCCGCTGTCGCGGGCGAGCATCAGGAAAGTCTTGTCGGACAGGGCGACGATTTCGCTCTCAGCGGCAATCGTCGTCTTGTCCTTCGCATCCTTGAAGACCGGCAGCGGCACGACATATTCGTGCACCAGTTTCAGATGATCGGGATCGGCGGCGTCATAGATCATGGCGCGGGTATTCTGCCGGGTCGAGCCGGAGTCGCCGCCGTCCTGGCGCGCCGCCGACTGCAGCATTGATATGATGAACTTGCCATCAGGCGTCATCGCCATGCCTTCGAGACCCTGGTTGTTCTGGCGGCCAGTCTCCGGATCCTTCGGGTCCGGAGCGGATGCGCCGGGGCCGGGATTGTTGGAGGCAAAGCTCAGCGCCCCTTTGCGCATCGGCAAAAGCGCCTTCGGCGGCTGGGTGGCCGACAGCAGGTGGCCGTCGGCAGAAAAGTGGTAGATGTAAGGACCATATTCGTCGCTGACGAACATGGTGCCGTCGGCCATGCGGATGATGGCTTCATTGTCGAGCGCGATCTTGCCGTTTACCGCTTGCGGCAACGGCGGGAAATCACCGGCCGCAGGGCGCACGCCGGATTCCGGGTCGAGACCAGTCATGTCGCCACCCTTGTCGTCGACGAAGAGCATGGAATCGACGAGCTTTGCGTCGACGCCAGATTGTTCCCTGCCGGCCTCGGGTGTCGCACCCGGAGCGGTCGGCGTCAGGCCGATCGAGATGGTGTTCAGGCGCGGCCGGTAATCGGCGGTGCCGACGGCGTTGTAACCGCGGTCGGGCAGCAGGTAGAGCGTGCCTTTGTAGCCGGCGCCGTCGCGGCTCCAGTCGGCGGCATCGACCGCCATGCCTGAGCCGGAACCGAAGGTCTCGCCGAATTTGTCACGCTGGTTGGCCGCGATGCGGCCAATGCCGACGAGGCCCTTGTTGACGAAGATGAGGCCACCGACGGTGGCGGAATTCTCGGCCATTGCGACGACTGGCGCGGCGGCGAATGCGGCTAGAACCGCGGCGAAGAGCGGCGATGCGTATGGTCTGACATTCTTCATGGAAATACCCTCTCGGTCAAAAGCGCTCTCGAAACGGCTTCCCGCCCGCAGGTTGGACACCGCTTCAAATGACACCCCGGCTCGGATTCGATTTCCCGATGGCACAACACGCCCTGGATTTCGTCGCCCCATTCCCCGGCAGACGGTCTATGACGGGATCATGATATCTGGATGACGCTTTTCAACGAAAAGGCCATGCCGGAGAGGATGTCGGGCTTTCGCGTGTCCGCATTCCAGCTCGCACTCTATCCGACCGGATAAGGCCCTTCGGCAAAGACCTCGTCGTGGTAGCCTTTAGAGCCGACGTCGAGTGCCAGGGGGCTTCGCCATTCCCTGTTGTCGCGCAGGCAATCGAGCACGAAACGGAAGTCATATCGCGGCTGCCAGCCGAGTTCCCGTCTTGCGCGTTCGTTGACATAGACGCGGTCGAGTGCCGGAAACATCTTCCAGCCGCGTGATGCGTAGAGGGCGCCCGCATCCGGGAACAATCGTTCGACGACCTGAGGCGCGTCGTGCCTGATCGCGGCAAGATCACTTGCCGAAAACGGCGTCGTGGCCGAGACGATGTAGCGGCCAAAGCCGATTGACGGCGCCTTTTCGAGCGCCAGCAGATGGGCGCCGACCACGTCGCTGATATCGATGCGGCGGTGAAGAAGCTCGTTGGCCTGGGCATTCTCTGCCGAATAGCCGTTGCGAATGTCAGGATCGTCGTCGTTTTCGGGAAAGAAACGCGACGTCCTGAGAATGACCATCGGCAGGCCGGACTTGCGGGCGAAGAGTTCGCACAGACCTTCGGCGGCGAGCTTTGTCACGCCGTAGACGTTTTTCGCGACGGGAAGCACATCCTCGGTCACCCATGCTGCCGGTTCGCCGGCAGCCGGCGTCAATGCCGCGCCGAAGGTGCTGGTGGTGCTGGTGAAGACGAAGCTTGCAACGCCTGCGGCGATCGCTTCTTCGAGCAGGTTGAGTGTGCCGGTGACATTGGTGTCGAGGAAATCGTAATTGTCGTGGGTTGCCACATGCGGCTTGTGCAGCGTCGCGGCATGGATGACGTGGCTGATGCTCGACATCGCCTGCCTGATGAAGGCGCGATCATTGATCGAGCCGACCATGTCGGTGAAAGCCGAGGGCTTGATATCTATGCCGCGCACCCAGCGGCTTTCCGCCCTCAAGGTTCGCATCAGCGCCTCGCCCAGATGGCCGGCACTTCCCGTTATCAGTATCGTCATCACATCGTCTCCTGACCCTTCGGCGGCGAACGCTATAAAGACCAAGGTTTCCGGACAACGCATAAATTATGCATGGGGATGCAGGAAAGCTTGAGGCTTAGCCGATGGTCGTGACAAGGCGGCCGGCGCTGCCATCGGAAAGCATGATCCGTTCCCAGGTCACGCGGCCGGCGGCGATCGGCAGCAGCGCATTGCCGTTGGCGCTGGTATCGAGGGTCAGCGACGAGAGCCTGCCAGCATGCCAGCCGCGCTCCTCCAGCGACTGCTCGGCGGCGGCGATCTCGGCGGAGGCGTAGGAGAACAGAGAACGGCCGAGAAAGGCGCCGAGCGGCGCCCGCCACTCCGCTTGCCGCGGGCGAGAGGCGGCGAGCAGCCGGTGGGTGCGGTCGCAGATCAGATGCACCGGCCGGACGGAATCCTCGACCAGCCGCTTCAGCGCCGTATCGACTGCTTCATGTGGCGGCGCGGCGAAAATCCGCTCCAGCTTGATGGCCTGTTCGACGGGCAGGGCGAGCTGATCGCGCTCCCAGCGCGAGACGGTCGTCTGGTTGACGCCAAGGAGTTCGGCGAGATGGCCTTGCTTCATGCTGCGCAGCAGCCGCATGCGGCGTATGCCGGCTCCTGATATCGTCATCTGTCCGATCCCTGCCGTTTTTGTCAGCATAAGGCTTCGGCAGACCGGGCGGCAAGTCCGGTTCACAGCCGGGTCATTATTCGGGCTGACCTTCCAAGTCGCCTTTCAGCCGGTCGAGGATGGAGAGCGCATGGCCGGCATAGGCGCTGATCCAGCGGTCATAGATGTGCTTGATCGGCAGGCTGTTCAGGTGGTTCCAGCGCTCGCGGCCCTCCTTCCTGGCGACGACCAGATCGGCCTCCTCCAGCACCTTCAGATGCTGCATCACCGTGCAGCGGTCCATCTCCGGAAACATCTCGCAAAGATTTCCAGTGGTTCGGGGGCCATCCTTGAGCAGATCGAGGATGTCGCGGCGGCGATGATGCGCCAGCGCCTTGAAAACCGGGTCGTCGGCTGATTCGCTTGACATGTTATATTTTTATAACATAATGATGCCAGGCACAATGGAGAAGAGGAGAAGTATCATGTCTCTCGGAATCCGCGTTTCCGGCCGCATCGGCCGTCCCGTTGCAGAGGTGTTCGATGCCGTCGTCAATCCGAAGAAGCTCAGCAGCTATTTCACCACGATCGGTGGGGCGAGCGCGCCGCTCGTGAAGGGCACGACGGTGACCTGGTGGAAGGATGCGCCAGTCGAGGTCGTCGAACTCGTGCCGGAAAGCCGCATCGTGCTGCGCTGGGATGGCGGCACTGGCGAGGACGAGGCAAGATACAAGACGATGGTAGAGATGAACTTCAAGCCGCTGGAGGATGGCGGCACGCTGGTGACGATCGCCGAGACCGGCTGGCGCGAAGACGATGCCGGCCGGCGCGGCACCTATCTCAATTGTGAAGGCTGGACGCAGATGCTCTGCTGCATGAAGGCTTTCGTTGAATACGGCATCAATCTGCGCGAGGGCATGTTCCTCAGCGAAATGAAGGGTGAGCCGGCCAGCGCGCCGGACATTTGACGATACGTCGATCTCAGCGAGGTCGGCGGTGCAATCGTCGCATTCGCCGATATCACCGAGACTTTGCTTGCCTGTCACACTGCGGGTGCTAATTTCCGGATTCGATACTTCATTTCGGTTTCCAGGAGATTCATTATGCAGCTTGGCATGGTCGGTTTGGGCCGCATGGGCAATTATATGGTCCAGCGCTTGATGCGGGGCGGTCACGAATGCGTCGTTTACGACGCCAGGCCGGAAAGTGTTGCCGAGCTCGCCAGCCTCGGCGCGATCGGCAGTGCTTCGCTCCAGGAATTCGTCTCGAAGCTCACCCATCCGCGCGCGATCTGGCTGATGCTGCCGGCGGCGATCGTCGACAAGGTGCTGGCGAGCCTGATGCCGCTGCTCGAGAATGGCGATATCGTCATCGACGGCGGCAACTCCTACTACCACGACGACATCCGCCGCGGCGCCGAACTCATCACCAAGGGCATCCACTATGTCGACGTCGGCACCAGCGGCGGCGTCTTCGGCCTCGAGCGCGGCTATTGCCTGATGATCGGCGGCGAGAAGGGTATCGTCGAACACCTTTCTCCGATCTTCGCAACGCTGGCGCCCGGTGTCGGCAAGACGGAAGCCTCGGCGAACCGGAGCGCCGAAGCGGCTGCTGCCAGCACCGCGGAGCAGGGTTACCTGCATTGCGGCCCGCATGGCGCCGGTCATTTCGTCAAGATGGTGCATAACGGCATCGAATACGGCCTGATGGCAGCCTATGCCGAAGGTATCAATATTCTGAAACATGCCAATATCGGCGCCGCCTCGCACGAGGCCGATGCGGAGACAGCGCCGCTCGCTCATCCGGAACATTTCCAATATGATTTCAACCTGCAGGATGTCGCCGAAGTCTGGCGCCGCGGCAGCGTGATCACCTCCTGGCTGCTCGATCTCACGGCCGACGCGCTGCATGCCGATCCCGCACTTTCGAAATATGCCGGCCGCGTCTCGGACAGCGGCGAAGGCCGCTGGACGATCATGGCGGCAATCGACGAAAGCGTGCCGACGCCGGTGCTGAGCGCTGCGCTTTACGGCCGCTTCTCCTCGCGCGATAACGACGAATTCGCCAACAAGGTACTGTCGGCGATGCGCGCGGGCTTCGGTGGCCACGTGGAAAAACCGGTCGCGAAATCCTGAAATAATTAAAGGCGCTGTAGAGCGCCCGCCGTCATAGCCGACGTTGCCGGTCCCTAAATTTAGGCCCTGAATTCAGGGACTGAATTTGGGCTCTGAATTTGAGATCGACAGTCCCTCTGCTCCACCGCCTGCCTTCCCGATGATCTTCGCCTCCACCCTCCTTGCTGACAGCACCGGTCGAGGCTATCGATGCTGTCGAAAGACGTTGGCCTTGCATCGGCGGTCGGCGGCCCATCGGAGGACGGCAATGAAGCGTGGCGTGGCAGGGATCTCCAGGGTCGTCCTATTCTGCATAGTGGCGCTGTCCGCGCTTTTTTCGGCAGTCCCGCCGGGTGCTGCGCAGACCCCACCTGCGGGTCCTGTTACGGCAGGTCCGCCGGCCGAGGTGCGTCAGATGATGGAACTGATGCAGACGCCTCAGGTCAAGCAATGGATGTCGACGCAGATGGCGGCGGCGCCCGCGAGCGATTCCGCGGCCGGCGACCAGATGTCGGTCTTGTCAGGTCTGCTCCAGCATGCCCGCCGGCACGTCTCGATGGTCTCCGATGCGGCGATGATGCTGCCCTCACAGGTCGGCAATGCTTCCTCGCTGTTCTTCGGTGAAATCGCGGCAGCCGGCTGGCCGCGCATGGCGGCGCAGTTTCTGGCGATTTTCCTGCTCGGCACCATCGTCGAGCGCATTGCCCGCTATGCCTTTCGCCGCCGCCGCCAGGGGGCGCAGATGGCGGGCATGCATCTTGCCCCGCGCGTCATCCCGGCGCTGATCTTTGCCGTGGCGACGGCGCTTGCTCTTCTCAGCGTCAGCTGGCCGCCGGTCAGCCAGAGCATCGCGATCGTTTGCGTTGTCGCGCTCGTGGTCCAGCGCTTCACGATTTGCCTCGGAGGCGTCCTGGTCGATCTCATCGGGTTGGCGCGGATGGAGGAGGAACGGCAGGGTGTCACCGCTGCGATCATGCCAGCGCGCGCGGTTGCATTCTTCTGGTATCGACGCTGTGCGACTTTGGTCATCTATTTCATTTTTGGCTGGGCGGTGATCCAGTCGATGGAGCCGCTCGGCTATTCCTCGAGCGTGCGGCTCCTCGTCGGCTATATCCTGGGCATCGGCCTGCTGCTGATCGCGATCGCGGCGGTCTGGTCGCGGCCGCACAAGGACGAGAGGCGCGGTCACGGGACCTCCTGGGCGCTTACCGTCTATTTCCTGGTGCTCTGGAGCCTCTGGGTCGCAGGCTTCAACTGGCTGCTTTGGCTCGGCGTCTATGTGCTGCTGCTGCCGCGCGTGCTCGCCGTCTCGACGATTGCGGTAAAATCGCTGCAGCAGACCGAAGCGAGCTTCCTTGCCACGCGCCGCATTGCAGCCGTGCTGCTTGACCGGGGTGTGCGGGCGCTGATCATCGCCGTCGCCGCCGTCTGGCTTGGGCATATGCTCGGCGTCGGTGCCGATACGATGGCCGCCGGCGAAACGATGATCGACAAGATCGCGCGCGGCGTGATCGGCGGCATCGTCATCCTGCTTGCCGCCGATCTGCTCTGGCATGTCATCAAGGCCTATATCGACGGCAAGCTGCTCGATTCATCCGTGGATGGCGGAGCAACGGATGAAGAGAAGGCCAAACGCGCGAGGATACAGACGCTGTTGCCGATCTTCCGCAATATTCTCGCCGTCGTGATCGCCGTCATTGCTGCTCTGATGGTGCTCTCCGGCCTCGGTATCGAGATCGGGCCGCTGATCGCCGGCGCGGGTGTCGTCGGCGTCGCGGTCGGTTTCGGCGCTCAGACGATCGTCAAGGACGTCATCAGCGGCATGTTCTATCTCTGGGACGATGCTTTCCGCATTGGCGAATATATCGAAAGCGGCAGCCATAAGGGCGTGGTCGAGGCCTTCAGCCTGCGCTCGGTGAAGCTCAGGCATCATCGCGGTCCGCTGACGACGGTGCCGTTCGGTGAACTCGGCGCAGTGAAGAACCTCAATCGCGACTGGACGATCGACAAGATCAGCCTCAACGTCAAATACGACACAGATCTCGTCAAGGCGAAGAAGGTGATCAAGCAGATCGGCCAGACGCTGCTCGAAAATCCGGAATTCGGTCCCCATATCATCGAGACGCTGAAGATGAAGGGTGTCGAGCAGTTCGGCGAATTCGCCATCGAAATCCGGCTGTCGATGATGACGAAGCCAGGCGAGCAATTCGTCATCCGCCGCAATGCGCTGGCGATGATCCGCAATGCCTTCCAGGAAAATGGTATCGAATTTGCCGTGCCGACGGTGCAGGTGGCGGGCGACCGCGACGCGGAGGTGGATGCTGCCGTCGCGCGCTACGCCGCGCATGCGCGGGCGGGGGGCGAGCCGGCGGCCTGAACCTCCTCACATCGCGCCGGCGGCTGCGATCAGCAGGCCGCCAATGATCGCCATGTTGGTTTTCCAGGTATTGATCGCGCTGTCGCGCGCCGTTCCCTGCATGTCCCAGAAATTCAGCAGCATGACGGTGGCCGCCAGCGTGAAGACGATGAGACCGAATGCCGCTGCGGTGACGAAAAGGCCGAGCATCAGCAGGATACCTGCGACGATCTGGAACAGACTGCCCAAGACCAGCACTCCTTTCGCAAAAGGAATGCCGCGGGCTTCGATCGCGTCGGTCAGCGGCACGATAATGAAAAAATGATGAATGCCGCCAGCGACATAGAGGCCGCCCAGCAGCAGACGTCCGAGGGTAAGCATTACAAAGGCCGAACCATCCTGCATATCGAACCGTTCTCCCGCCTCTCACATCTCCGTCGAGGGCAAGGCTCTGCTGAAGCTTACGAAAATGCAATGTGCGGAGACCCCCGCCTGCGCAAATTCGCCCCAATTGAGGATGATTGAGGCGCAGGCGGCGGGGCTGGGGTAGCGGCGGCATGGCTTCATAGAGCTTATATGCCTCTCATGTTACATCATCTAAAATGATTCCCGCCAAGCTGGCAGTTGCAGCAGGGTACGAGAATGTCGGGGCACGGCAATTTGGAAGAGATGGAAGAAGCGGACGGTTTTTCTTTTGGCGGGCTTTTCAGGCGTTACAGAACGCCTTTGCTGGCAGCCGCGTCACTGGTGGCTTTCTGCCTCGTCGGTTACGCGATCGTGCAGCTCACCAACGAGGTGCGCTATGACGACGTCGTCGGTGCGCTGGCGGCGACCAGGCCGAGCGCGATCCTGCTTGCTCTGTTCTTTACGGCGCTCAGTTTCATCTCGCTGATCTTCTACGATCTCAACGCCATCGAGTACATCGGCAAGAAGCTGCCCTTTCCGCATGTGGCGCTGACAGCGTTCAGCGCCTATGCCGTCGGCAACACCGCCGGTTTCGGCGCGCTTTCGGGCGGCGCGATCCGCTACCGTGCCTATACGCGCCTCGGGCTCTCGCCGGAGGATATCGGCCGCATCATCGCCTTCGTCACCCTGTCCTTCGGATTGGGGCTTGCGGGCGTCGCGGCAATCGCCCTCATCGTCATCGCCGACGAGATCGGCCCGCTCGTTAGCGTCAGCCCATTCCTTCTGCGGATAATCGCCGGTTCGATCGTCGCCATTCTGGCCGCGGTGATGATCATCGGCCGCGAGGGGCGTGTGCTCGATCTCGGGCCTGTGGCAATCCGCCTGCCGGATTCGCGCACCTGGTCGCGCCAGTTCCTCGTCACCGCCTTCGATATCGCCGCCTCGGCGTCCGTACTCTACGTGCTGCTGCCGCAGACGGCGATCGGCTGGCCGGTCTTCCTCGCCGTCTATGCGATCGCCGTTGGTCTCGGCGTGCTCAGCCATGTGCCGGCCGGGCTCGGCGTGTTCGAGACCGTGATCATCGCCTCGCTCGGCAGTGCTGTGAACATCGATGCCGTGCTCGGATCGCTGGTGCTCTACCGCCTGATCTATCATGTGCTGCCGCTGCTGATCGCGGTGCTCGCGGTCTCGGCGGCGGAGCTGCGTCGTTTCGTCGACCATCCGGCCGCCTCCAGCATGCGGCGCATCGGCGGACGGCTGATGCCGCAGCTGCTGTCGGCTCTCGCGCTGCTGCTCGGCGTCATGCTGGTATTTTCGAGCGTCACGCCGACGCCTGACCAAAATCTCGAATTCCTCTCCAACTATCTGCCGCTGCCGATGGTCGAAGGCGCGCATTTCCTCTCCAGCCTGCTGGGGCTGGCACTCGTCGTCGCCGCGCGCGGCCTCGGCCAGCGGCTCGACGGCGCCTGGTGGGTGGCCGTGTTCTCGGCGCTTGCCGCGTTGACTTTGTCGCTGCTGAAGGCGATCGCGCTCGTCGAAGCCGCTTTTCTCGCCTTCCTCATCTTCGGGCTTTTCGTCAGCCGCCGGCTCTTTAGCCGACAGGCCTCGCTGCTCAATCAGGCGCTGACGGCGTCCTGGCTGATGGCGATCGCCGTCATCGTCGTCGGCGCCGTCGTCATCCTGCTCTTCGTCTATCGCGACGTCGAATACAGCAACCAGCTCTGGTGGCAGTTCGAGTTCACCGCCGAAGCGCCGCGGGGCTTGCGCGCCGTGCTCGGCATTACCATCATCTCGTCGGCGATCGCCGTCTTCAGCCTGCTTCGACCGGCGACCTTCCGGCCGGAACCGGCGACGGACGAGGCGCTGGCGCGCGCCGTCGAGATTGTCATGAAGCAGGGCAATGCCGACGCCAATCTGGTGCGGATGGGCGACAAGAGCATCATGTTCTCGGAAAAGGGCGACGCCTTCATCATGTATGGTCGGCAGGGCCGCTCCTGGATCGCGCTGTTCGATCCGGTCGGCAACCATCGCGCCGTGCAGGAACTCGTCTGGCGATTCGTCGAAGCGGCGCGTGCCGCCGGCTGCCGTGCCGTGTTCTACCAAATCTCGCCGGCGCTGCTGTCCCATTGCGCCGATGCCGGCCTTCGCGCCTTCAAGCTCGGCGAACTAGCGGTGGCCGATCTCCGGACTTTCGAGATGAAGGGCGGCAAATGGGCGAACCTTCGCCAGACCGCAAGCCGCGCCCAGCGCGACGGGCTGGAATTCGCCGTGGTCCAACCAGAGGACGTGCCTGATATCATCGACGATCTCGCCGCCGTCTCCACGGCTTGGCTGGAAGACCACAATGCCAAGGAAAAGAGCTTCTCGCTGGGCTCCTTCGATCCCGATTACGTCTCCTCGCAGCCCGTCGGCATTCTGAAGAAGGACGGCAAGATCGTCGCCTTCGCCAACATCCTCATCACCGAATCCAAAGAGGAGGGCACGATCGATCTCATGCGCTTCTCGCCGGCCGCGCCGAAGGGATCGATGGATTTTCTTTTCGTGCAGATCATGGAATATCTGCGCGGCGAGGGTTTTGCCCATTTCAATCTCGGCATGGCGCCTCTTTCCGGCATGTCGAAACGCGAGGCTGCGCCCGTCTGGGACCGCATCGGCAGCACCGTCTTCGAACACGGCGAGCGCTTCTATAACTTCAAAGGCCTTCGGGCATTCAAATCCAAGTTTCATCCGCACTGGCAACCGCGCTATCTTGCGGTCTCCGGAGGGGGCAATCCGATGATCGCGTTGATGGACGCGACATTGCTGATTGGGGGCGGATTGAAAGGGGTAGTGAGAAAATGATCAGGACAATCCTTCTTGCCACGGCATGCGCCTGCATGCTCGCGGCCGCACCGGCTGATGCCGCCGAGGAGACCACGCAGACCTTCGAAACCGGGCTTATCCCGTCGCCGCACATCTTCCTGCCGGAAGGGGAGGTGAAGGGCACGGTGATGCTGATCTCGGATGCCGCCGGCTGGGGCGACTATGAGAAGGCCGAAGCCGACAGGTTGGTCGCCGAAGGCGCCGTCGTCATCGGCATCGATTTTCCATCCTATATCCAGGCGCTCAGCCGGTACGACGTCAGCCTCAACGATGGCTGCGTCTACATGGTCTCGGACATCGAATCGCTGAGCCAGCAGGTGCAGCGCGCGACCGGCAACAACGCCTATCACCTGCCGATCGTCGCCGGCATCGGCGAGGGCGGGGCCTTAGCGCTGGCGATCGCCGCGCAAACGCCGGATGCGACGATCGGCCAGACACTTGCCGTTAATCCGGTCGCCGGCATTCCGCTTGCCAAGGAGCTTTGCACGCCGGCGTCCAAGCAGGTGGTTGGCGAACGCACGGTCTATGGCCTCAGCGACGGGATCTTGCCGGACCCGATCATTACTGTCTTCACGTCTGATGCCAACAAGGATGGCCGGGCGCACGCCGAGGCGCTGAAGAAGGCCCATGCCGCGATCGAGATCCGCGATTCCGCCGACGATGCGCAGACGGCGTTTGCCGATACGCTCGACGATCTCGTCACCGCCTCCGGCGCCTTCGGCAACCCGCTCGGCCTGCCGCTGGCGGTGCTCGAGGCAACGCCGGCCTTCGATACGATGGCTGTGATCTATTCCGGCGACGGCGGCTGGCGCGACATCGACAAGGAGGTCGGTGGCACGCTGCAGAAGGAAGGCATTCCGGTCGTCGGCGTCGATTCGCTCCACTATTTCTGGTCGGAGCGCAAGCCGGAGGAGACCGCCGCCGATCTTTCGAAGATCATCGATTTCTACCGCAAGCAATGGAAGGTGAAGCATGTGCTGCTCGTCGGTTATTCCTTCGGTGCCGATGTCGTACCCGCCACCTACCAGCTCCTCAAGCCAGCCGAAAAGTCGACGGTGGCGCAATTGTCGCTGCTGTCGCTTTCGCACCAAGTCGACTACGTCATCTCCGTTCTCGGCTGGCTCGGCCAGAAGACGGAAGGGGCGGGAGGCGATCCCGTCGGCGATCTGAAGAACATCGATCCGAAGCTCGTGCAATGCATCTACGGCAAGGACGACGATGACGATGTCGCCTGCCCGGCGCTGAAGGACAGCGGCGCCGAGGTCATCGAGCTGCCCGGCGACCATCATTTTGACGAGAATTACGACCTTCTCACCGAGACGATCATCGACGGGCTGAAGAGACGGCTGCAGGATTAGAGCATGATGCCGAAAACCGTGCAGCGGTTTCGGACCACGACAGGCATCAGATAAAGACTTAAAGCGTGCCACGCGTCCTGCACGACGCGCTAACGCATCAGCGTTTCTTCGCTCCAGCCGAGCGCTGCGAGTTCGCTGCCGCGGAACCTGGCATCGTCGGCAACGATGAATTCATCGAGTTGCGGCGGAGCGACGCTGGTGCCGGAGAGCATCGCATGCACCTGTCCGCGATGATGGGTCTGATGTTGGAAGAGGTGGCCGAGCACGTCGTCCATCCGCTCTTCTTGAATGCGGTCGCCGCGATGGAGGCCGATGGTCGAGGTGAGCCTCTCCGGCGTCAGGGCCTCGCAAAGTGTCACCAGGCGCTGATCGACCTTCGCCTGGGCTTCTGCCAGCGAGAAGACGTCATCGAATGGTTCGTCGACCTCAAAGGCCTTGAGCCCGAGCGTGCCGCCTTCCAGGCCGTCGACATAGAACCAGTCGACCGTGATGATATGGTTCAAGGTTTCCTTGATCGAGGGAAAGAAGCTTGTGCGTGGCGCTTCGAATTCGCCAGGCTTCAATGTCGCGCAGGTCCGAAGCAGCCGGCGGTTGGCAAGGGCGTTGTTATAGGCAAGTTTGCGGAATGGCCTGACAGGATCGAAGGTCGGCATCGGCGCATCTCCTCCTTAAGCGCTTTTGGCTACAGCTCCGGGCGCCTTTTGAGGCGCGCAAAGGGCGCTGTAACGCCTTGAATTGCTTGCGTCAGTCTTTGCCGTCGAGATCGCCGTCCCGCCAGACGAGATGACGTGGCGAAACGGGAAGGGTTTCGATTTCATCGGCGATGAAATAGGGCGGGATGTCGAGTGCGATCAGGGCATGGCGCGTTGCCGGCACCCATTTGAATTCGAGATGGTTGTCGTCGTCCTCGACCCGATGGATGATCTGGCCCGGCCGGAAGGGGAATTCCGGCGGGATGTCCATCAGATAATAGAAGCCGAGTTCGTGCCAATCGCGCTGTTCGTAGTGGAAGAAATTCTCGACGATCCACAGCAGGCGACGGACGGTCACCTCAACGCCCAGTTCCTCCACCATCTCGCGCTTCAGTGTCTCTTCCGAGGTTTCGCCGATCTCCGCCCGACCGCCCGGAAAAGTCCAGAAGGGCTCGTGTACGGCGCGATGAACGAGCACATGGCCATCGCGAAAACCGAGGCCGGCGATGCGATAGTTGAAACGCCGACCGCCTGCATTCAGGCGGATGTGAATGCGCTTGGTCATGCCATTCTTATCCAAGATCGATCACGACAATTTCCGGCGGCACGCCGAAGCGCACCGGTGCAATGGAGCAGCCAAGGCCGCCGGAAACGATGATATTACGCTCCTCTTCAACGATATGGCCATAGGCGTAGCGATTGCCGTAGCGCGAGGGCACGATCGGCGAACGGCCGAGGAAACGGATCTGTCCGCCATGGGTGTGGCCCGATAGCGTCAGCGAGACGCGCTCGGGCACGCGCGGAAAGATATCGGGCTCATGAGCGAGCAGGATGACGGGCGCATCGTCCGTAATCTGCGCCATCGTTCCCTCGAGATCGTCGAGGCCGAGCATCTGCGTGCGGCCCCACTTCCGGCCCGGCAGCAGCGCCAGCTGATCTTCGAGGCCTGCGAGCCAAAAGCGGCGGCCATCCTTTTCGAGCCGAACGGCGCGGTTGCCATAGACCGGGATGCCGACGTCCGCGAGAGCCCGGTGTCCGAATGTTTCCATCCCGCCGTTCTTCTGGGCGGTCCTGTCCTCCCACCAATCGTGGTTGCCCATAATCGCGTGGACGCCGAGAGGGGCCTGCAAGGTGGCGAGCGCCTTCGACCATTGGCTCGAATGCACGTATTGCGTCACCATGTTCATGCCGGCGGCGTAATCGCCAAGCAGGACGGTGACGTCGCCTTCGAGTTCATTCGCCCTGTGGCAGATCGCGGCAATGCGGCTTGCCGACATCCAGGGTTCGCAGGCATGGAGATCGGCGAGCGCAACGACGCGCAGCTTGAGCCCGGGCGTCCATCCGGGCGGCGTCAGCTGATAGCGGGTGATGGCGAGCCGCGCGAGCGGTTCATAGGCGAAGGCGTAACCACCGAGCGACATGACGCCTGCGATACCGCCGCCCAGCACCTTGAAAAATCCGCGGCGGGTGATCACTCAGTTGTCCTCCTGGAACAGCCGAAACTGCGCAGCCTCCATATCCTTGGGCGGTTGCATTCCCAGATGTTTCCACGCGATTGCGGTCAGAACACGGCCGCGTGGCGTGCGCTGAATAAAACCCTGTTGGATCATATAGGGCTCGATGATGTCCTCGATCGCGTCGCGCGGCTCGGAAAGGCCGGCGGCGATGGTTTCGATGCCGACCGGGCCACCGCCGAAATTGACCGCGATCATGTTGAGGTAACGTTTGTCGAGTTGGTCGAAGCCGACATTGTCGACCAGCAGGCGGGTCAGCGCTTCGTCGGCGATCTCGCGGGTGACGGCTTCCGCCCTTGCCACCTCGGCAAAGTCGCGCACGCGCCGCAGCAGCCGGCCGGCGATGCGCGGGGTGCCGCGGGCGCGTCTTGCAATCTCGCGGGCGCCCTCCTCGGTGATCGGCAGGTTCATCAGCCGCGCGCCACGGCGCACGATCAGCTCCAGCTCCTCGACGGTGTAGAAGCTCAGGCGCACCGGAATGCCAAAGCGGTCGCGCAGCGGCGTCGTCAACAGGCCAAGGCGGGTGGTGGCCGCCACCAGCGTGAATTTCGACAGGTCGATTTTCACCGAGCGAGCGGCAGGGCCTTCCCCGATGATCAGGTCGAGCTGGAAATCTTCCATGGCCGGATAGAGGATTTCCTCGACGGCGGGGTTGAGGCGATGGATTTCGTCGATGAAGAGCACATCACGCTCCTCGAGATTGGTGAGCAGGGCAGCGAGATCGCCGGCCTTGGCGATAACAGGGCCGGAGGTCGAGCGAAAGTTGACGCCGAGTTCTTTGGCCATGATCTGCGCCAGCGTCGTCTTGCCGAGGCCGGGCGGCCCGACGAAGAGCACATGGTCCAGCGCTTCGCCGCGGTTTTTCGCCGCCTCGATGAAGACCTTGAGATTGGCGCGCGCCTCCGCCTGGCCGGTGAACTCGTCCAGCGATTGCGGGCGCAACGTGATATCAAGGTCTTCGCCCCGCTTTTCCGGCGATATCAGGCGGGCGGATTCGCTCATGTCAAAAGTTCCATTCCAGGTATGGTTTTTGCGGCTTGGGCATCGAATGTCCTGGTTGTCACGCAACCCGCATCACGATTACGAAGGGCAATGAAGACATCTGCGAATTCTGCATTCGTCCGCACCATGATTGCGAGCGTCTCCTCGACTACTCTTTCATCTTCAAGGATCAGGTCGGCCGAGTCCAACAAGTCCGAAATCGCCTCCATGATCTGTTCTCTCTTCAGCTTGATCCGTTGTCTCAAGAACCACGCGCATTCCATCAGCGTGATGCAACTGATATAGCCGGGTGCCGTATCGGACAGGCTCGCGAAGAGCGTTGTGACCTTCTCCGTCTGGACGACATCGTCCTTCAGGAGGAAGCGCAGCATAATATTGGTGTCGAGGCCAATCATCTTGCACTGGTTACGTGATCGGCGATGGCTTCCCCAATCGCCTCGTCCATTTGCGTCAAAGTGATCGTCGGTCGGTTCGGATCGTGAAACTTGCCTGCCAGGTCGATGGCGCGTTTGTTCTTGGCTTTCATGATGATTTCGCCATCGCGGTTGATGTAGCGGATCCTGTCGCCGGACTTCAGATTCAGCAATTCACGAACTTCAGCCGGAATTGTTGTCTGGCCCTTCGATGTCATCGTACCGTAGTAGATATTCATGCGGATCTCCTTACCATTCGAGTTTAGTAAGGAATTGCGATATATTCAAGGAGATCAACGCGCCAACTCCTTCAATCCCAGCCTGATCAGCTTGGCGCTGTCGGCGCCGTCGCCTGCAGTCTTCATTGCTGCAGCAATCGCATTCGCCGCCTGGTCTCTGCTGTAGCCGAGGTTGGTCAGTGCTGAAACCGCGTCGGCGACAGGCGCGGCCGCGACCCCTTCGCCGAGTTCCTGCTTGAGGGCGATATTGATCGCTTCGCCGGCAAAGGCCGGCGCCCGGTTCTTGAGCTCGGTGACGAGGCGCATCGCCACCTTCGGACCAACGCCCGGCGCACGCGAGACGGCGGCGCGGTCCTGCAGGGCGATTGCATTGGCAAGTTCGCCTGGCGTCAGCGTCGAGAGCACGGCGAGCGCCACCTTGGCGCCGACGCCCTGGACGCTCTGGAGCAGGTTGAACCATTCCCGCTCCAGCGCCGTCATGAAACCGAAGAGCTTCAACTGGTCCTCGCGCACATAGGTCTCGATGAAGAGCACGCAGGCCTCGCCGGCCGAGCCGAGCTTGGACAGGGTGCGGGCCGAGCAATGGGCGACGTAGCAAACGCCGTGCACGTCGACGAGCACATAGTCTTCGCCGATCTCGTCTATGGTGCCTTTCAGCTTGCCGATCATGGGTCGCGGTCTCTCAAGGATGCGTTTCGGGGGTTATAAGGTCAACGGAGGGGAAATAGGAGCGGTATCCGCTGGGATCGCGGGTCAAAATTCTGTAGCCCCTTATTGCCGCATGCGCGCCGATGAAGAAATCGGGCAAGATCCGTTCGCGCCCACCGCCGGCGCGACGGTAAAGCCGGAAGGCCGCAGCAGCGGCGAATGCAGCCGGCCAAGGCAGATTCTCGCGGCGGAATTCATCCTGCGGCAGCAGTCGATCGACTTCGTCCACGTCGTCGTACCGAACGGAAAATTCGGAATAGATGATCGGGTTTATCAGGACAGGACCGTCTTTGAAGACGTCAAGCATCCTTCGACGCGACCAACCGTGCCAGTCCGAACCGACCACGGCCAGATCGACAAGTATGTTCGTGTCGACAAGTGTGGCCATCAGCGATCACGGGTCATCGACATAAGGTCTTCGGCATCGATCTCCTGATCGCCAGTGCCCTCGAGACGACGGATCGTCTGTATGAAACGATCCAGGCGACCCCGATCCTCGATCTCCTGCTTGCCGTTCTTTGGCGAGAGAACGAGCTTGCCGCCCTCTATCGAGAAAATGACCTCGCTATTGGCCTCGATGCCGACAAGTTCCCTGAGATCACGAGGAATGGTGACCTGCCCTTTGGACGTAACTCGCATCTTGTTGCTCCTTCACAGTAAGAATTATCCTTACCAATGGAACAAGTCAAGAACAAGCTATCCGGCCAATGCCTGCCGCATTCGGTTGCTGCCGCGATTATGCGCGTGACAGATGGCGATCGCCAGGGCGTCGGCGGCGTCGTTGCCCTTGAATTCGACCTTCGGCATCAGGATCTTCAACATCATGTGGATCTGCTGCTTTTCGCCATGGCCGACGCCGATGACGGCCTTCTTCACGGCGTTCGGGGCATATTCGGAGACCGGCAGCCCGGCGCGCGCCGGTACCAGCATGGCAATGCCGCGGGCCTGACCAAGCTTCAGGGTCGCCACCGCATCCTTGTTGACGAAGGTCTGTTCGACGGCGGCCTCGTCCGGCTTGTAACTGTGGACGATCTCCGCCAGGCCGTCGTGCAATTGGCAAAGGCGGGAGGCAAGGTCCATGTCGCCATCGGAGGTCACGGTTCCGGACGCCACAAACCGCAGGGAATTGCCTGATGTCTCGATGATTCCCCAGCCGGTGCGGCGAAGCCCGGGATCGATGCCGACGATGCGAATCGTATTTTGCATGGTTCAACCTATAGCGATTGCGAAATAACTGCCATCGATGTGTGAACAAAACAAAAACATTCCCGGATTTCGGCCCTGCCATTTACCGCGAATTAAAACAGATGCCTGAATTCTAGTCATTGAATACGAGAGGGGCCCTTTTCGCGAAGATTTAAGCCCCCGATGTTCTGTTTATAGGTCAGTTGATCAGGCATGCGCAGCGTGCCCGCGCTGGCAGGCGCGTTCAGAAGGGGTTCGTCGTACATGGCTCGGAGATTTCAATCCTTGTCCTTCAAGGTCATCGTCACATTCATTCTGCTGACCGTGCTGTCGATCGCGGTCATCGATGTGCTTGCCTATTTCGCCAGCAGCCGCATTTCTGACGAGCAGGCGCTGAAGGCCAAGGAAAGCGTGCTGATCTTTCGCGGCGACATGCTGCAGGACCAGCTGACGCAGCTTGAAAACCAGGCCAACTCCATCGCGCGCATCGAGGCGCTGCAGATGTCGATCACCAATCTGAAGAGCGGCTGGAAGACCATCGAGAAGACCGCGGGCGATGCCCGGGCCGAGCTGAAGAAGGTTTTCATAGCAGGCAACCCCAATCCCGCCGACCAGCGCGAGAAGCTGATCAAGCCGGAGGGGCCAAGCGGCTTTTACTATTCGAGCCACGAAAAGACGCAGGGCGAAGTCGCCCGCGACCTCGAGGATACCGCCTTCAGCGATCTGCTGATCGTCGATCTCGAGGGTACGGTGCTCTATTCCTATAAGAAGCAAGACGATTTCGCCGAAAATCTGAAGTCGGACGCCTGGAAGGCGACCGGCGCCGGCATTGCTTTCGCCAAGGCGATCGAGAATACCGCCAAGGCGACCGATGACGCCGCGCCGACCGGCTTTTCCGGTCTTCGCGTCGATGCCGGCAACGGCAAGTCGGCGATCTTCTATGCCGTGCCGATCGTCAAGCTTGGGGCGGCCAAGGGCATCATCCTCTTCAAGGTGCGGGATGAGATCGTCACCGGCATCCTCGCCAAGGGCATCGTCCAGGGCAGCACGGCGCGGGCGGCGATCGTCTCCGGCGATGGATCCGCCGTCAGTCTCGACGGTAGCGGCAAGCTTGCGACGCTTGACGCGACACCCTTCACCTTCATCAAGAGCGCGCTTGCCAGTTCGGCGATGACAGTTGCCGATTTCAGCCGAGCGGATGGTGCGGCCCGCGCCTATGTTCGCGGTATCGACTATCGCGGCGATCGCTTCCTCGTGGTCGAAAGCGTGCTTTTGAGCGAGCTCAATGCCGGCTCGATGGAGATCGCCACCCTGCTGACGATGATCGGCATCGGCGTACTCGTCGTCATGGCGATCGCGACCGGGCTCGTCACCAATTTGCTGTTTTCACCGCTTGCGCGGCTTGCCGGCGTCACCCGCGATGTCGCCGACGGCAAGCTCGACAGCGAGATCGGCAGCCTGAACCGCAAGGACGAGATCGGCACGATGGCCAACGCGCTCGACCGCTTCCGCCACTCGCTGATCGAAAGCCGCGAGCTCGAAGCCGCCAGCGAAGAGACACGCCTGCAGGCGGAGCAAGACCGCCAGCAGAATCTGGCCGAGCGCGACGCCGAGGCGAAGACGCTGCAGCAGGTGGTCGAGGCGATTGACGAGGGCCTGCATCATCTGGCGAACGGCGATCTCGCCTATCAGATCGATACCCGCTTCCCGAACGAGCTCGAAAGCCTGCGCGTCAATTTCAACGAGGCGCTGGCGACGCTCAGCGAAACCATGACGGCAATCGGCGGTAATTCGATGGCGGTGCGCGCCGGCTCAGAGGAGATGCGCACCGGCGCCGACGAACTTGCCGGGCGCACCGAGCGCCAGGCCGGCTCGATCACCGAGACGGCGAATGCGATCAGTGCCATCACCCAGTCGGTCCGCCGGCAGATCGAGCGAGCCGAACAGGCCGAGCGCATCGCCCGCGACGCCAAGAAGGAGACGACCGGCTCAGGCCAGATCATGCGCGAGACGATCGCGGCGATGGAGGCAATCCAGGCCTCGTCGCGCCAGATCAACACGATCATCTCCGTCATCGACGACATTGCCTTCCAGACCAACCTCCTGGCGCTCAATGCCGGTGTCGAGGCAGCGCGCGCCGGTGAATCCGGCAAGGGCTTCGCGGTCGTCGCCATGGAGGTGCGCGAGCTCGCCCAGCGCTCGTCGAGTGCCGCCAAGGAGATCTCCAGCCTGCTGCAGAAATCGACGCATGAGGTCGAAAGCGGCGTTGCGCTTGTGGAAAAAGCGGGCGTTGCGTTGACGGGCATCGGCGCCCATGTCGAGGCGATCAACGGGCAGATCAACGAGATCATGGGTGCGACCCGCGAGGAAGCCAATACGCTGCGCGAGATCAATAGCGCCGTCGCCGAACTCGACGCGATGACGCAGCAGAACGCCTCGATGGTCGAGGAGACGACGGCGGCGATCCACCGGCTGGCGACGGAAGCCCTGGAAATGGACCGCCAGCTCGGCAATTTCACGCTGCCGCCCGGCCACCATCAACCGAGCGCCGAGGTGCACGTGCTGCGCCGTCACCGGTAACTCAGCGCTTTCAACATTGCACAGGGGCCGCGCTTCGCGCGGCCTTTTTGTTGCGCTCAAGGTTTGGAATGGTGTGGGCGCGAACCTACATAGACGGCATCGTCCAACTGCCCGGCAGGTTTCCATGGTTCCCTTCTCCATACTCGATCTTTCCCCCGTTGCCGAAGGCAGCACCGTGCGCCAGTCCCTCGAGGGCTCGGCGCGGATGGCTCTGAAGGCGGAGGAGTTCGGTTACAAGCGTTTCTGGCTTGCCGAACATCACGGCATGCCGGGGATCGCCAGTGCCGCCACATCAGTCGTCATCGGCCATGTCGGGGCTGCGACAAAGCGCATCCGCATCGGCTCCGGCGGCATCATGCTGCCCAATCATTCGCCGCTCGTCATCGCCGAGCAGTTCGGCACGCTGGAGGCGCTCTTCCCCGGCCGCATCGATCTCGGCCTCGGGCGTGCACCGGGAACGGACATGCGCACGGCACAAGCGCTGCGGCGCAACCTCGAGGCCGGTGCAAACAGTTTCCCCAACGACGTGGTGGAACTGCAGCAACTCCTCGATACGCCGGTCGAGAACCAGGCGATCCTCGCGGTTCCCGGCAATGGCTCTCATATCCCGATCTGGCTGCTCGGCTCCAGTCTCTACAGCGCCCAGCTCGCCGGCATGCTGGGGCTTCCCTATGCCTTCGCCTCGCATTTCGCGCCCGACATGCTGCTCGATGCGATTGCGATCTATCGTGACCGCTTCCAGCCCTCGGCGACGCTCGACAAGCCCCATGTGATGGTCGGCGTGATGGGTGCGGTGGCGGCGACGGACGAGGAGGCACGCTATCATTTCACCTCCGCCCAGCAGCAATTCGTCAATCTGCGCCGCAACGTCCGCGGCCCGTTCCCGCGTCCGGTGGCCGATATGGGGGACTTCTGGTCGCCGATGGAAAAGATGAATGTCGAACACACGCTGCGTTATGCCGTGGTGGGCTCGCAGAAGACGGCGGAGGCGAAACTGACGGAGTTCCTACAGGAAACGCAGGCCGACGAGGTGATCATCTCGATGCCGATCCACGACATCGAGGCGCGGCTGACATCGGTGGAACTATTCGCCGGGCTGGGAAATTTCATGCGAGCCGCCGCGTAGAACAGGATGATTTTAGGCCGGTCGGCCTAAGAGCCTGACCGAAAAAGAGTTGAGTGAAATCAGCCAGTTGTGATTCTGTTTGTTTGCTTAGGACGAACGGAGACCACAATGGGCTGGACTGATTTCACCCGTCGGCAATATGCCCGACGCGCAATG
>NZ_JBIXJN010000028.1:0-75803 GCF_052871115.1 Rhizobium sp. LARHSG275 | reverse complement strand
CAGACCCCGCAAGCTCCGCCGCCCACGTTTCTCTTTCTTCTCTATATTCAATTGTCAAATAACAGACGACACCAAAGGCCGTCGACAAAACCCGCTCCAAACTCGCGCCCAGAACACAAACCAGCAATCGCCAATCCGCTTGAGTTTCTTTAGAACGAAAGACTTCGTCGCCAGCAGCGCCGCCGCCCTCGTTCAGTGAGTGGGCTTATAGAACTAACCAATCTCATCCGTCAACACACCCAACCAAAGTTTTTTGACATTTTTGTAACAGGTTGATTCGGCTTGTGTTTTGCTGATGGGCATTATCCACAGGACGCGTTTTCGGAACGGATTCTTGAAAATTCCTTTACCGACTGGTCAAAAATCCATCGGAAAGTCGCTCTTAGCCACCGAAAGATAGTGAAAAAACAGGATCTTGCGCGGCTTTATGGTTAACAGAGGATTAAAGTGGCTCCAGCTGGCGAGCTTTAAATTTCGGTCACACATCAGCGACTGAGATTTCGGAACCTATCACCGAGTTGGGTGTTGTCTTTCCCATTGAAGGAAGGAGACCAACATGGCTGCCAATACCGATGATATCAGAGCATCTGTCAGCAAGGACATCGCTGCACTCCAGCAGGAAGTCTCGCGCCTGCAGAAGATGATTTCCGCTCAGGGCGCCGAAGCCTATTACGAAGTGCGCGGCCGCGCCGGCAAGGCTTATGATGAAACCCTGCCCCGGGCGAAGAACGCCGTCGCCCAGATCAAGGCCGAAGGTGTCGCTGCCGCCGACGCCGCTCGCGAGCATCCGACCGCAACGACCACTGCTCTGGTGCTTGCGGGCGCCATTGGCTTCCTTGCCGGATACCTGTTTTCCGGCAGCCCGCAGCCGCAGCCTCGCCATTGGTGGCGCTGAACACGCCAATCCACCCATAAACCGGTTTTTACGCACCCGCCGATCCGCCTTTTTGGCAGGGTGCGTAAATGCTTATGTCTTACAAAAACCAATTTTTAATGTGAGCTATGGGAACATAAAAAACGAAGGGAGGACTACCATGGAAAACAAGAGGGCCAACTGCATTATTGAAGTCAGCGTCGACAGCGCCAATGGCCGCTATGCGGTCGGCATCATGAATATGCGCCAAGCACTCGATCTGCCGGAAATGCCTAGTCTGTCCTATACCCATCCGGACCCGGTCAAGGCGGCCGCCGGTATCGTCGTCAGCCGTAAGGAACTGGCCGGCTTCATGGCCTGCCGCTAAGGCAGCGCCACCCTATCAAGCCGTGACGGCGCTTTATCCCAAAGCGCTGGGCCTCTTTTGCGTCGCCTGTTCTTCCCCCTCGTTTTTAATTTGCCTTGCTGGCATCCTTGCGCCGTTCATGCCAAGAAAGCGGCAGCAAAAGCAGCGCCGCGCGTCTTTTCAGACACGCAAACGACACTGTAGCACTTTGAATTATGCAGTAAGGATGGCAGATGAGGGAGCGGCGCCCACCGCACAAAACGCGTGAGCGGACAAAGCCCGCCGACAACGCCGCGGCTAAGCGGGTTACCCTTCCCCGCGCCCTTTCCAAGCTCGGTTATTGCTCCCGCACGCAGGCCGAACGTCTGATTGCCGAAGATCGCGTTGCGGTCGACGGCCGCACCGTCAGCGATATCTCCGCATGGGTCGATCTTGCCACCGCAAGGATCAGTATCGACGGCCTCGTTATCGCTGCCGAAGCGAAAATCTATCTGATGCTTAACAAGCCCCGCGGGCTCGTCACCACCCGCCACGATCCCGAAGGCAGGCCGACGGTCTATGATTGCCTCAGGGATTTCGATATTCCGCATCTCTCTCCGGTCGGCCGGCTCGACAAGGCAAGCGAGGGCCTGCTGCTTTTCACCAACGACACCGAATTCGCCCAGATACTGCTCGATCCGGTCACGCATGTCACGAAGACCTATCATGTCCAGATCGACCGCATCATGGACGATGAGGACATTGCCGCCATGACATCGGGCATCCGCCACGACGGCGAATTGCTGACGGCGACCGCCGCGCGGCGCCTGCGCCAGGGCGACAGGAATTCATGGATCGAGGTCGAGCTCGACGAGGGCCGCAACCGCCAGATCCGCCGCATGCTGGAGGCGCTGGGAACCGAATGCCAGCGCCTCGTGCGCGTCGCAATCGGCGGGCTCGAACTCGGTGAACTGCCGAAAGGCGCCGTGCGTGCGCTGAGCGAACCGGAATTGCAGGCGCTGCGCCGGACAGCCGGCATGGAAAGGACGAGACGCAATTGACTGCTGCGACGGAAATGGCGCCGCACGATTTCTGGCAGGAGCTTCACCCGCCCGGCACCTTTGCCGGCAATGGGGAATTTACCTCCTTCTATGTCGCCGTTCTCGAAGACGGCCGTCAGCTTCGCCTGCCGATCCGCGTGCTGGCCGATGGCGATCACGCCCTCGCCTCGCTGATCGTCAACCAGGCAAGCTTCGCCGTGCTCGATGCGCTCGCCGAACGCCTTGCCGAAAAGATCAGGCCCATGCGCATCGATGTCGTCGCCGGCATGCCAACGCTCGGCCTGACGCTGGCCGCCGCCGTGGCGCAGAAACTCGGCCATAGCCGCTACGTTCCGCTCGGCACCTCGCGTAAATTTTGGTATCGCGACGAGCTCTCCGTTGCCCTGTCTTCAATCACCACGCCGACACAGCAGAAACGCCTCTATATCGATCCGCGCATGCTGCCGCTGCTTCAGGGACAGCGCGTCGCACTCATCGATGACGTCCTTTCCAGCGGCGCCTCGATCGTCGCCGGCCTTCATCTGCTGACAGGCTGCGGTATCGAGCCCGTCGTTATCGGTGCCGCCATGCTGCAATCGGAGCGGTGGCGCGACAGCCTCGCAGCCGCCGGGCCGCAATGGAACGCGCGAACCGTCGGCGTCTTCGCAACCCCCATTCTGGAGCGGAACGCCATGGGCCGGTGGCAGGCACCACCAGCCTGACGCGAGGTGAGGATTGTTCAATCTCTGCCTGAAAGCGCTCTGTACAGCGCATGAGGAACGATTACAGTCCGCCTGATCGATGAAACAACGGACCCGCCCATGTCGTTCGATGCGCTCGCCAAGGCGACCGGAACCGGCTTTCGCTTCTTCGATTTCGCCTATGTCGGCCTGCCGGCGATACCCGATCGACTTGACTTCCCCAGCAATGAAACTAGAGCAGGAAGTCTTCACCCAATAATGAAGGACAGTCGAGCGCCGTGCGAATTCTCTCCGAAGCCCATTTCCCGGAATTGCCCAACTATTACCGCGGCAAGGTGCGCGAGAATTACGATCTTCCGGACGGACGCCGCATCATTATAAGCACCGACCGGTTGAGCGCTTTCGACCGCATCCTCACCTGCATCCCCTATAAGGGCCAAGTGCTGACGCAGACGGCGCGCTACTGGTTCGAGGCGACGAAAGACATCTGCCCGAACCACGTTCTCGACTATCCCGATGCGAATGTCGTCATCGGCAAGCGGCTTGACATCCTCCCAGTCGAGATCGTCGTGCGCGGTTATCTCGCCGGCACCACCGGCACCTCAATCCTGACGCTTTATAAAAAGGGCGAGCGCGAGATGTACGGCATGCGTCTGCCCGACGGTATGCGCGACAACCAGGTCCTGCCCGAACCCGTCATCACGCCGACCAGCAAGGAATTCGACGGCGGTCACGATGAACCGCTGACGCCGGCCGAAATCGTCACGCGTGGCCTTCTCACGAAAGAGCAATGGCAGACGCTGTCGACATATGCGCTCGCCCTCTTTGCCCGCGGCCAGGAGATGGCGGCGAAAAACGGCCTGATTCTGGTCGATACCAAATACGAGTTCGGCACTGATGGTGACGGCAACATTATCCTCGCTGACGAGATCCACACGCCGGACAGCAGCCGCTACTGGCTTGCCGAAAGCTATCCGGCAAGCTTTGCCGCCGGGAAACGCCCGGAAAGCTTCGACAAGGATTTCGTCCGCGCCTGGGTGGCGGAGCGTTGCGATCCCTATAAGGACGAGATCCCGGAAATCCCCGCCGAACTGATCGAGCAGACCTCGGCCGTCTACATCAAAGCCTACGAGGCGATCACCGGTGAGCGTTTTGTTCCAGACAACAGCGGCGAGACGCCGCTTGCTCGTGTCCGAACCAACCTCGCCCGCTATTTCCCTTGAAAAGACGAACGCGAAGGCCGCCAAGCCGTTCACCTGCTTGCGACGTTTCACCCATCGCGCTAGAGCGCCGCGCGTCCGAGAGGACGCGATAAGGACGCTCTATCACTTTGAATTGGCGCATAATCCTTCCCGAAAATCGATTCCGATTTTCGGGGTTATGCGCTAGCATCGGAAAAAAGGGGTATCGGGCTCAGCCCGGCGGGGAACAAATGGCAAGAAGGCCAAGACGCAAGGCCGAGGAAACGCGGGAAGACATTCTCTCCATGGCGGAGATGCTGTTTCGCGAGCGGGGCTTCGTCGCGGTGTCGATCGCCGATATCGCCGGCGCGCTCCACATGTCGCCCGCCAATGTCTTCAAACATTTCCGTTCCAAGGTCGCGCTCGTCGATGCGATCGCCGGACGCCATCTCGACGATGCCGCCGAGCGCTTCGCCGCCTTCGATGAGAAGCTGCCGCCAAAGGAACAACTGCTCCGCTTCATCCTGCGCCTGCTGGAAAGCCACCTGCAGGACATCCAGAAGAACCCTTACATCTTCGAAATGGTACTTTCGACGATCGAAGCCAAACTCGAGGCCGGCAATCGTTACCGCGCCCGCATCGAGGCGAAGCTCGGCGAGATCATCCGTGAAGGCATGGCGGAGGGACGTTATCATTGCCGCCATCCCGAGAGCGCGGCGCGTACCGTTGCAGACGTCCTGGCCTGCGTGCTGCACCCTGTCCTGATCGCTCGCGACGACAAGGAGACCCTTGTGCACCGCGCCGAAAAAATCGTGTGTTTCGTCGATGCCGCACTGCAAAATAGCGCTTGCTAAGTGATGATTGCTGAATTACGTCACTTCGTAAAGCTTTTGTTAAATTCGGATAACGGCATTTGAAACCAATCCTGATGCTTGTACAAGCCTGTGCTCGGCCCAGCCGAGCGCTGGATCGAGCGCATAGATTGAATGGCGAATGCTACCGCACAGGAATTCAGCATGATACGGCGTGCCCTCCTCATCCCCTCGGCCCTGGCATTCGCAGCCCTTCTCGCCGCCTGCAGCGACAGTGGCTCCAAGCCTGCGGGCAATGCGGGTGCAGGCGCGGCACAGCAGGCTGCCCCGGTCGGCGTGATCGCGTTGACGAAGGGCACGTTCCCGATCACCACGATCCTGCCTGGCCGTGCCGAGACATTTCAGACCGCCGATATCCGGCCGCAGGTGAGCGGCCTGATCCGCGAGGTCGCCTTTAAGGAAGGCGGCGAAATCAAGAAGGGCGACCTTCTCTACCAGATCGAGGATGCACCCTACATAGCCGCCGTCGAGCAGGCCAAGGCGGCAATCTCCAAGGCGCAAGCCAGCGTACCGAGCGCTGAAAGCAATCTCGACCGCTACCAGCGCCTCGTCGGCAGCGGTGCCACCCAGATCGAATTCGAAACGGCCAAGACGACGCTGCTCCAGGCCAAGGCCGAAGTCGAGTCGGCGAAGGCCGCGCTTTCCGCTGCACAGATCGACCTCGACCATACCAGGATCGTCGCCCCTTTCGATGGCATCATCGACCAGACGGCCGTTAATGTCGGCAACGTCGTCTCTGCCAACCAGACGACGGCGCTGACGACGATCCGCCAGCTCGATCCGATCTATATCTCTCTGACGGAATCGAGCACCAACCTGCTGAGGTTGCGCGACGCGATGGCCGCCGGCAACATCGAGGGTGCGGAGAACGTCGCCTTCCACCTGATCCTCGAAGACGGCAACGAATACAATCAGCAAGGCAAGCTCGACATGTCGAAGCAGGTCGTCAGCGAGACCACCGGCACCTTCATCATTCGTGTGCTCTTTCCCAATCCCGACCGCATCGTGCTGCCCGGCATGTATGTCCGCGCAACCGTCGAGCTCGGCGCCGAGGCCGGTTATGCGCTGCCGCAGCTGGCGACAAGCCGTGACGCCAACGGCCGGCTGACGGCACAATTCGTTTCCGCCGACGGCAAGGTCGAAACCCGCGCCTTCGAGAACAGCTCGCCCTCCAACAATTCCTGGCTCGTGACCGAAGGCATCAAGGACGGCGACCAGCTGATCGTCACCGGCCTCCAGTCCGTCACGGCGGGCATGCCGGTGAAACCGGTCCCGATGAAAATCAATGACAACGGCGTGGTCGTGCCTGCCGAACAGCCTGCGGCCGGTGACGCTGAGAAGGCCGCAGCGAAATAATCGCTGCAGGCCCGCATCGTCACCGTCCCAGCCGCACAGGAACAACCGATGGCCAAGTTTTTCATCCGACGTCCAATTTTCGCCTGGGTCATTGCGATCACCATCATGCTCGCCGGCCTGCTGGCGATTTTCACCCTGTCGATCTCGCAATACCCCGACATCGCCCCGACGACGGTTCGCATCAACGCCACCTATCGCGGCGCCAGCGCCGAGACGGTCGAGAAATCGGTGACGACGATCATCGAAGACGGCATGACCGGCCTCGACGACCTCACGTATATGACCTCGACCTCGTCGACCGGCTCGGCCAACATCCAGCTCACTTTCGGAACCAGCATCGATCCTGACATCGCCCAGGTGCAAGTGCAGAACAAGCTGCAGCTGGTCCAGTCGCAGCTTCCGGGCGACGTCATCGATGCCGGCATCAGCGTGACGCGCTCGACCTCGAGCATCCTTCTCGTCGGCTCGCTTGTTTCGACCGATGGCAAACGCAACTCCGTCGACCTCGGCAATATCATGTCGACCTCGATCGAGGATCAGATCCAGCGCCTGGAAGGCGTCGGCAGCATCAATGTCTTCGGTTCGGGATACGCCATGCGCGTCTGGCTCGATCCGTTCAAGCTACTGAAATACCAGTTGACGCCGAGCGACGTGACGTCTGCCATCCAGGCCCAGAACACCCAGGTCTCCGTTGGCTCGCTCGGCGCCCAGCCGACGATCCCCGGCCAGCAGATCAACGTCACCATCACCGCCCAAAGCCAGCTGACCACCGTCGCCGATTTCGAGCACATCATCCTGAAGGTCGAAAAGGACGGCGCGACGGTGCGCTTGAGCGACGTCTCGCGCATCGAGATCGGTCAGGAAAGCTATGGGGGGAGTTCGCGCTACAACGGCATGCCTTCGAGCGGCTTTGCCGTCAACCTCGCAATCGGCGCCAACGCGATCGATACCGCCGCCCGCGTGCGGTCCGCACTCGATGTCATCGGCCGCACGCTGCCGGAAGGCGTAAAGATCACCTATCCCTATGACACGACACCCTTCGTCGAACTGTCGATCGAGAAGGTCGTGCATACGCTGATCGAGGCAATCGTGCTCGTCTTCGTGGTGCTGCTCGTCTTCCTGCAGAATCTGCGCGCCACGCTGATCCCGACCATTGCCGTTCCCGTGGTGCTGCTCGGCACCTTCGGGGTGCTGGCGGTCACCGGCTACTCGATCAATACCTTGACGATGTTCGCCATGGTGCTTGCGATCGGCCTTTTGGTCGACGATGCGATCGTCGTCGTCGAAAACGTCGAACGCATCATGTCGGAAGAGAAGCTTTCGCCGCTCGAAGCGACGGAGAAATCGATGGGCGAAATCACCGGCGCCATTGTCGGCATTGCGCTCGTGCTGACCGCCGTCTTCATTCCGATGGCCTTCTTCGGCGGCTCGACAGGCATCATCTATCGCCAGTTCTCGATCACCATCGTATCGGCCATGCTGCTGTCGGCACTCGTTGCGATCGTGCTAACGCCGGCGCTCTGCGCCACGATGCTGAAGCCGGTCAGCGAACACCGGAAACACCGGGTCGGCGACTGGTTCAACCGCAACTTCACGCGCTCGACCAACGGCTATGTCAGGACCATCGGCTATCTCCTGAAACGGCCGATCCGCGTCATGCTGGTCTTTCTTCTCGTCGGCACCGGCTGTGCCTATCTATTCACCCGACTGCCGAGCTCTTTCCTGCCGCAGGAAGATCAGGGCGTGCTGCTGACCATCGTCACCACGCCGCCTGGCTCGACCACGCAGCAGACCCAGGCCGTCGTTGAGAAGGTGGAAAACTATTATCGCCAGAATGAGAAGGATGCCGTCGAATCGGTCTTCGGCGCCCTCGGCTTTGGATTCAACGGCTCCGGCCAGAACAGCGCCATCGTTTTCACCAAGCTCAAGGATTTTTCGCTGCGCACCGATCCAAATCTGAGTGCTCAGTCGGTTGTCAGCCGGGCGCTTCGCAGCTTCTTTGCGATGCGCGAGGCACAGGTCTTCGCGCTCCTGCCGCCGGCAATCCAGGGCCTCGGCGTGTCGAGCGGCTTCTCGATGTATCTCGTCGATACCGGCGGCCACGGCAACGACGCTCTGACGGCAGCCTCCAAGCGGCTAATCCAGATGGGCAACAGCTCGGGTAAAGTCGTGGCGCTGCGCAGCAGCAACAAGGAAGTCGAGCCGCAGATGCGCATCGTGCTCGATCAGGAAAAGATCGGCGCCATGGGCGTCGACATCGCCTCGGTCAATTCGATGCTGTCGATCATCTTCACCGGCCGCGACGTCAACGACTTCACGTTGAACGGCGAGATCAAGCCGGTCTATGTCGAGGGCGATACGCCCTTCCGCATGCAGCCGGACGATCTCAACCACTGGTACGCCCGCAACAATGACGGCGAAATGGTGCCATTCTCCGCCTTTACCCGCACCGAGTGGGTGAAGGGCGCGCCCTCGCTTGCCCGCTTCAATGCCGTCAGCGCCATTCCGCTTGACGGCGCTGCCGCACCCGGGGTTTCTTCCGGCGATGCGATGAACGAAATGGAAGCCCTGACCAGTGAGCTCGGCGGCGGTTATACGGTCGCCTGGCAGGGCATCTCCTATCAGGAACGGCTTTCCGGTTCGCAGGCGCCGATGCTCTATGCGATCTCGGTTCTCGTCGTCTTCCTCTGCCTGGCAGCGCTTTACGAAAGCTGGTCGATCCCCTTCTCGGTGATCATGGCGGTGCCCGTCGGCATCCTCGGAGCGTTGACGGCGGCAACCCTTTTCGGCCAGGCGAACGACGTCTATTTCAAGGTTGGCCTGCTCACCACTATCGGGCTGGCGGCAAAAAACGCCATCCTGATTGTCGAATTCGCCAAGGATCGCATGGAAAGCGGCATGGGGCTCTACGAGGCGACATTGGAAGCAGCGAGATTGCGCCTGCGGCCGATCATCATGACTTCGCTTGCCTTCATTCTCGGCGTCGTGCCGCTGGCGATCGCGACAGGCGCGGGCTCGGCGGCACAGAATGCGATTGGTATCGGCGTTCTCGGCGGCATGCTGGCGGCGACGATGCTCGGAATTTTCTTCGTGCCGTCGTTTTTCGTCGTCATTCGACGCATCTTTGCCACACGCGGCAAAAATGCGGCAGGACTGTGATATAAATGCACTGTGATATTGCTGTTCCCGTTGCTACATTGCGCCCGACTGCTTCGGAATGGTGTTTTTGGTAGAACGAGGCGCGGCGGCCGATAGTGAAGCATGAAGCTTCGGACAAGAATTGACTTGCTCGAGTACAGGATGAAATGAATGGTATCTCTTCGTTTTGCCACACCGGCATTATTGTTATTGTTGTCGGGCTGCGTTGTAGGCCCGGATCATGTTCCTCCTGAGATGCCGCTGCCCGCCAAATTCGGAGAGGGTGGGACCAAGAGTGATGGCGATGTTGCTACTGCAGCATGGTGGACCGCCTTCAAGGATCCAAGACTGAACGGCTACGTCAAGGCCGGCCTCGATCAGAACCTGACAGTTCAACAGGCGATCGAAAGAATCAATGCAGCTTCCGCAAACGTGACCACTGCCGGCGCCGGCGGCCTGCCGAATTTGAATGTCGGCGCCTCGCAGACGGTCAGCGGCCAGAAGGGCGAGCTGCGCACGCAGTTCGACACGCGCAATACCAGTGCCGGCGACGTCCAGCTGAGCTGGCTGCTCGATCTCTTCGGGCTCTACAAGCGCAATACGGAGAGCGCGCTTGCCTCGCTCGATTCCGCTTACGCATCGGCTGACGTTGCCAGGCTGACCCTCATACAGGACCTTGTCTCGAGCTATATCGACGTTCGCTACTTCCAGCAGCGTCTAGCGCTTTCGAAGACCAATCTGAAGTCCCGTCAGGAAACCTACGAGCTGACCAAGTTCCAGCTGGAAGCCGGCGCCGCCTCGCGTCTTGACGTCGTTCAGGCCGAAGGCCTGGTGCAGTCGACGCTCGCCGAAATTCCCGGCCTCGAAACCAATATCCGCGTATCGGCCCATCACATCGCCACGCTGCTCGGCCTGCCGGCTTCGGCTCTTGTCGATGAATTGCTGAAGGGCTCCGGTCAGCCGGTATTCCGCGGCGGCATCACCTCCGGCATCCCGGCCGACCTGATCCGCAATCGTCCAGACATCCGCGTCGCGGAACGTGATCTTGCCGCCGCAACGGCCAATATCGGCGTTGCCCAGGCGCAGCTTTATCCGAGCATCTCGCTTAGCGGCTCGATCTCGCCGTCTTACATCAACCAGCGTGGCATCCATGGCGGCCTGACGCCATGGTCCTTCGGCCCGACGCTCAACCTGCCGATCTTCGATGGTGGCCGCCTTCGCGCCAACGTCAAGTCGGCACAGTCCGATGCCGCCACTGCCTATCTCAACTGGAAATCGACGGTGCTGACCGCGGTCGAGCAGGTCGAGAATGCGCTTTCGGCCGTCCGGCGTGACGCGCAAACGGTCGCGGCGCTTCAGGCCCAGGTGAAGACCACGCAGGAAACGCTGGAACTTTCGACTGCATCCTACAAGGACGGCGCCTCCTCGCTGCTCGACGTTCTCGACGCGCAGCGCCAGGTTTCGCTGGCCCAGGCAAGCCTTGCCGCATCCGTCCAACAGATGGCCAAGGACTATGTCTCGCTGAACATCGCGGTTGGTGGTGGCTTCGCCCCCGGCGGCAAGACGACCGCACCGGCGGCGAAGGTTGTGGCTGTCAAGGGCTGACAGCTGCCGCAATCGACTTGAGAAGTACAAAGCCTCGCGATTGCCTCGCGGGGCTTTTTCTTGCCTGCGGCGTGCCGCAATCGAATAATTGCGATAAGATGCATTTGGATTCGACATGCAGAAAAAGCTGAGCTATCACTCTGATTAAACGATTAATCAGAGTGATCGTCGATCATGGCAGCACCGCGCCCGGGACCGAACCTCAGCAGGATAGCAACGTCGCTCGGCGTCTCCGTCGCGACGGTCTCCAATGCGCTTTCCGGCAAAGGCCGGGTCTCCGGCCAATTGGTCGAAAGAATTCGCGAGCATGCGGCCGAACTCGGTTACGTCCCGAGCCAGGCCGGCCGGGCGCTACGGACCGGCCGCAGCGGCGTTCTCGGCCTAGTGCTGCCCGATATCGCCAATCCGCTGTTCCCGAAGATCGCGCAGGCGATCGAATTTGCTGCGTCCGCCGCAGGTTACGGCGTGCTGATCGCCGATTCCCGCGGCGATGTCGCCGCCCAGACCGAGGCGATCAACCGGCTGGCCGAGCGCGGCGTCGACGGCATGGTCATCATTCCTCGCCGCGCCACCCGCATTTCGGCAGCGGCCTGTCCGGTCGCCATCATCGATACTCCCTCGACGCCTGGAAACACCGTTGCCGCCGACCATTGGCAGGGCGGCCACGAAATCGCCGTTCATCTCGCGGGCCTCGGCCATCGCCGTATCCTCATCATCGGCAACAATCAGGAATCCAACGTCCAGAACGACCGCGCCGGCGGCATCCGCTCCGGCATGCGCCCGGGCATGCATTCGGAAACCCTGTGGATCGACCGGCTGGAGCGGGAGAACGGCAGTGGCTGCCCGCTCGGCCTCGCCGAAAAAGTCAGACAGGGTTTCACCGCCTTCGCAGCCCTCTCCGACCTGCAGGCGTTGCGGGCGCTGACGGAGTTGCAGCAGGCTGGCATCAACATTCCCACTGACGTCAGCGTCACCGGTTTCGACGACCTCATCTGGTCGCCTGTTGTCACGCCGTCGCTGACGACGGTCCGGATGGACATGGATAGGATTGCCGAAATTGCCGTATCGGCGCTGGTGGATACTATAAAAACAAGCACCATCCGCAAGGGCGTGCTCGTTACCGCGGAGATCGAACGCGTCGCCATGCAGCTGATCGTCCGCCAATCATCCCGGCCTGCGAAGCCGGCACCAAAAACCTCAGAGATGGAGAAAATGTGAGATGAAAAAAGCTTTCATTGCCTCGGTAGCACTCCTCCTCGACACCGCGCTCGGCCCGATCAAAGCGGAGATCGATGCATGCCTGCCGTCGCACGAGACCGGCAGTGCACTCACCTTCGATCTGCCGGTTGCAGGTGCTGCAAACCTCAAACGTTTCGGGTGAAATCATGGGCGTCTGGATCGACACCGATATGGGCTTCGACGATATCGCCGCCATTCTGGTGGTGGTGCAGTCGGAATTCGAGATCGACGGCGTATCGCTGGTCTTCGGCAATACGCCTCTGGCGCAGGTAAAGGTGAACGCCGCCGGCGCCGCCAGTGCCTTCGGCTGGAAGTTTCCCATCCACACCGGCCGCGCCATGCCCGTGCTCGGCAAGCTCGAAACCGCGCAGGCGATCCTCGGCGAAACCGGCATCCCGACATCAGGCAAGAGCCTGCCGAAGGTGGCGGCCCTTGCCGACAGCGATGCCTTCGCAGCACTCTGCCGTTGGCTGGAGCGCCAGGGCCAGCACCGTATCCTGGCGCTCGGGCCCCTCACCAACATCGCCGCCGTGGCTCTTGCCCGGCCCGATCTTGCCGCCCGTATCACCGAACTCGTCACCAGCGGCAACCATACGGCCTCCGCCGAATTCAACGCGCTCGCCGATCCCGAGGCCCTCTCGATCGTCATCGCCCATGGCCTTCCGCTGCGCATGGTCGATCTCGACCTCTGCCGCAAGGTGCTGGCAAGGCCCGAGGACACCGAACCCATGCGCAATGCCGGCGGCGCCAATGCAGAGCTGATCACCGATATGTTCTCGGCCTATATCCGCATCGGCACCAGCCGCGGCCGCCCGGCCATGGCAATCTACGACCCCTCTGCGGCCGTCGCCTTCGTAGCCCCTGATGTCGTGAGCTTCCGTCCCGCCCGCATCGACGTCGAGCTGCAGGGTGCCCTCACCCGTGGCCGCACCATCGTCGAGACCCGCGCCACGCATGCGACCTTCAATGCCCAATTCGCCGCCGACATCGATGCCGACACGGCGCGTGTCATCATTCTCGCCGCTTTGGTCAACGAGGCCCGCAAATGAACGCCACCCCTCGTCAGGAACCCGCCGATCTCAATGATCCCGCCTTGCGCGCCCGCGCCGTCACTGCAGCGCGCGGCGACGCTCCTTTCGACGTGCTGATCACCGGCGGCAGGCTGCTCGATGCGGTAACGGGCCTGATCCGGGAAGCCGATGTCGGCCTCGTCGGCGCGCTGATATCAAGCGTCCATGCCCCGGCAAGCCGAACGGATGCCATCGAGACCATCGATGCTTCGGGCCGCATCCTGACGCCCGGCCTGATCGACACGCACATGCATGTCGAAAGTTCGATGGTGACGCCGGCCGAATATGCGAACGCCGTCTTGCCGCGCGGCGTGACGACGATCGTCTGGGATCCGCACGAATTCGGCAACGTCCATGGGCTCGACGGCGTGCGCTGGGCGATCGAGGCGGCGCGCGGCCTGCCACTGCGCGTGATCCTGCTCGCGCCCTCCTGTGTGCCTTCCGCGCCAGGCCTGGAACTTGCCGGCGCCGATTTCGATGCTGCCGTCGTCGCCGAGATGCTGCGCTCCTCCGCCGTCGGTGGCGTCGCCGAAGTGATGAACATGCGCGGCGTCATCGACGGCGATCCGCGCATGACCGCCATCGTCAATGCCGGCCTTGCCGCCGGCAAGCTCGTCTGCGGCCATGCCCGCGGCCTCGAAGGCGCCGATCTCAACGCCTTCATGGCATCGGGCATCACCTCCGACCACGAACTTACCTCCGGCGCCGATCTCCTTGCCAAGCTTTCCGCCGGCCTGACGATCGAGCTGCGCGGCTCTCACGACCATCTGCTGAAGGAGTTCGTCGAGGTGCTGAACGGTCTCGGCCACCTGCCCCCGACCGTCACGCTCTGCACCGACGACGTCTTTCCCGACGAACTCCAGGAAGGCGGCGGCCTCGACGACGTCATCAGGCGCCTGGTGCGCTACGGCATGAAGCCGGAATGGGCCATCCGTGCAGCGACCTTCAATGCCGCACAACGTCTGCAGCGTCCCGATCTCGGCCTCCTCGCCGCCGGCCGCCGCGCCGACATGGTGCTCTTTGACGACCTCACGGAATTCCGCGCGCGGCTGGTCATATCAGGCGGCCGTATCGTCGCCCGCAACGGCAGCATGCAGGTGGCCGTCCAGCAGATTGATACGGCGCCGCTTGTCAATTCGATGAAGCTGCCGCCGCTGATCGAGAATGATTTCCGCATTCCGGCCCAGGGCGAGCGCGTCCGCGTCGCCACCATCGACCGCCCGCGCTTCACGCAATGGGGCGAGGCCGAAACCGAAGTGAGGGACGGTTTCGTCGTGCCGCCGGTCGGCAGCGCCATGATCTCCGTCGTCCATCGCCACGGCAAGACCGACAGCATCCCGCGCATTGGCTTCCTCACCGGCTGGGGTGAATGGCGCGGCGCCTTCTGCACCACCGTTTCGCATGACAGCCACAACCTCACCGTCTTCGGTGGCAATCCGGGCGACATGGCGCTCGCCGCCAACGCCGTCATATCAGCTGGCGGCGGCATGGCGGTCGCCAAGGACGGGCGGATCGAAGCGATGCTGCCGCTACCGCTCTCCGGTCTGGTGACGGAGGCATCACTGAAGGACACCGCCTTAGCCTTCGTCAGCATACGCGGTGCAATGGAAAAGATCGTCGACTGGAAACCACCCTATCGGGTCTTCAAGGCCTGCTTCGGCGCTACGCTCGCCTGCAATGCCGGCCCGCACCAGACCGATCGCGGAATTGCCGATGTGGTAATGGGGACAGTGACGGAGAGCCCGGTGCTAGAGGTTCTGTAAGCCAAAACGCACATATGATATGACGATGGCGTGCCGTGTGGCCCCATCCGTCTGCCGTCTCCTTCTTCCCGCTGGGAAGAAGAGACTCGCCGCAACGTATCGATTCCCCTTCTCCCCATGGGGAGAAGGTGCCCGTCGGGCGAATGAGGGGCGGCAAACGCCGGAGCTTACCCTTGCAACTCCCGCTCCACCAACGCCACCCAATAAGCCGCTCCATAGCCAAGCGCGGCATCGTTGAAATCATAAGCCGTATTATGGTGCAGCGCCCCGTCCATCGCCGGACCGTTGCCGAGCCAGACATAGCAGACCGGTGCATTCTGCGCGAAGAAGGCGAAATCATCTCCCGCGGTCGATGGCGGAAAGCTTGTCCGCACCTTCTCATTAAAGACCGCACCAGCCGCACCAAGCGCCCGCGCCGTCGCATCCGCATCATTGACGACAGGCGGAATTCGCCGCTCGAATGCATAGTCCACTGCGATTCCGTACATGGCCGCGGTACCTTGCGCCAACCGGCCGATCTCGGTCTCCAGCTGATCGCGCACCTCAGGCGAATAGGCCCGCGCCGTTCCGCCAATCTCGACGATATCAGGAATGACGTTCAGCGCCTTCGGGTCGCCCGCCTGCAGGAAACAGGCGCTGACGACCGCCGGTTGCAGCGGATCGATCACCCGTCCGACAATCGTCTGCAGCGATGACAGGAAGGTGCCGGCGGCCGTGATCGGATCGCGGCCGAGATGCGGCTTGGCGCCATGCGTGCCGGTCCCGCGGAAGGTAATCCGCCAACTGTCGGAGGAGGCAAGCTGCGGTCCCTCGACCACGGCGATCTCATCGACCGCAAGCCCAGGCATGTTGTGCAGCCCATAGACGGCATCGCAGGGAAAAAGTTGAAACAGCCCCTCCTCGACCATGCGTTTCGCTCCGCCGCGCCCCTCTTCGGCCGGCTGGAAGATGAAATGCACCGTACCGGAAAAATTCCGTGTCGCCGCCAGATGCCGGGCGGCGCCGATGAGCATTGCGGTATGGCCGTCATGGCCGCAGGCATGCATCTTGCCTGATACTGTCGATTTATAAGGCCGCTCCGCCATCTCAGGCATGGCAAGCGCATCCATGTCGGCGCGGAGCCCGATCCTGCGCGTGCCGTTGCCGATCTGGAGCGTACCGACCACGCCAGTTCCACCGAGCCCGCGATGCACTGTGACACCAGCCTCTTCGAGAAGCTTCGCGACGATGCCGGCGGTGCGTTCCTCCTCGAAACCGAGTTCGGGATGGGCGTGCAGATCGCGGCGCAGGGAGGTGAGAAAAGGCAGATCGTCCTTGATCCGGGCGGGGATGCTCATCGGGCAATGCTCATGGGCCTGGATATCCTGTAAAGCGAAACGGGCGCCCAACCGGCGCCCGTATCAGATCATCCGTTGTTCATCAAACGGCCCACAAGTTCAACCCCTCAGGCTTCCTCGACGAACACCTCCTCGCGCTTCTTCTTGACGCTCGGCAGGAAGACGACGATGAGGACTGCGGCCGCAATCGCCAGGAGAATGGCGCTGATCGGTCGCGTCACGAAGGTCGTGGGATCGCCGCGCGACAGGATCATGGCGCGCCGGAGATTTTCCTCGAGTAGCGGCCCGAGCACGAAACCGAGCAGGAGCGGCGCCGGCTCGCAGCGAAGCTTTGCCAGTACATAGCCGATGAGCCCGAAGAAGGCGACGGCATAGAGGTCGTAGACGTTGGCGTTGACGCTGTAGACCCCGATCGAGCAGAAGGCCATGATGACGGGGAAGAGCACGTAGTAAGGCACGGTCAGCAGTTTCACCCAGAGCCCGATCAGCGGCAGGTTGAGGATGACCAGCATCAGGTTGCCGATCCACATTGAGGCGATGATGCCCCAGAACAGCGCCGGCTGTTCGATGGCGACATTCGGCCCCGGCACGATGCCCTGGATGATCATCGCACCGATCATCAGCGCCATGACAGGATTGGCCGGAATGCCAAGCGTCAGCAGCGGAATGAACGAGGTCTGGGCGCCGGCATTGTTTGCCGATTCCGGTCCTGCGACGCCGGCAACCGCACCCTTGCCGAATTCCCCCGGCGTCTTCGACATCCGCTTTTCCACCGTATAGGAGGCGAAGGAGGCAAGGATGGCGCCACCGCCTGGCAGGATGCCGAGCGCCGAACCGATCGCCGTGCCGCGAATGATCGGTGCGATCATCTCCTTGAATTCCTGGCGGGACGGCAAGAGGCCGGTGACCTTGGCCATCAGCACCGTACGTGTCGACTCGCCCTCGAGGTTGCGCAGGATTTCGGCAACCCCGAATACGCCGACGGCAAGCGCCACGAAGTTCAGACCGTCGGCATATTCGCGGATGCCGAGCGTGAAGCGCGGCGTGCCGGTATAGATGTCGGTGCCGACCAGGCCAAGTAGCAGCCCGAGCGCCACCATGGCCAGCGCCTTGACGACAGACCCGTGCGCAAGAGCGATCGAGGAAACGAGACCGACGATCATCAGCGAGAAATATTCCGCCGAGCCGAATTGCAGCGCGATTGCGGTGAGCGGCGGCGCGAAGATCGCGACGAGGAAGGTCGACACGGTGCCAGCGAAGAACGAGCCGAGCGCCGCGATCGCAAGTGCTGCCCCCGCCCTGCCCTTGCGGGCCATCTGGTAGCCATCGATCGCGGTCACCGCCGAGGAAGATTCGCCCGGCATGTTGATCAGGATCGCCGTCGTCGAGCCGCCATACTGTGCGCCGTAATAGATGCCGGCGAGCATGATCAGCGAGGAGACTGGTTCGAGCTGGAAGGTGATCGGCAGGAGCATGGCGATCGTCGCCGTGGCGCCGATGCCGGGCAGCACGCCAATCAGCGTGCCGAGCAGCACGCCGATCAGGCAGAAGAGTAGGTTTTCCGGAGTGCCGGCTGTTGCAAAGCCGAGCGCGAGATTGCTGAAAAGATCCATCATCGCCTCCTAGAACCGGACCCAGGGGCCGAAGCGCTCGAACGGCAGGCCGAGCCCGTAGCTGAAGACCGCCACCGAAAAGATCGTCAGCAGCAGCGAGAGGATGATCGCGAAGAACACGTTCATCTTTTGCGATGCGAAGCAGGCGATGAAGGCGGTGAGGAACAGTGACGGTGCAAATCCGAGACCGCGCACCGTCAGCCCGAAGAACACCGGTGCCGGCAGGATGAAGAGCATGCCGCGCCAGGCAAAGGGGTCGATAGGCTCGCCCTCGACGCGGAGTGCCTGAATGAAGATGATCGCGCCGAGAAGCACGAGCACACCGGCAAGCACCAACGGAAAATAGCCAGGCCCCATGCGCACTGCCGTGCCGAGGTCGAGCCCCAGCGACTGGATGGCGAAGAAAGCACCGGTCGCGACGAAAAGCGCACCGCAGATCGCATTGGTGGTATCGAAACTGATGGACTTCATGGTGTCTCCTGGGGTTGGAGATGATTGATGTGACGCGGTCACAAAGAAAGTAGCCCCTCATCCGCCTGCCGGCACCTTCTCCCCGCGCGCGGGGAGAAGGGGATACGCCGCAGACCTCTCGCCCTTTCCCACCGTTGTGTTAGGCAGGTCCCTCTCCCCGCACGCGGGGAGAGGGTTAGGGTGAGGGGCTTGGCCAGCACGCCCAGGATGCGGGTATACTCTCAGTCGGCATACTCGCCGGCGGCCTCTATGATCGGCTTCCAGCGGGCGATCTCGCTTTCGAGCTTGGCCTTCAGCGCAGCCGGCGTCGCATCGGCGTCGGAGGATGGCGCCGTGCCGAGCTCGGCGAAGCGGGCGCCGACATTCGGATCCTTCAGCGCGACTTGCAGCGACTTCGACAGACGTTCGTTGATCTCAGCCGGCGTGCCCTTCGGCGTATAGATGCCGTGCCAGATGCCGACTTCAAAACCCGGCAGCCCGGCTTCGACGGCCGTCGGAATGTCCTCCATCACGTCGAGCCGCTTGGGCGAGGTCACGGCATAGGCCTTGATCGTGCCGCCCTGAATCTGCTTCGTCGTGTTGGTCGTCTGATCGCACATGACATCAACCTGACCGCCGAGCAGATCGGTCATGGCAGGGCCGGTGCCCTTGTAGGGAACGGTCGTGAGCGGCGTCTGGATGGCGCTCATGAACATCATGCCGCAGAGATGCGAGGCCGCGCCGATGCCGGCATTGGCGACCGTCACCTTGTCCTTGTTGGCCTTGATATAATCGATCAATCCCTTGAGGTCGGCAGGCTCCATGTCCTTACGGGCAACGATCGTCATCGGCACCTCTGTGACGAGGCCGACATAGTCGAAGGCGCCGAGCGTGTCGTAGGCGAGCTTGCGGTAGAGCGTAGCGCTGGTCGCCATGCCGATATGGTGCAGCAGGATGGTGTAACCGTCGGGATCGGAACTCGCCACGCGGCCCGCGCCGAGCGTGCCGCCGGCGCCGCCGACATTTTCGACGACGATCTGCTGGCCGAGATCCTTCGACATGGATTCGGCGACCAGGCGCGCGACGGTGTCAGTGGGGCCGCCGGCCGCAAAGGGCACGACCATGGTGATGGTGCGCTCGGGATAGGTCTGCGCCGAAGCGACGCCGACGAGAAGAGAGACCGCGGCAGCCGCGGTCAGGCCGAGCATGGCCTTCAGAATTTTCATCGTTTCCTCCCTGATGAAATAAGCGAGCCCGCCGACACATCCTCCGCGCCGGGGATGACCTATTTGCCGCCGGGAAAAATCGACCCGCAATCATTGCAGCCGCTTTCGAAAGACGATTTTGCGACAGTGCGATGCAGCATGGGTCGATTTGGAAACAAACGGCCGGTGCGATGGGTGGAAATCCACCCATCGCACTATGACGTCTGCCTTCATTTTTTGGGAGGCAGCACCACTTCGCCGGTTTCGATCAGCGACTTGAGGTTCGAGAGAATGCGTGGCCAGCCGCCGGAAACGGCGTTGATAAGCTTGGAATTCTCGACCGCAATGGAATGGGTCACCGTCAGCTTGGTAGCAGTATCGTTGACCGCCTCGATCTCCATCACGCATTGCGAATAGCCCTCGGCCTTCAGCTCCGGCATGAACTCGTTCCGCCATTTCAGCACGAGCCGTTTCGGCGGATCGCATTCCAGGATCTCGCCGATGTCGGCGACCGATCCGTCCTCGAACAGAAGCTTCCAGGCGGCGCCCGCTCGCCACTCGGTCTCGAAGTGGGCGCCGAGCCAGAATTTCTTCATGAACTCGGCCGTCGTCAGCGCCGCCCAAAGCTGCTCCGGCGTCGTGCGAATAAAGGTGACATAGTTATATGTGCTGCCAGCCATGATGATACTCCTTTTTGGCGAGGACAAGATGCTCCCGATGGCCAGGCCGCGTATCTAGTGGCCGCCCTCGCCTTCGAGGGTCTGCTTCAGATCGGCGAGCGCATTCAGCTGCTGCCGCTCGAATTTGTTGATCCATCGTTGCGCGATCTCGTTGATCGGCACGGGATTGATGAAGTGCAGTTTCTCCCGGCCCTGGCGCTTGGACGAAACGAGGCTCGCCTCCTCCAGGATCGCAATATGTTTGGCCACGGCCTGGCGCGTCATCGCAAGCCCCTCGCAGAGCTCAGCCAGAGTCTGGCCGTTCCTCGCATACAGCCGATCTAGCAACTGCCGCCGGCTCGCATCTGCCAGAGCCCGGAAAACTGCGTCATCATCCATGTCTTTATACGGAACCATTTGGTTGCCTATTTTTCTTCCTTATAGGCAACCAAATGGTTGCATGTCGAGTCGTAAAATGTGGCTGGTATACATGCGCCGTTAAAAGGGGCGCTGACTTTCGGTTGTCAGCATTCGCTTGTCGAGACCGTATTTCTGCATCTTTTCGTAGAGTGTTTTCCGGGAAATGCCGAGCGACTCATAGACCGGCCTGAGGCTGCCGCCATGAGCCACCAGCGCGCTGGCAATGACCCCCCGTTCGAATTCGGCGACACGCTCCGCAAGCCCGGTCGCTTCCTCTGCCTGTGGCCCGCCATCATCGAGACCGAGGACCAGACGGTCGGCGGCATTCCGGAGTTCGCGCACGTTGCCGGGCCAGTCGCGCTGAGCGATGTCGGAAATCACGTCCGGCGGCACCGCCATCTCATCGCGGCCGTAGCGGGCGGCCGCTTCCCGCACCAGTTGCAGGAAAAGCAGCGGAATGTCCGACCGCCGCTGCGACAGCGACGGCACATGCAGCGTCGCAACGTTCAGCCGGTAGAGGAGATCGGCGCGAAAGCGGCCGGCCGCCACTTCCGCTTCCAGATCCACCTTGCTGGTCGCGATGAAGCGCACGTCGAGCGGTACGATCTCGTTCGATCCGAGCCTGGAGATCACCCGCTCCTGCAGCACCCGCAGGAACTTCGCCTGCAGGTCGAAGGGCATGGAGCCGATCTCGTCGAGAAGGATCGTGCCGCCGCGCCCATGTTCGAACTTTCCATAGCGCGGCCTTACCGCGCCCGGAAAGGCTCCCACCTCATGGCCGAAGAGTTCGCTCTCGATCAGGTTTGCCGGAAGTGCGGCGCAATTGATCGCGATGAACGGCCGGCTCGCCCGGGCGCTGATGTCATGGAGCGCCCGCGCCACCACTTCCTTGCCGGCCCCCGTTTCCCCGACGATAAGCGTATCGGCATCGCTCGCCCCGATCGCCCGGATGCGATAGCGCAAATCCACCATCACCTGCGTGCGCCCCGGCAGCCGCGCCTCGATATCGTCGCGCTTGCCGGCGACCGCCTTCAGCAGCCGGTTTTCGAGCACGAGGCCGCGCCGCTCCATCGCCCGGCGGATGACGCCGGCGAGCATCTCCGGCGTGAACGGCTTCTCGATGAAATCATAGGCGCCCTCGCGCATCGCCTTCACCGCAAGCTGAACGTCGCCGTGGCCGGTGACGAGAATGACCGGCACCTCCGGGTCGAGCTCGCGGATCTTCTGCATCAGCGTCATGCCGTCCATGCCGGGCATGCGGATATCGCTGACGACGACGCCGGGAAAGCTGTAGCCGATCAGCTCCAGCACGTGGTCGCCGTTCGAATAGGTCTCGACACTGAAGCCGGAGAGCTCCAGCGCCTGCGCCGTCGAGCGTCGCAGTTCCTCCTCGTCGTCAACCAGCAGGATCTTTGCATCGTTCATTCCGCTGCCTCCGGCATCAGCCCTGCCGCCGATTGCAGCTCGATGCGGAACACCGCGCCCCCTTCGGGATGATTGGCAGCTGTAAGGCTGCCACCGAAATCCTTGATGATGTTATAGGAGATCGAAAGCCCGAGGCCGAGCCCCTTACCGACACCCTTCGTCGTGAAGAACGGGTCGAAGATGCGCTCGGCGATTGCGGCTGGCACGCCCGGTCCATGGTCCCGCACCGTCAGCACCACCTTGCCGGCTTCATCGAAGGCCGAAATCTCGATGCGCCGGTCATTAAGCCCTTCCACCGCATCGGCCGCATTCGAGATCACGTTGACCAGCACCTGCTGCAGCCGCACCGAACCGGCGCGCACCACCGGCGGACGCGGCCCGAGATCGAGCAGCAGTTCGGCATCTGCCGCCTTCAGCCGCCAGGCGATGATCTCGAGCGTGTCGCGCATCGCCTCGTCGAGGGAAACGGGGCCGAGCTTCTCGTTCGGTTTGCGGGCGAAGTTGCGCAGGTGACGGCTGATCGACGCCATCCGGTCGATCAGCCCGCCGATACGCCGGATATTGTCCCGCGCCTCTTCCGTCCGTCCACGGTCGATGAGCACCGAGGCGCTGTCCGTATAGGTCTTGGCCGCGGCGAGCGGCTGGTTGAACTCGTGCGAAAGAGCAGCCGACATCTGCCCGAGACCGGCAAGTTTTCCGGCCTGGATCAGGTCGGCCTGCGTTTGGCGGAGCTGCTGCTCGGTCTGCCGCCGCTCGGCGATCTCCTCTTCGATACGGCTGTTGACTCGGGCAAGATCGGCCGTGCGCTCCTCGACACGTCGTTCCAGCTCGTTGCGCGCCTCGGCCTGCATCTGCATGCGGTCGGCAAGCCGCGTCCGCCGCTGGCGCAGAACCGCCACCGTAAGCCCGGCGATGCACAGGATGAGAAAGACGGCCGCAAGCGCCGTTCGCGCCTGGGTGCGGATGGAACTCGTTTCCATCAGCACGTTCACCGTCCAGTCCTCGGCCGGCATGTAATGCGAGAGCACCAGATATTCGCTCGAGCCGCGTTCGCCGGCCAGCGTCATCAGCTCATGCTGGTCGAAGTGGTGTCGCGTCACTGGCAGCGCCGTCAGCCTGGCATTGGCATAACGCCGCGACGCCTCGGTGCGGGCGATGCGATCGGCCGTCAGCGGCAGGATGGCGCCGTAAAGCCATTCCGGGCTTCCCGACATGAAGATGATGCCCTCGGGATCGGAGACGAAGATCTTGTATTCGCCGCCGCCCCAGGAGGATTCGATCATGTCGATATCGACCTTGAAGACGATGACGCCGCGAATATCCGCGCCGGTCCGGATCGGTGCGGCAAAATAATAGCCGCGCTTCAGCGAGGTGGTGCCGAGCGCGTAGAACCGCGCGTGCCGGCCCTCGATCGCATCCTGGAAATAGGGCCTGTAGCTGAAATTCTGTCCGACGAAACTTGCAGGCCTATCGTAATTGCTAGCCGCGATCGTCTCTCCATCCGGCTTGACCACATAGATGTCGGAGGATTTCAGCAGTCCGTTGATCGCCTTGAGATAGAGATTGGCCGCATCGCGCAGCGCCTCATCCTCGGGCGCGCTCACCAGCTCCTTGATATCGTCGTGATCGGCGATCAGCGCCGGTAGCGCCTCGTAGCGGTTGAGATGGCCGCTGAGTGCCGAAACGGCAAGGCGCAGCGCCGTTCCCGCCTGCGCCGAAGCCTCCCCCATATAGACGCGCGTCGCAATCGCGCTTCCATAGGTGAAGAAAGCGAAGATGATCAGCGGCACGACCAGCAACGCCGCTATCGCACGATATCTCGAAGACAGAACCGGCTCCTCCCTTCCTGCCTCCACTCCCCAGCGAGGCATGCCCCATGGCACCGAGTTTAGTGAGCCCGGCAAGGATTTCCAAGGGGTCGCCCAAACTTGACACCGCCAAAGGCGGATGTCCTATTGCTGCATCGCAGGAGACCCACTCATGAGCGACGATCAGGCGCCCACCGACAGCAAGCTCACTACCTCCAAACGCCGTTGGGCGACCGAAGGTAAGTTCCTCACCGGCCGCATCAGTCGGCCCGAAGCCGAGCGCCTGCCGCCCGGCCAGCACCTTGTTAAGAACTGGCCGGTGCTCGATCTCGGCCAGCAGCCTGTCGTTTCGACCGATACATGGCGGCTCGACGTGCGCGGCCTCGTCGAAACGACGCTCACCCTCACCTGGGCCGCCTTCCAGGCGATCGAGCAGAGCACCAAAGTTAGCGATATCCACTGCGTCACCACTTGGTCGCGCTACGACAACAAATGGAAAGGCGTTTCGACGCGCGATCTGCTCGACCTCGCCATGCCGAAGCCAGAAGCCGGTTACGTCATGCTGACGAGTTATGACGGCTACACCACCAACCTGCCGCTCGCCGATTTCGCAGCCGAGGATGCGATCCTCGCCACGGCCTGGGAAAGCCTGCCGCTGACGCCGGAGCACGGCGGACCGATGCGCCTCGTCGTGCCGCATCTCTATTTCTGGAAAAGCGCCAAATGGCTGCGCCGCATCGAGTTGATATCAGCCGACCAGGCAGGCTTCTGGGAAAAGAACGGCTACCACATGTATGGCGATCCGTGGCGCGAGCAGCGCTATTCCAACGATTGAGCCTTCGGTTGCGAGAGGCGGCGAAGCACAAACACACCGAGGCCGAACAAAGAGGCGAGCCCCGTCAGAGACGCCATGCTGGCGACATGGAATGGGATCCCGCTCCAGCGCGGCTTGACGATATCGGCTGTGTTGAAGGCCTCGCCGCTGAACCGGCAGGTGATGAGCGCGAGACCGCGCCGCACCATGTCAGCATCGACAGCGGAAATGATTTCGCCTGCAGCAGCGGCCTCCCGCGGCATCTCGCGCATTGAAAGCAAGACGGCCTTGGTCGCGGCCAGATAGGCATGGGTGCATTCGTTGAACGGACTTTCCTCATCCGCCACGCTGCCCGGCATCCGGCCCCACAGACAGTAGGAATACTGGATCTCGGCATAGTTCAGCATGCGGCGGAACGGCTCGTTCGTATCGACTGCACGGGATGCAAGGTCGATAATCCCACTGCGATAGTCAGACATGACAGCCATCTCGCCATGGGAAATTTCCGGGACATCCAGCCCGGCGTGGCTGCCGCTGCCGCCGCCGCGGCTATGGGCAAAAGCGCTTCCGGCAATCAATAGAAGCAAGGTCGCGTTGAGACCAAGAAATGCAAGCCGTCGGTAGAGATAGCGTGCCATCCCACCAACTTGCCTTCCTGTCCTCGGGCTCCTGACGGACGAGAGAGGAATACGGCGCCGCCACATATTCCTTCTCCCCAGCGGGGAGAAGATGCCTGCAGGCAGACGAGGGGGTGAGCAGCAAAGCTGCGAATGCACTGAGCACAAGCGAAGGGCAACATATAGGGCGTGCCGTGTGGCGCCCTCATCCGACCCTTCGGGCCACCTTCTCCCCGCTGGGGAGAAGGGGTAGCAAGTCGCCACCTCGATACGCCGGATCACCGAAACGCTGGCCGCAGCCCGCTCTTAACCGCAAGCCGCTTTTCCGCCAATGCTCCGAAGGCAAGGCCCAAGGTTGCCCAGAGGATCACATGCATGCCGAGTGAGGTCGTGCGGAACCGCCAAAGTTCCATCGCCGAGAAGTTCTCCGGCACCTCGTTGATCGGCGGCAGCAGATAGAGCACGACGCCGATGAAGACGAGATAGACGATGCCGGCGATGATCGCGCCGTTCCAGTGACCAAAACGCTCGGAAAGGCGGCGCGACAGCGCCACTGCGGCAATCAGCGCCGCAAGCGAAACGACGATCATCAGGAAGAACAGTTCGGTCCTGACGCCGATCGTATCGGGAGTGCCGACCGCTGGCGGGTTGGCCGGATACTTGATACCGGGAACGAGGACAACCGCCACAAAGGCGGCAATGGCGATGACGGCCGAGGTGCCGCGCGGCGAAAGGCTGCTGAAGCGGCCTTGCACGAAAGCGAAGGCGAGCGCGAAGAGCCCGCCGACGGCGACGCTGTAGGCCATGACGCCGGTGAAAAGGCCGAGACCGGCCTGTGTGGCGCGGCTGACGATTTCGGGTTCGGCAGCCTCGCCGGCGGCCTGGGCGCTTGCCTCCTCGAAGGCGATCGCCGCATCGACCAGCGGCTCGCCGAACATATGAGCGAAAGCGAAAACGAGGATGCCAGCCATCAGGCCCGCGAGCATGCCGCGAAGCAGAAGGTTTCCAACCATGTCAGGAACTCCGATCGCGAAGCGCTTTAGTGGCAGGGAAAGCCGAGGAGATGGCGGCCGTCATGCACGAACTCGTGCACATACATGCCGTTGAACAGCGCCATCGCGCCTTCCTCGGTGCCGACGAAATAGACGACAATGAGCATCAGCAGGCCGCCGAAGATCGCCCAGGGCAGGATCTCGCCTACAGGGATCGGCGCCGGTACAGCAACGGGCGCGAAAGTGGTGTCAGACATGTATTCCTCCGGGAATGACGCGTTCAGTCGAAAGAGTGCTTGTGCAGTAGGGTCTGACTTCCAGCGCGAAGAGCTTCGACACGCTGGTCACAGTGGCGCGACCGCGCCGGACTTTCACCGGCTTCCAAACCCGCAACAGCACGGTTATATCTGCACGCCGAAGAGACTGTCAACGAAACTTCACAAGGCGGCGAAGGACGCTGTCGCCGCATTCGGGAGACAAGAACGACTGTGAACACGCGCCTCACCTGGATCTGCCACGGCGCGACGGCAGCAAGCCGCAAAGCCCTGTTCCCGCTCGACGAACCGCTAGAGGACAAGGCAGTGAAGGAGGCCGGCAGGATGATCGCCCCGCCCCGCGCCCATCGTATTGTCACGAGCCCCGCCTTGCGCGCCCGTCAGACTGCTGATGCGCTTCGCCTCGAAGCCCGGATAGAGCAGGCGCTTTGCGATTGCGACCATGGCCGCTGGGCCGGCAGGTCGATCGCGGCGATCGGGACCGAAGAGCCGGAGAACCTCATCGGATGGATGAGCGATCCGGAAGCGGCTCCGCATGGCGGCGAGAGCCTTGTTGATCTGCGCACGCGCATCGCCGGCTGGATGGATGGACAGACCGTCCTCGACGGCCACATCATTGCAATCAGCCATGCGGCCGTCATCCGGGCAGCGATCGTGCATGTGCTTCAGGCGCCACTCTCCTCCTTCTGGCTGAGCGACATCGAGCCGCTTTCCGTTATCCGCATGACCAGCAACGGACAGCGCTGGTCTCTGCGCTTCCAGCATTAGCGACTGCTGATCTTATCCAGCTTTGCGCAAGCAAATCGCGTCATCTCTGTTGAACCCGGCTTTGCGGGGACTGCTTCCTTGCCCCAAGGAGATGGAAGAATGACATATGATTGGAGTGGCGAGCGCACACGACGCCTGCGTTTCATGCGTGTCGCCACAGTCACGGTTCTGGTCGGTCTCATCGTCAGCGTTCCGCTGCTGATCGTCACCGCCTGAAGCACTGGAAAGGGCGAGCGATGCATTAGCACGCTCGCCTTCGTTCTTTCCCGCATGCGCCAGTCTTCCGAACAATCAAGGGCATCGCGCTACGACGCCCTGGTTTCCCACAAGCCGGTCAGATCCCTCTGCGGCACAGCAACAGGCTGCCGCCTCTGATAATTCGCCTTATGGTTTCAATAAACATTTCAGACTCTCGTGATATTTCCACCAGGTGGAGATGGAGAAGGCATAATGCCGGTGTTTTTCCAAAGCAGGGCCGGACGGCAATGCGTGTCGATTGTGGTGTCTGGAGTGACCCTCTGGCTTCTCGGCACGCTGCTACAGCTCGACGACAGCCTGGTCGCCTTCCTGACCGGTTTCGGCGAGTATGGCGCCGACAAGCTCGTTCTGGCGCTCGGCATCGCCGGCGCCATGAGCTTCATCTATTCGGTGCTGCGCATCGCCGACCTGCGTAAGGAAATGGAACTGCGCGCGGCCGCCCAGGCAAAAGCCGATTGGACCGCGACCCACGATCATCTCACCAAGCTGCCCAACCGCTACGCCTTCGAGCGCAAGATCCTCTCACGGCCGATCAAGGACGACGAGGCCGAGATCGAGGAGTGGGACCGCAACGTCACCATCTTCTCCGTCGACCTCGACGGCTTCAAGAAGGTCAACGATCTTGTCGGCCACAAGGGCGGCGACATCCTGTTGATCGAGGTTGCCAGACGCATCTGCGCGCTCGGCAATGCGGACTGCGTCTATCGCTTCGGCGGCGACGAATTCATCATCGTCGCCTTCGCCCTGACGGCACAGCGTGAGGAGCGTTTTGCCAAGCTGCTGATCCAGGCGGTCACCCGGCCCATCCATATCGATGGCTTTGCCGTCGAAGTCGGCGCCAGCGTTGGCTACGACCGCTGGGCCGAGGGAGCCGAACCGCTGGAGGATGCCGCCCACCGTGCCGACCTCGCCATGTACGAGGCGAAATCGCGTGGACCCAACCACTATTTCGCTTTCGAACCTTCGATGCAGGACAAGGTAACGGAACGTGCCGCTCTGGAAACCAGGCTGCGTGCCGCAATTTCGAACAAGGCGATCAAGCCCTTCTATCAGCCGCTGATCGACCTGAAGACCGGTCAGCTCTGCGGCTTCGAGGCGCTGGCGCGTTGGAACAGCGACGACGGCGTCAACATTCCGCCGCCGGTCTTTATCGATATCGCCGAGGAAACCGGCATGATCACGGCGTTGTTCGAGGATCTTCTCGCCCAGGCCTGCAGCGACGCCCTCGCCTGGCCGGAGCATGTGACGTTGTCCTTCAACGTCTCGCCGGTGCAGATGGAAGACAGATTGCTGACGTCGCGCATTCTCAAGGTGCTTTCGGCAAGCCGGCTGCCGCCGCAGCGCCTGGAAGTGGAGATCACCGAAAACGCGCTGATCCAGGATCCCGCCGTCGCCGCCCTCATCCTTGACGAGCTTCATGCGGCCGGCATCCAGATCGCCCTCGACGATTTCGGCACGGGCTATTCGAGCCTCTCCCAGCTCGCCCGCTATCGTTTCGACAAGATCAAGATCGACAAAAGCTTCATCGCCACCTATCGCGACGACGAGCGCCAGGAAAAGATCGTCCGCGCCATGCTCGGTCTCGGCAGGAGCCTCAACATCAAGACGACGGCCGAAGGCATCGAAGAGCACGGCCAGCTCGCCTTCCTGCTGCAGCTCGGCTGCGATATCGGCCAGGGTTATCTTTTCGGCAAGGCGATGCCCGCCGCCGAGGCGGGCATCTTCATCAGCGATCGCAATGCGAGCCTGGCCTCCACGGCCTGACGGGACGCCTAAAAAATCTGACGCATGATCACGAACAGCACGAAGGCGATCGCGATCGAGGCCGGCAGCGTCAGCACCCAGGCCATCAGCATGTTGCGCACCGTCGACCATTGCAGGCCGGAACCGTTCGCCGCCATGGTGCCGGCAACGCCTGACGACAGCACATGCGTGGTCGAGACCGGCAGGCCGAGATGGTCGGCCGAAGCGATGGTGACCATCGCCACGACTTCGGCTGCCGCACCCTGAGCATAGGTCAGATGCGTCTTGCCGATCTTTTCGCCGACGGTGACGACGATGCGCTTCCAGCCCACCATCGTGCCGAGGCCAAGCGCGATTGCGACCGCCACTTTCACCCAGAGCGGGATGAACTTGGTCGCGTTGTCGACTGCCTTGTGGTAGTTCGTGACCGCGCTGAGGTCGCCGGCATCCATCGGCAGCAGCTTTTGCTTGTCGATCAGCTTCAGCGCCTCGCCGATCAGATAGATGTCGTTGCGGACATTGCCGACGAGATTGGTCGGCACCGCTTCGAGCGTCGGGAAGGCGGCGAGCTCGGCACTGGTCTGGTGGATATATTGCTGCAGGGCCGGCGTCGTCGCATCCGTCCAGGTCTTGTTCTTGACGGCGTTGCCGACCTCGGCCTTGTAGTCCGCAACCGTCACGCCGGGCTTTACATATTTGCCGAGCGCGGTTTCCACCTGGGCCGATGCCGACTTGTAGGCTTCGAGATAGTTGACATGGGGCGTGCGGTTCAGCGCGAAAGCCGTCGGCACCAGGCCGATAAGGATGAGCATGATGAGGCCCATGCCCTTTTGGCCATCGTTGGAGCCGTGAGCGAAGCTGACGCCGGTGCAGGTAAAGATCAGGATCGCGCGGATCCAGAGCGGCGGCGGCTGGTTGCCCTTCGGTTCGGCATAAAGCGCCTTGTTGCGCACCAGAACCTTCATGACCAGCAGAAGAACCGCGGAAAGGCCAAAGCCGATTAGCGGCGAGATCAAAAGCGACAGGCCGATATTCGTCGCCTGCGACCAGTCGACGCCACTGGTCGCCGTGCCTGCCGGCGCCAGGACCTGGTTGGCAAGGCCGACTCCGATGATCGATCCCACAAGCGTGTGCGAACTCGATGACGGCAGGCCGAGATACCAGGTGCCGAGGTTCCAGACGATCGCGGCGATCAGCAGCGCGAAGACCATGGCAAGGCCGGAGCCGGAACCGACCTGCAGGATCAATTCCACCGGCAGCAGCGCCAGGATGCCGAAGGCGACGGCACCGCTCGAAGTCAGCACGCCGAGGAAGTTGAAGAAGCCGGACCAGATGACTGCAAATTCCGCCGGCATGGAACGGGTGTAGATCACGGTGGCGACGGCATTGGCCGTATCATGGAAACCGTTGACGAACTCGAAGCCGAGCGCGATGAGCAGCGCAAGGCCGAGGAGAATCCAGGGAACGGCAACTGCGGTCGTCAGGTCGCGGGCGAGTGCATAGGCGACATATCCAAGGCCGCAAACCAGAACGAGTGCGAACAGCGGCAAGAACCATTTGCCGGCCGAATTCGAACTGCGGAGCGGGTGGGAAGCGTCGCTATGAACCTGGCTGGGGGCAATATCGGCCATGGCATAGTTCCTTATTCCGTTTGCAAATTTGCCTTTTGTTAATAATTCCGCCGCGTGAAGCTCTCATGACGCCCTGGCTGATCCGCCCGTAAGAGACTGACACTGCGCGATATTACCCGTCACATGCTCGTCCCGGCGCATTCGTGAAACATGCCCTATGTCGATCGCGGCCACCCAAGACAGTCGTGAGCGCTTCGACAAAAAACGAGCAGCGGGCGAATAATTTCTTTCCGCCGGAAGCCTCGACGCTAAGTTCGGTCGTGACCACAACCGTGCGGAGTCTTTGAGACATGCGATCGACCGACCTGCTCCTCACTTTCAACGCCGGTTCCTCGACGGTGAAGATCGGCATCTTCGCGATCGACGGCGATGCGGCGCGGCGCATCGGCAAGGGTGTGATCGATTTCCGCGCCGAGCCGCTGTCTCTCAGCCTGACAGCAGGGCCACAGACATTCGAGATGCCGCTGAAGGCGGAGACGACGGAAGACCTGCATGGCGTCATCGACGAGACCTTTTCCCTTCTCGCCGAGCATTTCGATATCACCGCCGTGCGCGCAGCCGGCCACCGCGTGGTCCATGGCGGCGACCGCTTCACCAGCGCCGTCGCCCTTAATGACGCCGTGATCGATGCGGTCGACGCGCTGACCCCGCTTGCGCCCTTGCACCAGCCGCAGGCGCTGCGTTTCATCCGCGCCCTCCGGCATCTGAAACCGCATCTTGCCCAGACGGTCTCCTTCGACACGGCCTTCCACGCCACTCAGGACGATCTCGTTCGCCGCTTCGCCATTCCTCGCACGCTGCATGACGAGGGCATCAAGCGCTACGGCTTCCACGGCCTGTCCTATAAATTCATCGCCAGCGAGCTTCGCCGCAAGGCCCCGCCCGCGGCAAAAGTGGTCGTCGCTCATCTCGGCAGCGGCGCCAGCCTCTGTGCGCTGGATGACGGCGTCAGCCGCGATTGCAGCATGGGCTTTTCGACGCTCGATGGCATCCCGATGGCGACGCGTCCGGGCTGGCTCGATCCCGGCGTCATCCTGCATCTGGCCGGAGAGAGGAAACAGTCCTTCGCAGAGATCGAGGATCTGCTCTATCACAACGCCGGCCTGCTCGGCGTCTCCGGGATCAGCGCCGATACGCGCGACCTGTTGAAGGACGGACGGCCGCAGGCACACCAGGCGATCGACCTCTTCACGCTGCGCATTGCTGGTGAAATCGGCCGCATGGCGGCGACGCTGAATGGCCTTGACGCCGTCGTCTTCACCGCCGGCATCGGCGAACATCAACCGAAGATCCGCGCCGGAGTGGCCAAGCGGCTGGTCTGGCTTGGCCTTACGATCGACGAAAAGGCCAATGCCGCCAATGGTTTCATCATCAGCGCGCGGGAAAGCCGCATCGCCGCCCACGTCATCGCCACCGATGAGGAACAAATCATCGCCGACGAGGCGTTGACCGTTTTTGGCAGTGGCTGATCCAGATCAACAGCTTGCCGGCATCAGCCGGTAGAATTGACGTTGAAGACGTTTTCGAACGGGAGAAACCCATGGATAAGCATGTCTCGACCGCTGCCCTGACCGATGCCGAACTTACGCTCATCGACCGCTATTGGCGCGCCGCCAACTATCTCTCCATCGGCCAGATCTATCTGCTGGCCAATCCGCTGCTGCGCGAGCCGCTGAAACCGGAGCACATCAAGCCCCGGCTGCTCGGCCACTGGGGCACGACACCCGGCCTCAACTTCATCTACGCGCATCTGAACCGCCTCATCCGCGCTCGCGACCTCGACATCATCTACATGTGCGGCCCCGGCCATGGCGGGCCTGGCATGGTCGCCAACACCTATCTCGAAGGCATCTACAGCGAGATCTATCCCGATATTTCCGAGGATGCGGAGGGCATGCGCAAGCTCTTCCGGCAGTTCTCCTTCCCCGGCGGCATTCCGAGCCACGCGGCACCCGAAACACCGGGCTCGATCCACGAGGGTGGCGAACTCGGCTACGCCCTCGTCCATGCCTATGGCGCCGCCTTCGACAATCCCGATCTGATCGTTGCCTGCGTCGTCGGCGACGGCGAGGCCGAAACCGGGCCGCTCGCAGCAAGCTGGCACTCCAACAAATTTCTGAACCCTGCCCGCGATGGCGTCGTGCTGCCGATCCTGCATCTGAACGGCTACAAGATCGCCAATCCGACCATTCTTGGCCGCGCCAGTCACGAGGATTTGCGGAGCCTCTTTGAAGGCTACGGCTATGAGCCCTTATTCGTTGAGGGTCACGAGCCGCGCGATATGCACCAGCAGATGGCCGCGACCTTCGACAGGGTCTTCGACCGCATTCGCGAAATCCAGGAGGAAGCCCGCAATGGCAAGGCGCCCGATATCAGCCCGCGCTGGCCGATGATCGTGCTGCGCAGCCCGAAGGGCTGGACAGGACCGAAGGAAGTCGACGGCAAGAAGGTCGAAGGTTTCTGGCGCTCCCACCAGGTGCCGGTCTCCAACTGCCGCGAGAACGAAGGGCATCGCAAGATCCTCGAGGACTGGATGCGCAGCTATGATCCGCAGGACCTGTTCGGCAGCGACGGCCGGCTGAAACCCGAGCTGCGGGCGCTCGCCCCTGTCGGCGAGCGCCGCATGGGCGCCAATCCGAACGCCAATGGCGGTTTGCTGCGCAAAGAGCTCGATGTTCCAAGTATACGCGACTACGCGGTCGATATCGGCAAGCACGGCAGCGCCATGGTGCAGTCGACGGAAATCCTCGGCCATTACCTGCGCGACACGATGAAGCGCAACGCGAAGACTGCCAATTTCCGTATCTTCGGCCCCGACGAGACAGAGTCGAACCGTCTCGGCAGCGTCTTCGAAGTCACCGACCGTGTCTGGATGGAGGGTATCGAGCCTTACGACGTCCACTTGTCTCGGGATGGACGTGTCATGGAGGTGCTGAGCGAACATCTCTGCCAGGGCTGGCTGGAAGGCTACCTGCTGACTGGCCGGCACGGCCTGTTCTCCTGCTACGAGGCCTTCATCCACATCATCGATTCCATGTTCAACCAGCACGCCAAATGGCTGAAGGTGACGCGGGAACTCGAGTGGAGAAAGCCGATCTCGTCGCTGAACTACCTGCTGACCTCGCATGTCTGGCGTCAGGACCACAACGGCTTCAGCCATCAAGATCCCGGCTTCGTCGACCTCGTCGCCAACAAGAAGGCCGATATCGTCCGCATCTACCTGCCGCCGGATGCCAACACCCTGCTCTGGGTCGGCGACCATTGCCTGCGCACCTATGACCGCATCAACGTCATCGTCGCCGGCAAGCAGCCGGAGCCGCAATGGCTGTCGATGGACGAGGCGGTGAAACATTGCGAGGCCGGCATCGGCATCTGGCACTGGGCGAGCAACGAGGACGACACGATCCTGCCCGATCTCGTCATGGCCTGCGCCGGCGACGTGCCGACCATGGAGACGCTTGCCGCCGTCGACGTGCTGCGCAAGGCCATTCCGGAACTGAAGATCCGCACCGTCAACGTCGTCGATCTCCTGGCACTGCAATCCAGGGATCAGCATCCGCACGGCCTGACCGATGAGGCCTTCGACGCGATCTTCACATCAGACAAACCTGTCATTTTCGCCTATCACGGCTATCCCTATCTCATCCACCGCCTGACCTATAAACGCACCAACCACCGCAACATCCACGTCCGCGGCTTCATCGAGGAAGGCACGACGACGACCCCCTTCGACATGACCGTCCTCAACGAACTCGACCGCTTCCACCTCGCCATCGAAGCGATCGAACGTGTACCGGGCCTGAAGGAAAAGGCAGGCGAAGCGCTCGCCGCCTTCCGCGGCAAACTTGCGGAGCATCACGACTATGTCCGTGAATATGGCGAGGACATGCCGGAGGTGCGGGACTGGACGTGGCCGGCGGCGTGAGGCGAAAACCAAACACAATCGTGGAACTGGTCGGCAGAGATCATCCGGCGGGAGCAATCGTCAAGCAACGTCTAAAGTTGGTGAAAACCATCGGCGCACTGTTCCTTGAAGGCCGCATCGTAAGCTATGCATCTAAGGCAAGCTTCAAGGCCGTCGACCGAGGAAACGACATGAAAAGTTTCGCTGCCACGCTTACCGCCGCCCGGCTGGAAGAGGTGCTCGCCTTCTACATGACGCCCGAAGCCCAGCGCGATGGCTCAGACGATGCCGTCAAGTCAGCTGAGGAACGAGACGCATACGAGACCCGCGGCGGCGAACGCGCCCGCAACACGGAAGAGGGCGCCAAAGCCTGGTAGGGCAGTTGCGCGCCGCAACCATTGCGGGTGGCCTATACACCTTCAAGCCGAACCTTCTCCTTCATGCGCCAGACCCGCGGCGTTTCTCCGGTGTATTTAACGAAGAAGCGCGAGAAATAGGCGGGGTCGGCAAAGCCGAGCCGAAATCCGATCTCCTGAACGCTGCCCAGCGTAAAAACCAGCTGGCGTTTCGCCTCCTCAACGAGTTTGCCGGCGATCAATTCATGAGGAGTATTGCCGGTCATCGACCGGACGATACGGGTGAGATGCGTCGGGGAAAGCCCAAGCTCCCTGGCGTAGAAGGACGCGGGCTTGTGTGATCGAAAATGTTGCTGAATGAGCTCGCTCAGCATTTCCATCCGCCGCTCGTTCTCGTTTGGCGGAAGCTCCTGCGTATTCCCCTCATGGGAAATCCTCGCCGTCAGCCGCAGCGCCAACGCGACATAGGCGGCCAACGCCTCGTTGCGGCCGCTGCGGCGGTTTTCGAATTCGTCGCCCAGCCGCTTCAACGTCTGCATGACATAGGCGGCCTCGGCATGATCGGGATCGAGCGGCGTCAGATGCGGCGTCGCAAACCATTCGCCGAGGTGGCTTCGGTCGCCGGGCGGATGGCTGAGATGGGATCTCAACAGGGTGATCACCAGGCCGTCGATATCGCGTGAAAAACGAAAGCCATGGTTGAGCCCGGGCGGCACGGTGATGATGGCCGGGGGGCGGATGGCATGGCTGTTTTCGCCGAAGATCGCATCGCCCGACCCGCCTTCGATGTACAATATCTGAAAGAAACTCTCGTGACGGTGCGGTCGAATCTCCCAGTGATGCAAGCTGCTGCGGGAGCGAATTGTTTCGCAATGCAACCAAAAATCGGGCTTTCGCCCGGTATTCTCACCGTAGAGTTCGTAGGTAGGGACATGTCTGCTCATGGGGCTGCTCCCGCACTAATGTTCGATTAGTCCAATTTTTCGGCCGGAATGTCCATTGCTGCGACAGAGACAACACGACAGAATCTGGCAAAACGCAAAAATGCAGGGAGGAAGCATTTGCGAACTCAGGTCGCCATCATCGGTTCGGGACCATCCGGCCTGCTGCTCGGCCAGCTTCTGACCGAAGCCGGCATCGACAATGTCATTCTCGATCGTGTGAACAAGGATTACATCCTCGGCCGGGTTCGTGCCGGCGTTCTGGAGGAAGGCACCGTCGGGCTGCTGGATCAGGCCAAATCAGGCGCGAGGCTGCATGCCGAAGGCCTGCTGCATGACGGTTTCTCGCTGGCCTTCGACGGCCGCGACCATCGCATCGACCTGCACGAACTGACCGGCGGCAGGCGCGTCACGGTTTATGGACAGACCGAAGTGACGCGCGATCTCATGGAGCGGCGCGAAGAAAGCGGCTCCCTGTCGATTTATGATGCCGTCGACATCGCGCCGCATGACTTCGACGGCCATTCACCCTTCGTCACCTATGTGAAAGACGGTGTTGCCAACCGCATCGATTGTGACTTCATCGCCGGCTGCGACGGCTTTCACGGCGCCAGCCGCAAGGCCATCCCTGAACGTGCGATCAGGAGTTTCGAGAAGGTCTATCCCTTTGGCTGGCTGGGGGTCCTTGCCGACGTGGCGCCTGTCAGCCATGAGTTGATCTACGCCAACCATCCAAGGGGCTTTGCGCTCTGTTCGATGCGCTCGGCCACCCGCAGCCGCTACTACATTCAATGCGCGCTCGACGAGAAGATCGAGGACTGGAGCGACGATCGCTTCTGGGACGAACTGAGACGGCGTCTGCCGGTGCATCACGCCGAGGCTTTGGCGACCGCGCCGTCCTTCGAGAAATCGATCGCGCCGCTACGCTCCTTCGTTGCCGAGCCGATGCGTTTCGACCGGCTTTTCCTGGTCGGCGACGCCGCCCATATCGTCCCTCCGACCGGCGCCAAGGGACTGAACCTCGCGGCCAGCGACGTTCATTATCTTTTCTCCGGGCTGATCGAGCATTACCGCGAAGGCTCGAATAGTGGCATCGACGCTTACTCGCAGAAGGCGCTCGCCCGCGTGTGGAAAGCCGTGCGGTTTTCCTGGTGGATGACGACGATGATGCATCGCTTTCCGGATACCGGGGATTTTGACCAGAAGATCCAGGAGGCGGAGCTCGACTATCTCACCCATTCCCGCGCCGCCTCGACGGTGCTTGCGGAGAATTATGTGGGACTGCCATTCTGATAGAAGTGTCTGAGGTGGGCCATGGACCAAAATTCGACCGTAGAACGGGCCGCCGATAGTTCCGCTCTTCGAGCCACAATCATAATTGTACAGTTATGGATTACGGCACTTATTTCATTTTACATCACCATTTCGCATGACAGGTTGGCGCTAAATTTCTCGCAGCTAACGAATACGGCGCTGGAGTGCGCCAAAAAAGGGAGAGAGAGAATGAAGAAGCTATTTCTGGCCGCCATTGCGGCCGTCGTCGTGGGCACGAGCGCCTATGCCGACACCATCAAAGTCGGGGTCATCGGTCCGTTCTCCGGTCCGTTCGCGCTCCAAGGCAAGAACTTCAAGGCCGGCATCGACGCCTATATGGCGGTCAACGGCAACAAGGTCGGCAGCGATACGGTGGAAATCGTCTATCGCGACGTGCCGCAGGCCGATCCCGCCCAATCCAAGGCGCTGGCGCAGGAACTGATCGTCAAGGAAAAGGTCCAGTATCTCACAGGCTTCTACTTCACGCCCGATGCCATGGCGGTGACGCCGATCCTGAAGCAGGGCAATGTGCCGATGGTTATCATGAACGCCGCCACCTCGGCGATCGTGACCAAAAGCCCGCTCGTCGTCCGCACCTCGTTTACCACCTGGCAGACATCGACGCCGATCGCCAAGGTCGCCTTCGACGCCGGCGTCAAGAAGGTGATTTCGGTCGTCAGCGATTACGGCCCCGGTATCGACGCCGAGAACGCCTTCAAGACCGGCTTCGAAAAGGCCGGCGGCCAGGTCGTCGAGGCGATCCGCATGCCGCTTGCGACCAACGACTTCAGCCCGATCATGCAGCGCATCAAGGATTCCGGCGCTGAGGGCGTGTTCGCCTTCCTGCCGTCAGGCCCGACGACGCTCGGCTTCGTCAAGGCTTATAACGACAATGGCCTGAAGGCTGCCGGCATCAAGTTCTTCGCGCCGGGCGATCTGACCCAGGAATCCGATCTGCCGGCGCTCGGCGATGCGGCACTCGGCATCCAGACGACCTTCCACTACGCCGTGTCGCACGATTCTCCCGAGAACAAGGCTTTCGTCGAGGCGGCGACCAAAGCAATCGGCAACAAGGCCGAACTCTCCTTCCCCTCAGTCAGCGCCTATGACGGCATGTATGTCATCTACAAGATGATCGAGGCGACAGGCGGCAAACAGGATGCTGAGAAGGCCGTCGATGCGGTCAAGGGCCTTGCCTGGAAAAGCCCGCGCGGCCCGGTTTCGATCGATCCGGAAAGCCGCCACATCACGCAGAACATCTATCTGCGCGAAGTCGTCAAGGCCGGTGACGGGACCTACATCAACAAGGAGATTCAGACCTTCGAGAAGCAGGGCGATCCGGGCCTTGCAGCCGTCAAGTAACATCGAGCATCAAGACCGGTGACGGGCTTGGCCTGCGATCAGGCCGAGCCCGCCGCATCGAAGCAAGGGATGTCAATGCAGACAGTCTTCAGCATAGCCGTCGACGCCTTTGCCTATGGCATGGTGCTCTTCGTGATATCGATCGGCCTTTCGGTGACCATGGGGCTGATGCGTGTCGTCAACCTGGCCCATGGCGCCTTCGCGATGATCGGCGGCTACATCGCCTCCTATGTCGCCCGCGACCTCGGCCTCGGTTATGCTGCGGCGGTCATCGCTGCCGTTGTCATCACGATCATCGTCGCCATTCCGATCGAACGTTTTCTCTACCGCCGGATCTATGGCGCGCCGGAATTGACCCAGGTGCTGATGACGATCGGCATCACCTTCTGCGTCATCGGCATCGCCAATTATGTCATGGGGCCGACGCTGAAGACCATACCGCTGCCCGCTGCGCTGCAAGGATCGGCCGATCTCGGCTTTCGCACCATTCCCGTTCACCGGCTTTTCGTCATCCTCTGCGGCCTCGCCGTGGCGCTCGCCCTCTGGTTTACGATCGACAGGACGACCTTCGGCGTCAAGCTGCGTGCCTCCGTCGATGATGCGGCGATGGCTGCGGCACTCGGCGTGCGCACCGAGGTCATCTATGCGGTAAGCTTTGCCGTTGCCGTCGGGCTTGCCGCCTTCGGCGGCGTGGTCGGCGCCGAACTCCTGCCCGTCGAACCCTATTACGCACTGCGCTACATGGTGACCTTCCTGGTCGTCGTCTCCGTCGGCGGCGCGGGTTCCATTCCGGGCGCCCTGATCGCCTGCCTGCTGCTGGGCGCGATCGATACGACAGGACGGTATCTGATGCCGGAATTCGGCGAATTCTTCTTCTATCTCGCCGTGATCGCCATCATCTGCGTCTTCCCCCGCGGCCTTGCCGGAAGGGTGAAATAGGATGGCGCTTGTCATGAATGACGAAACCGGGCCTCTCCAGCATCGTCGCGGGTTCATCACCCGCGATCTTATCGGAATAGCGGTCATCGTAGCCATTGCCGCCATCGGCTATTTCACCTTCCCCGATAATCTCGCCCTTCTGAGCCGGATTATCACGATCGCGCTGCTCGTCCTGTCGCTCGATCTCGTGACCGGTTATTGCGGCGTCGCAACGCTTGGCCATGCAGCACTTTTCGGCTCCGGCGCCTATGCCGCCGGGATCCTGTCGGCGCATTACGGCATCAATGATCCGCTGCTGATGATGCTGGCCGGCGTCGCCGGCGGCGCGGTTGCCGGGCTGCTCTGCGGGGCCATCATCCTGCGTGCGCATGGGCTGCCGCAGCTGGTGCTGTCGATTGCACTGATCAACCTCTTCCATGAATTCGCCAACAAGGCCTCGTCCTGGACAGGCGGCAGCGATGGACTTTCCGGCATCGCGCCGGACCCGGTCTTCGGCCTCTTCGAATTCGATCTCTACGGTCACACCGCCTTCTTCTTCGGAATGGCGCTGCTGCTGATCGTCTTCGTGCTGCTGAGGGTCCTGGTCCGCTCGCCCTTCGGCATGCTCTGCCGCGCCATCAAGCAGGATCCGCTGCGCATCCGCGCCATGGGCGCTTCGCCGAAGGCAGCTCTGATCAGGATGTACGCGATATCAGGTGCCGTTGCCGGTGTCGGCGGCGCCATGAATGCGATCTCGACACAGGTCGTCGGCCTCGACAGCCTGTCTTTCACGCAGTCGGCCGAAGCGCTTGTCATGCTGGTGCTCGGCGGCACCGGTTCTCTCTTCGGGGCACTTTCCGGCACTGTCATCTTCATGCTCTTCGAGGACTATGTCTCCGCCGCCAATCCCTTCCATTGGCTGACCATGGTCGGCGCGCTGCTGATCGCCGTCGTGCTCTTTGCGCCCAAAGGTCTCTATGGCACTGCAGCGACCTTCATCGGCCGCCGCAGGGAGCAACGCTCATGAGCCCGGTCTTCGAAGTCGCCAATCTCAAGAAAGCCTTTGGCGGCCTTGCCGTCACCAATAATGTCTCGCTGACGATGTCACCTGGCGATCGCATCGCGCTGATCGGCCCGAACGGCGCCGGCAAGACCACCTTCGTCAACCTCGTGACCGGTAATCTCTCTCCCAATTCCGGCGAGGTTCGCCTGGGTGGCGAGTTGGTGACGAAGCTCGATGCGATCGGCAGGGTCAGACGCGGTCTTGTCCGCTCCTTTCAGGTGACGCGGCTCTTCCAGGACATGACGCCGGCCGAACATGTGGGACTTGCCGTCCTTCAACGCGATGGAAAGACCGGGCACATGTTCGGCAATTTCCTGCGTATGCCCGACGTCATGGCCGAGGTTGATGATCTCCTTGGAAAACTCGGGCTGGCTTTCCTGATGCATCGCAAGGTCAGCGAAATCGCCTATGGCCAGCAGCGGCTTCTCGAGATCGCCGTGGCGCTGGCGCTGAAGCCGAAAGTGCTGTTGCTCGACGAACCCGCAGCCGGCGTGCCGCAAAGCGATACCGGCCGCATCGAGCAGGCGCTGGCCGATCTGCCCGCCGATCTCGCCGTGCTGATGATCGAACATGACATGGATCTCGTCTTCCGTTTTGCCAGACGCGTCATCGTGCTTGCATCAGGCGCGATCATCTTCGATGGCCTGCCGGAAGACGTCACCAAGGATGCGCGCGTGCGCGAGGCCTATCTCGGGAGCTATGCCAATGCCAGCCCTGTCGCTTGAGGTCGACAACCTGTCGGCCGGATATGGGCCGACGAGAGTGCTCGAAGGCATTTCCTTCTCCGTGCCGGCAGGTGCCCGGCTTGCCGTGCTCGGCCGCAACGGCATGGGCAAGACCACGCTGCTCGCAACGCTTGCCGGCCAGACCAGGCGATACGAGGGCAGCATCCGCCTCGGCGGTTCGGATGTCACGACGGCACCGAGTGCTGCACGCGCGCATCAAGGCCTCGGATATGTGCCCCAGGCACGCTGTGTCTTCCCGACGCTGACGGTCGAAGAAAACCTTTTCGTCGGCTTGAAGGCGCGGCCGAAAACGGCGCTGGAGGAAGCCTATGCGATGTTCCCGCGCCTGAAAGAGCGCCGCCGCAACCTCGGCAGCCAGCTTTCTGGCGGCGAGCAGCAGATGCTCTCCACGGCTCGCACCATTCTCGGTCGCCCCTCCGTCCTGCTCCTTGACGAACCGCTGGAGGGCCTTGCGCCCGTTATCTGCGAGGAACTGATGGCGGCCTTCGCCGACCTTGCCAAGACGGGAGACATGACCATCCTGCTGGTCGAGCAGCGCATCCAGAGCGCGCTCGATTTCGCCGATCAGGTCGTCATCCTCGAACGCGGCAGACTGGCGTGGACCGGAACGCCGGAAAATCTCACCAGGGATCACCAGGCTATCGAGAGCCTGCTCGGGGTCGGCGGCCTGCATTAATGGGATGGTCGGCAGAAGCCCGGGCTCTGCTGATTGCTCCCCTTTCGCCTTCAAGATTGCGCTGAACCCACCGAGCAATTCACGCAGTATATCGTCATGACGAGGTCATGATTGACCCGTCATGATTATCCTGAAAGTTTTCCGCTGGCCGAATTGATGGATCGCCTGAAAAGGCGAGAAACACCATGATCGATAAAACGGCAGCAACGTAAGACAAGACGTAAATCCTCGTTCATATAGAGGAACGACGTTTATGCGCTCCCTTTACTTGAATAGTTGAGCTGTAATCGACCGGAATTTGTGGCGCCGACGGGCGGAATTGCTCTGACGCTCCATCTATTTCGGTTGCCAGATACCCTATAGGGTTGCATAGTCGAACAGAAAATCACACGGGAGGTAGAAATGGCAAACCACAAGCCGGTCGCAGGTGACGTATACCAGCCTATTTTCAACGTCGACAACCCGATCGACGGCAACATTCTGGACAATACCAGTTCCACGGATGCCGACGGAGACCAGGTGCGTCTCAACTTCGTCAATGGACAGCGAATTCCGCAACCGGCCGATCCGAACGGGCCTGCCACGACCACCACAGTCGAGGGAAAATATGGCACTCTGACCGTCTATTCCAACGGCAATTACACATACGAGCTCGATCATACCAACCCGGTGGTATCAGCGCTCGGCCCGGGAGACCAACTCGTCGACCAGTTCAATTTCAAGGTCTCGGATGGCAAGGGCGCCACCGACTTCGGCCTGCTCAATATCGCGGTCGACTTGCCGGAACACGGCAACATCTTCGTGAATTTCGAGGATGTCGGCAACCACGACTTCCCGACGGGCTACAAAGGCTTCGATTGGGGCGCCTGGCACGATGGTGACGACGCGACTGTGCGGGAGGAAGCGGATGGCAACCACTATCTGGGAGGAGGCGTGTTCTGGACACCCATCCAAGCCGCCGATGGCGGTCACTTTCAGATCGAGCAATTCAGCGTCGCAAACGGCACATCGGACTATGACAACGTTCTGACAATCGAAGGTCGTCTAAACGGCGATACCGTCTTCTTGGTCACGGTCAACGTCACCGCCGACAGCATTCATGACCCGCAAGTGATCGATCTTAGCGCCTACGGCGAAATCGACTATCTCATCCTCGACACGGAGCCCGTCATCACCGAAACGAGCGGCCCGGATTATTACGGCGCGCAATACGACAATTTTCATTTCATCGTTTGACGAAGGGGGAAAGGGCATCGTATCGCCGGAATCTTTGCACCTTCGCCAAGCGCGCGCTGCTGTAGCTATCTGATACCAAAATCTTGCGATAGCTGACGGGCCTGCGTCTTGCTAGCATAGGATCGTGCGAGGAGGCACCGTTATGCTGGGATGGAGGAAATGATGCAGCCAGTCGGGATCAGGTTAGCGGCGGTCATGTTCTCGCTTGCCGTATGGGCTATTATTATCGCTGTCGCATCTCACCTTTGGGCGACAAAGATCCCTCTATTGCTTCTGACGCTCTACAAATAGGCCTGTCCTCAGCGTTGGCGGAAATGCTGCAGCTCAGGGCGCAACGGGTTTGGTCCCCTCGCCGCGCAAAGGCCAACCAAGACAACTGCGAAGGGCACCATGGACGCTGTTGAAGGTGGGAAAGTCATCGACGCCTCCCGAACATTCCGCCCCAGAGCACAGAATTCTACGCTGATTACTCAAGCGTGGAAGGGAAAACTTTTGGTGAATTCTTAGCCCCGGAACTATGGTGGCACTTGCTGGCGAACTATGAGCAATTGACCTGTGGTCCGCAACGGCTCGAAAGCTGACCAAATTTGCGGAAGGGAACCTTCTTTTGGAGAGGGCGATTGAACCCGCCAAAGGCTGGCAGCCCGCTCGCTATCTCATCCGGAGATTTTTTTGACGCTGACGAAATCCGGCGGGGGTCACATTTCGCGGAATATAGCGGCTGCCACCAAATCAGACTGCAACGGCGATGTGACTTTGATTTGAGATGTCCGTTGGATCTTGGCCTCATAGAGATTCCAGATCGCCAGAAACAAGGTTGTCACGATGAAGATGGCCAGCACTGCGAGATGGATTTTGCCGATGCGGCGCGCGAAATAGGACTTGGCCTTTGGCCTCGACAGCCTGGGCCATGGCCCTATTCCGCCTGTCGTTTTCGAGGAGATACCCGGCCATGCGTCCACGTGAACGATCCTGCACGCGGGACCGATCATCGTCCTTTGGGTCTGCACTCAACGCCCGACGCACGGCGCTAAAGATCAGGATCACCAGCAACACTCAGAGCATTAGGAGGACAGGCCAAAAAGGCGTCCGCTGGGGGTGGTCATATCCATCGCAGTCTCCGGGCTACAGAGCAATGATCGCCCCTGACATCAAAGAGGAACTGACGTATGATTTCAACCTCGGGGCGCAACCTTCGCTTCGGGTAAGATGATCAGCCATTCACATCTTCGATGGCAGCTGCCAACTCACATACGTATATTTCCCGTCCATTGATAAAGCACCGAAAAACACCTGGGAGACCCCCGCATCACCCGACGGACATGCAGCGCCGTCTGGTGCGCTTTCATCCGCCGTTGTCATGCGAATCTCAGGGGCATTCGCCTCCCGCCCCGCAAATTCCTCTTCAGGGACCGCCGCCGGCTTTTGCTAGCATCCGGCTCGGTCTCGGCGATCTCAGCGACAACCGCCCGGCTTTAAGTTTGCCAGCGTTGCAAACATTCCAGCGTCGATGCCTTTGAATGTTTCCCAAGCTGGTAAACAAGGGATCGATGCCTTGAATACATCAATGGCCCTATATTTCCCAACGTCAAACGGCAGCTCGCCGATGAATATGACGCGGCGCAAGAGCGGGGCGAAGTCGCCGGGCAAAGGACGGCGCCAACGGGCGTTCCGAGAGGGAACGCCCGCCAACCGCCGCCGATATCGGGCTAACCCGTAAGGACTTTTATGAAGCCCTGTCATCCGCCGACGCCGCGTGGGGCACAGCGAAGTCGCAGCAGTATCGGCTGCTACTCTCCCGTTTGGGGGTTTCTTGCAATTTGTTCGCCGGTTTGGGGGTTTCTTGCCCCTTCGCCCTGCACTTTCCCCGAGCCTGTCGGACCACTCTCCTTGGAGCCAGGCGCTTCGGCTCCGTTTTGCGGCCCGCCCAACCAGTCTTTTGTACCTGCCGTCTCCTTCGTCCGATCGCCGGTTCCGGTGGGCACTACGACTTGCTGCCCGTTCTGCTGATAAGTGGCTTCCTCTCCGTTTTGCGGCCCGCCCAACCAATCACGAGTTATGTTGCCGGTGCCCATGCGACCAGCCGCGTATTCGGGTGGGTCTTGGATTGTCTTCTTGGCGGGAGGAGTCTTAGAGTTATCGGTCATCACGATCTCCACTGTTGCGCCTTGTTGGATTGAGTAAAGGCGGACCAACGAAAATTATCAGACCAATGAATTGAAAACTACCCTAGGATTTAACGGGCGATTTTTCTGTCTCTGGTTGTATAGTTTTAAGGTCCACCAGCGACATCGATGCGCGTTGCCGAGCGCTATGGTGACGAGGACAAAAACCGAATCGTTCGGGATTTGCAGCCGACTGTCTTCCTATGCGCTCGCCGCTCCATCGATGCCTGCCGAGGTCCGTGAATCGATAGAGGCGCTGATCGCGGACGAGGGGCCGGCCGCTTGGTTCGCCGTGCGCCAACGCGGTTACGATCTTTCGCGTGACATGGCGGAGATGGGGGCGTGCGTCCGGGTTATCGCAATCCGCAGAAGAAATCGGTGCTGTTCAGGGCACCGGGTTTGCTCATTGGAGCTCTCGCGTTTGGTGCGGCCGGCGGCTGGACCGCGAGCGACTTGCTTGCCTCATTGAGCTCTTCTGGCGGCTCCGGACTGTCGTGCAGGATCAAGGGCAACATCTCCATCGACACGGGCGAGCGCATCTTCCACGTGCCGGAGCAGAAATGCTACGCACAGACGAGGATCAGCCCCCAGTATGGCGAGCGGTGGTTCTGCTCGGAACTTGAAGCTTGGGCGACCGGCTGGCGGAAATCGAAAGCGTAGTGCTTCATCGCATGTCGCACTCGTGTCGCGCAGAGTAGCCGTCACGAGCTTGCGACCATTGAAAATCAATGGTAATTTGTCGTAGGTTGCGCGACATAGAACCAGCCACCAAAGGGCAGCAATCAGCCGATAAGATATTGATTTTACTTCGGCTTGACTGGTAGCGGAGGAGGGATTTGAACCCCCGACACAAGGATTATGATTCCTCTGCTCTGACCTACTGAGCTACTCCGCCACTGGTCAACGATACCCGCTCGCGAAGCGATGCCGGTTCGTGGGATGAGCGGCTTATAAGGTGCGCTTCGGCTTTGTGTCAAGCGCATGATCGAGAAAAACGGTGGGCTTTAGCCGCCTCCCGTTCCGATGGATTTCAAGCGGCGACGGGGTTGGCCAAAAGGGCCTTCAGGCAGGCTTCCGCCGAAGGCTCGCGCTCGGAGCGTTCGATGAAACCGCCGCCGAAGACGCGGGAGTTGTCGCCGGGGGCCGAATAAAGCGCGCAGGCCTGGCCGGGTGCGATGCCCGCCTCGCCGACCGTCAGGTCGACATAGGTGCCTGTTGCATCGACATGCAGCACGGCGGGCGCCGGCGCCCGTGTCGAGCGGACCTTGGCGTAACAGGCAAAGCCCTTGCCGGACGCGGCTTCCTGAAGTGTCTCGTCGCCCAGCCAGTTGATGTCGCGCAGGTAGACGCGGTGCGTTTCCAGCGCCTCCTTCGGTCCGACGATGACCCGGCGCGAACGGGCGTCGAGAAAGACGACGTAGAGCGGTTCGCCGGTAGCGATGCCGATTCCGCGGCGCTGGCCGATCGTGAAATGCAGGATACCCTCATGGGTTCCGAGCACGCGACCATCGAGATGGACGATCTCACCGGCGAGCGCCGCATTCGGCTTCAGCTTGGTGATGACGTCGGAATATTTGCCCTGCGGCACGAAGCAGATGTCCTGGCTGTCGGCCTTCTTGGCAACGACGAGGCCCATCTCTTCAGCAAGCCTGCGAGTTTCGGCCTTCGGCAGGCCGCCCAGGGGAAAGCGGAGATAATCGATCTGTTCCTGCGTCGTGGCGAAGAGGAAATAGCTCTGGTCGCGGTCGGCATCGGCCGGGCGGAAAAGCGCGCGGCGGCCGGGATTGTCCGGCGAAGGGTTCAGTCCCGAGCGGATATAGTGACCGGTCGCCAGCGCATCGGCGCCAAGCTCCTTGGCGGTCGCCAGCAGATCGGCGAATTTGACGGTCTGGTTGCAGGAAACGCAAGGGATCGGCGTTTCGCCTGCCACATAGCTCTCGGCGAAGGGATTGATCACCGTCTCGCGGAAGCGCTTTTCGTAATCGAGCACATAATGTGGGATGCCGAGCGTTTCACAGACGCGGCGCGCATCGTCGATATCCTGGCCGGCGCAGCAGGAACCGGCGCGGTGAACGGCGGCGCCATGATCGTAAAGCTGCAGCGTAATGCCGAGCACATCGTAACCCTGCTGTTTGAGAAGGCCGGCGACGACGGATGAATCGACGCCGCCCGACATGGCGACGACGACACGGGTCTCTTCCGGCTTCTTGTCAAAATCCAGTGTGTTCAACGATGGTGCCATTCTGCTTGGGTCACGATCCGCCATTGCGCTGCAATTGCGGCGGATTGCTGATCTCCGGCGGGATCGGCCGCCGTCTCTCGATGAGGCACCGATATAGAAAGGATTGTCCCTGGACGCAAGGGGCGGCGTTCGGCGCCTGAGCGTTTCGCATTCCCGTACAAAGAAAGGCGCAGCCGAAGCCGCGCCTTGGAAGCGGGGGTGCGGCTCAAGTGCCGATCAGCTTGTTGCAGGCGAATGCGATGCCCGGATTGGCGATAATGGCGGTTACGAGCGCCAGTCCGATCATCGAGAATGAATAGCGTTTCATAGACATCCTCCTTTCCAGCCCACGACAATTATGCCGCTTCTGCCGCCTTTCTCAAAATGACGAATGCTTGATAGCGCCAGGGGGCATGCGCCGGACGGCTGATCAGAGCAAGCGCTTCTATCTGCGTGACGAAGCGGCCTTGAGAGCGCCGCCGTGGATCAGCGCCTCCGCCTCGTGCTGCGGCATAGGCCGGCCGAGCAGATAGCCCTGCACCTCGCTGAAACCTTCGGCGCGCAGCTTCTGCAACTGCTCCTCCGTCTCGATCCCTTCGGCCAGGGTCGTCGCATTGAAGCCGGAGCCGATGCCGACGACGGCGCGCACGATGGCGAGATTGCCGGCATCCGTCTCGATACCCGAAACGAAGCTGCGGTCGAGCTTGATCTTGTCGAAGGGGAAGGACCTCAGATAGCTCAGCGACGAATAGCCGGTGCCGAAATCGTCGATGGCGATGCGGACGCCGAGCGCCTTCAATGCCCGCAGCAGCGGCAGGCTTTGGTCGGCATCGGTCAGGAATACGGACTCGGTGATCTCGATTTCAAGCCGGTCGGCATTGAGGCCCGTCTCGTCGAGCGCCGCCACCACGGTCGAAAGCAGGCTCGCATGCCGAAACTGGCTAACGGAGAGATTGACGGCGATCCTCAAATGAACGGGCCAACCGGCAGCCGCGCGGCAGGCTTCCCCGATCACCCAGTCGCCGATCGGGACGATGAGGCCGGTCTCCTCGGCAAGCGGAATGAATTCCATCGGCGCCACCAGCCCGCGCTTGGGGTGGCGCCATCGGATCAGCGCCTCGAAGCCGCCGATGCCGTCATTGTCGAGCCGCACGATCGGCTGGTAGTGCAGCTCGAACTGGCGCTTCTCCAGCGCTTCCCACAGCTCGGCGGTCATCACGTGCCGGCGCTCGGCGGCAAGCCGCATTTCCGTCTCGTAGAAACGATAGGTCGAGCGTCCGCTCTCCTTGGCGGCATAGAGCGCAAGATCCGCGTGCCGCATCAGCACATCCGCGTCGCCGGCATGATCGGGCGCCAAGGCGATGCCGATACTGCAGGTGACGTGCTCCCGGACGCCGTCGAGATCGAAGGCACGGCTCAGCGCCTTGAGCAGCCGCTGCGCAAAACGCACTGCCCGCTCCGGCTCGTCGAGCTCCAGCACGACGGCGAATTCGTCGCCGCCAAGACGGGCGACAAGATCACCCTCCTCCGCCAGTTGACGCAGCCGCTCCGACACCTGGCAAAGCAGCGCGTCGCCGGCGGCGTGTCCCTTGCTGTCGTTGATATGCTTGAAGTGATCGACGTCGATATAAAGCAGCGCAATCGGGCTGTCGGCGGCCGCTTCGACCGCCCGCTGGTTGATACGCATGGAAAATGCCGCCCGGTTCGGCAGGCCGGTGAGCGGATCATGCATAGCGAGATGGGCAAGCTTTGCCTCAACGGCGCGCTCCTCCGTCACGTCTTGCGAGATACCGAGCAGATAACGCGGCGAATGGCCCTCGGGCGTCGGCAGGGCGCGCTTGACGGTGCGCAGGAGGCGCGGCGCACCGTCGGCGCGCAGCATGGTCTCCTCGAAGCTGATCGCCGTATTGGCTTCGAAGGCCCGGCGATCCTGCTCGCGGAAGGCGTCTGTCTGACTGGGAGGAAACAGCGCCCGGTCGGTTCGGCCGACCACGTGCTCCGCCCGCATGCCGACGATGTCGCCGCAGGCCTCATTGAAGAGAATGTAAAGCCCGTCGGCTTCCATGTCCTTGACGAAGACGCCGACCGGCAGGTTGTCGACGATGCTGTCGAGAAGCGAGCGTGTATCGCTGATCTGGCGTTTGGCGGCGTTGACCTCGCTGCGGTCCTGCACGATCGCCAGGATTGCGGCCCTGCCCTCGAAGCGCACTTCTCGGCCATAGGTCAGCACTTCGAAGGTCTCGCCACTCGCCTTGAGGTGAACCCAGCGCTCCGCCTTTTCCATGTCGGTTCGACCGCTGACAGCGTCGATCATCCGTTCCCGCTCATGCTCAGGGCGAATATCCAGAACCGTCATGCGCCGGTATTCGTCCGCACCGTAGCCGTAAAGTGCCGCCGCCGCCTCGTTGACGATGAGAAAGCGCAGCGATGTCGGATCATAGACCCACATCGGCGACGGATGCGTTGCAAACAATGACCGGAAGTCGTCGTTTAATGCTTCGATCTGCTCGGTCTTCTGCAAGGGGGCCATGGAAATTCGCGTGCCGTTGATGCCGATGCCAGGGGTATACCGAGAAAAGTTAAATAAAATCAGAATCATACTCAGGGTTAAACTTTAGGCTTCCGCCTTCAGAATGTGCAAAGCGGCGGTCTGTCATCACGATCTCGGCCCTCGATAAAATGATTTGGGCGCGCTGGAACAATTCCGTCGATCGTGCGTTGCGGCTGATCGATGTCGCATTCGAATTGCTGAGGAGGGTTTCATGGGCAGGTTCGGCACGACGACGGATTACAGCAGAATCAGACATTGGATCGAGGCGCGCGGCGGCCATCCCGCCCGCATCAAGAACGCACCGGACAGCGAAACCGTCCGCGTCGATTTTTCCTCGGAACCGGAAGAGATTTCCTGGGATGAATTCTTCCAGGGCCTCGACGGCAGCAGGCTCGCCTTCCTTCACCGCACCAAGGCTGAAGACGATGCCGCCCGTTTCGGCAAAATCCGCCGCCGGAAACGCCGGCACCATTAATTTATCTTCTGAAACAGCAAAAAACCCGGCGCCGTTTCCAGCGCCGGGTTTTTCATTTCCTTGGGAGGAAAGACTCAATCGATATTGAAGGTCAGCGGCTTTGCCTGGCGTACCGCCTGGTGGGCGGTCAACTCAGCAAGCACCGCGTCATCAACCTTGCCGTCGACATAGAGCAGCGCGATGGCGTCGCCGCCCTGCTTGTCGCGGCCGAGCTGGAAGTTGGCGATGTTGACGCCGGCAGCGCCAAGCGTCGTGCCGATGAAGCCGATCATACCGGGAACGTCCGTATTGGTGATGTAGATCATGTGCGAGCCGACATCGGCATCGAGGTTGATACCCTTGATCTGGATGAAGCGCGGCTTGCCGTCCGAAAACACCGTGCCGGCCACCGAGCGTGTCATGCTTTCGGTGGTCACCGTCAGCTTGATATAGCCGTCGAAGACGCCTGTCTTGTCGCGCTTGACCTCGGAAAGCACGATGCCCTTTTCCTTGATCATGATTGGCGCCGAAACCATGTTGACGTCGGCGACCTGCGGGCGGATGAGGCCGGCGAGCACGGCGCTCGTCAGTGCCCGCGTGTTCATGTTGGCGGTGACGCCGTCATAGAGGATTTCGATTTCCTTGATCGGCTCTTCGGTGACCTGGCCGACGAAGGCGCCGAGAACGTCGGCAAGACGGATGAAGGGCTTCAGGATCGGCGCTTCCTCAGCGGTGATCGACGGCATGTTGATGGCGTTGGAGACCGCACCATTGACGAGGTAATCCGCCATCTGTTCGGCCACCTGCAAAGCGACGTTCTCCTGCGCCTCGGTCGTCGAGGCGCCGAGATGCGGCGTGCAGACGACGTTCGGCAGGCCGAAGAGCGGGCTTTCCTTGGCGGGTTCGACCTCGAACACGTCGAAGGCGGCACCCGCGACATGGCCCGACTTGATCGCTTCGGCAAGCGCTGCCTCATCGACCAGGCCGCCGCGGGCGCAGTTGATGATGCGCACGCCTGGCTTGGTCTTTGCCAGTGCTTCCTTGTTGAGGATGCCGCGCGTCTTGTCGGTCATCGGCACATGCAGCGTGATGAAATCGGCCCGGGCGAACAGCTCTTCGAGTTCGACCTTGGTGACGCCCATCTCCTCGGCGCGCTCCTTGGAGAGGAACGGATCGTAGGCGACGACGTGCATCTTGAGGCCGATGGCCCGGGCGCAGACGATCGAGCCGATATTGCCGGCGCCGATAACGCCGAGCGTCTTGCCGGTGATCTCGACGCCCATGAACTTCGACTTCTCCCACTTGCCGGCCTGCGTCGAGGTATCGGCTGCCGGAAGCTGGCGGGCGACGGCGAACATCAGCGCGATCGCGTGTTCGGCCGTCGTGATCGAGTTGCCGAAGGGCGTGTTCATCACGATGATGCCGCGGCGCGAGGCGGCCGGGATATCGACATTGTCGACGCCGATACCGGCACGGCCGACGACCTTGAGGTTCGTCGCCGCCTCGATGATCTTTTCCGTCACCTTGGTGGCGGAGCGGATGGCCAGGCCATCATACTTGCCGATGACTTCGAGCAGACGGTCTTTGTCCTTGCCGAGCTGCGGTTCGAAATCGACTTCGACGCCGCGGTCGCGAAAAATCTGGACGGCGGTTTCCGACAATTCGTCGGATACGAGAACGCGAGGTGCCATGATGGCCTCCTTCAAAAGTGTTCAGCGATGAATGAATCAGGAATGGGCTCCGCCCTATGGCGGAGCCGGATGCGATCACCTCAGGCGGTCGCCTGAGCGAGCTGCGCCTTCTGTGTTTCGAAGGCCCAGGAAAGCCAGGGCATCAGCTTCTGCATGTCGGATGCCTCCATCGTGGCGCCGGCCCAGATGCGCAGGCCCGACGGCGCGTCACGGTAGTGGCCGACGTCATAGGCGACACCTTCCTTTTCCAGGAGGCCGACCAGGCCCTTGGCAAAATTCGCCCGACCGTCGTCGTCAAGCGCTGCGATGTCCTTGTCGACGATCTTCAGGCAGACGGAGGTGTTGGAGGCCGTCTCCGCCTTGACGGCGAGATTGGCGATCCAGTCGTTTGCCGCGACGAAATCGTGGATGACCTTGGCATTGGCATCGGCACGCGCGATCAGCCCCTTGAGGCCGCCGACCTGCTTCGCCCAGACAAGCGCATCGATATAATCCTCGACGCAGAGCATCGACGGCGTGTTGATCGTCTCACCCTGGAAGATGCCCTCCGTCAGCTTGCCGCCCGAAGTCATCCGGAAGATCTTCGGCAGCGGCCAGGCCGGCGTGTAGGTAACCAGACGCTCGACGGCGCGCGGCGAAAGGATGATGACGCCGTGGGCACCCTCGCCGCCCAGAACTTTCTGCCAGGAGAAGGTGACGACGTCGAGCTTGGCGAAATCGAGTGCCTGCGCGAAAGCCGCCGAGGTGGCGTCGCAGATCGTCAGGCCCTTGCGGTCGGCCGGGATGAAATCGGCATTCGGCACGCGCACGCCCGAGGTGGTGCCGTTCCAGGTGAAGACGACGTCGCGGTCGAAATCGACGGCGGACAGATCGGGAAGCTCGCCGTAACCGGCTTCGAGCTTGCGCACATCCTTGAGCTTCAGTTGCTTGACGACATCGGTGACCCAGCCGGCGCCGAAGCTTTCCCAGGCGAGCATGTCGACGCCGCGTTCGCCGAGCAGTGACCAAAGCGCCATTTCGACGGCGCCGGTGTCGGACGCCGGAACGATGCCGATGCGGTAATCCGCCGGCACTTCGAGAATTTCACGGGTAAGGTCGATGGCCTGCTTGAGCTTGGCCTTGCCGACCTTCGCGCGGTGCGAACGGCCAAGGGCCGCGTCGGAAAGGGCTTCGAGCGACCAACCGGGGCGCTTCGAGCAGGGGCCAGAAGAAAAATGAGTATTGCTCGGACGGATGTCCGGCTTTGCGGTCTTCGCCATGATGCTATCCTCTCAGATAGAAAGCCCTTCGTTGGGGAAGGGTGTCCCGCCGCCGTGTGTATGGACCCGGCCCGTCATAGTCAAGATCGAAGTGTCGCGGGCGGAACATATTTTGACGCAGGCCGGGACGGCCGCAATAGGAAAAAGCCGCCCGGTCGGGGCGGCTCAGATGTCAGGGGATCGGACTTACTTGTAGACAGGCTGCTGCAGCGGGATTTCCGGCGGCGGTTCGTAGCTCGCCTGGGCGCAGCCGCCGAAGAGATAGCGGGCGCCGACGCGGGCTTCGTGGGCGCTCAGACCCTTGTCGCGGCCCGGGCCGCCATTGTCGGCATAGCCGAACATGTTGCCGCCATCGATATGCAGGTAACGGTAGCCGACATCGGCTTTGATGTTGCAGGTCACATCGATCGAAGCGCCGGCCATGAGCGCGTAAGTGAAGCGCCAGTTACCCTTGCCGCCATGGGTGACCTGGTCGTCGCAGAAGCTGCCGTCATCGGCGCAGGCGACGTTGCTGAGGTTCTTCCACTTCACGTAAGAACCGCCGATACCGGCGCCGACATAGGGCGTGACGTAGCCGTAAGTGCCGAGATCGACATAGGCGTTGGCGAGCAGCGTATAGGCTGTCAGCGAAGAGCGGTCGCTCGAGGTGCAGTCCACCAGCGGAAAGCCGCACTGCCCGACCGTCGAGCCGTTGAAATCCGCCTGGGTGAGATAGTCGAAGGTCAGATCGGTGCGCAGATAGCTGTTGATCTGGTAACCGACACCACCGCCGACAGTCCATGTATCGTCCAGATCGGCGTCGTCGAAATCGACCTCCGTGGCGTTGCTGCCCTGGAAATAGCGGGCGCCGCGCAGATCGGTGAAGGCATAGCCGACATCGCCGCGCAGGTACCAGCCGGTCGCTTCGGTGACCGTCACCTCAGGCGGCTGCTCCGGGATAGGCTCGGCAGGGGCGAGGTCCGCGGAATAGGCGTTTGTCGCGATCAACAATGCGGCGAAGATGCCGGACAAGCTTCTTTTCATGGATCCCACTCCAAAATCCCGTTGCGTCGGCAGGCTCGGTCGCTGCCAATCTGGTACGCTTGGGATGGATAATGAATGGGAAACGTTAAAAGCTGCTTAACCACGATTATTTACCTTGATGCCAGGCATCAAGGCGGCCCGAAACATAGATCGGTTTGCTCATCGGGATGGTATGGCCGCGGCGATCGGCTCAAAATAGTGCGCATGCATAACAAAAGCCGGCGCTTGCGTACCGGCTTTTGACATCTCGCCCCGAAAAAATCAGGCGGCAGTCCGGACGTTCGAGATGGTGCCGATCAGCTCGTTGACGATGCGCTCGATCTGGGCGCGGTCGTCGCCTTCGGCCATGACGCGGATCAGCGGTTCGGTGCCGGAGGGGCGGATGACGAGGCGGCCGTTCCTGGCAAGCTCGGCTTCGGCATCGGCGATCGCCTTCTGCACCTGGATATCCTCCAGCGGCTTGCCACCGCTGATGCGAACATTGCGCAGCAGCTGCGGCACCGGCTCGAAGCGACGGCAGACCTCGCTGACGGTCCGGCCGGTGCGTTTGACTGCGGCCAGGATCTGCAGGGCCGCGACGAGACCGTCGCCGGTCGTGCCGTAATCCGAAAGCACGATATGGCCCGACTGCTCGCCACCGACATTGTAATTGTGCTGGCGCATATGCTCGACGACGTAGCGGTCGCCGACCCGCGTGCGGGCAAGCGCCATGCCGCGCTCATCGAGAAAGCGCTCGAGGCCGAGATTGGACATGACGGTCGCAACGATACCATTACCGCGCAGCTGCTGGCTCTCGGCCCAGCTTTCGGCGATGACGGCCATCAACTGGTCGCCGTCGACGATCGAACCGTTTTCATCGACGATGATGACGCGGTCCGCGTCGCCGTCGAGCGCGATGCCGATATCGGCGCGCACCTCGTCGACCTTCTTCTGCAGCGCGACGGGACTGGTGGAACCACAATTGAGGTTGATGTTGATGCCGCTCGGCTCGTTGCCGATAGTGACGACCTCGGCACCGAGTTCCCAGAGCACGGCGGGCGCCACCTTGTAGGCGGCACCATTGGCGCAATCGATGGCGATCCGGAGACCCTGCAGCGTGACATCGCGCGGCAGCGTGCGTTTGACGTGCTCGAGATAGCGATAGATATCGCCATCGACGCGCTTGGCTCGGCCGATTTCCTCAGCCTTGGCAAGCTGACCCGATAGATCCTTCTCGAGCAGATCCTCGATCTGCGCTTCGATGTCATCGGAGAGCTTGTAGCCGTCCGGACCGAAAAGTTTGATACCATTGTCTTGGAACGGATTATGCGAGGCCGAAATCATCACCCCAATATCGCATCGCAGGGAACGCGTCAGCATGGCAACCGCGGGTGTCGGAATAGGGCCGAGCAGGAACACGTCCAGTCCGGCCGCGGTAAAACCGGCCACGAGGGCATTCTCAAGCATGTATCCTGACAGCCGCGTGTCCTTGCCGATCACTACACGATGACGGTGGGCGCCGTTACGGAAAATCGTTCCTGCGGCGATGCCAACCCGCATCGCGAGGTCCGGCGTCATAGGGAAGACGTTGGCCTGGCCGCGAATGCCGTCCGTACCGAAATAGCGTCTCTTCATCTGCACTCCTGCGCTTTCCGCGCGCCATTCAAGGCAGCGCACCGTTCCGAGCGAATCCGGCTTCAGTGAATTGTCGTCAATCCACGAGCGTGATTCATGCTTGCCTCAATTCAGCGGAATGCCACAAAATGCGGCGATCAGCACGTAAATTAGCAAGAAAAATGATTATATCCCGTTACCAATTGAAAAAGCCGGATCTCCCATTTCGGAAATCCGGCCTTCTTCAAGGTAGTGCCGCTGTTCAATGCGGCTGCGGTTCGAGGCCGCCTTCGGGCTCGTCGCCCTTGGTGACGGGCCGTGCGCCGGCCTTCGGAACGGCTGAGCCGCGGCTCGGCGGCGAATCATCGCCGAGATCGCGGGAAGGCTTTTCGCCGCGGATCAGCGCCTTGATCTCTTCGCCGGTCAATGTCTCGTATTCGAGCAGACCTTCGGCAAGGGCGACGAATTCGTCGTGCTTTTCCGTCAGGATCGTGCGGGCCTGCGTATAAGCTTCGTCGATCAGGCGGCGCACTTCATTGTCGATCTTCTGCGCGGTTGCCTCCGAAACATTCTTCGACTGCGAAACCGAGTGACCGAGGAAGACTTCCTGCTGGTTCTCGCCATAGGCGACCTGACCAAGCTGATCGGAAAAGCCCCATTGCGTGACCATGGCGCGGGCGAGTTTGGTCGCCTGCTCGATGTCGGAAGAGGCACCCGAAGTGATGTTCTCTTTGCCGAAGGTGAGCTCTTCGGCCACGCGGCCGCCCATCATGATGCAGAGGCGCGAAACCATCCACTTGTAGCTCATCGAGTAGCGGTCGCCCTCGGGAAGCTGCATGACCATGCCGAGCGCACGGCCGCGCGGAATGATCGTCGCCTTGTGCAGCGGATCGGCGACGGCGACATTGAGCGCGGTGATGGCGTGTCCCGCCTCATGGTAAGCGGTGAGCTTCTTTTCCGCCTCGGTCATCGCCGAGGACCGGCGCTCGGCGCCCATCATGATCTTGTCCTTGGCGTCCTCGAATTCCTGCATGGTGACGACGCGCTTGTTGCGGCGGGCGGCCATGAGGGCGGCTTCGTTGACAAGGTTCATCAGGTCGGCGCCGGAAAAACCGGGCGTGCCGCGGGCGAGAATCTTGAGATCGACATTCGGCGCCAGCGGAACGTTGCGGGCATGTACCTTGAGGATACGCTCGCGGCCGACGATGTCGGGGTTCGGCACGACGACCTGACGGTCGAAACGGCCGGGACGCAGCAACGCCGGATCGAGCACGTCGGGGCGGTTGGTGGCGGCGATCAGGATCACGCCTTCATTCGCCTCGAAGCCGTCCATTTCGACCAGCAGCTGGTTCAGCGTCTGCTCGCGTTCGTCATTGCCGCCGCCGAGACCGGCGCCGCGATGGCGGCCGACGGCATCGATTTCGTCGATGAAGATGATGCAGGGCGCATTCTTCTTGGCCTGCTCGAACATATCGCGCACGCGGCTTGCACCGACGCCGACGAACATTTCGACGAAATCGGAGCCCGAAATGGTGAAGAAGGGCACATTGGCTTCGCCGGCGACCGAGCGGGCGAGCAGCGTCTTGCCGGTACCCGGAGGACCGACGAGCAGCACGCCACGCGGAATCTTGCCGCCGAGACGCTGGAACTTCTGCGGATCACGCAGGAATTCGACGATTTCCTCGAGATCCTGCTTGGCCTCGTCGACACCGGCAACGTCTTCGAAAGTCACGCGGCCATGCGCTTCGGTCAAGAGCTTGGCCTTGGACTTGCCGAAGCCCATCGCACCGCGCGAGCCGCCTTGCATCTGCCGCATGAAGAACAGCCAGACGCCGAGAATCAGAAGCATCGGCAAAAGCGTGCCGAGATAGCTCAGGAAGCCGGAAGAACCATCAGTCTCGGGACGCGCGGTGACGGCCACGTTCTTGCCCTGCAGGCGGTCGAGCAGACTGTCGTCGATCACAGGCGAATAGGTCTGGAAGGTATTGTTGTTCTCCAGATATGTCCCGGTCAACCGGTTACCGGTGACCACGACGTCCTTCACGCGGCCCGCATCGACCTCACGCAGAAACTGCGAATAAGGGATTTCGCGGGAGCCCGTCTGTGCCGGCGCCGTCTGGAACATACTGAAAAGGGCGATCAGCAGAAGCGCGATGATGGCCCACAAGGCGAAATTACGTAAGTTAGGGTTCATTGAACTCCCCAGCATGGAACAGCCGCCTCATGGCGACAGTCTTATTCGTTTCTAACATAGGGTTGCGCCGCACGATTGCCAAGGCGACACCCCAGGTCAGATGGTTTTTCCGTCAATACTTCTTAAAGGCAGCCTCGCATAGGGCGCCGTCGCGAAAACCGCCGAAAGCCTATTGGCAAAGATGAAGTCAAATCGTGTCAAAAAGCGGTCGAAGGGTGCGAAATAGGGCGTCAGTTCGACCTTACGGACGGATTCCTCAGATAAAGGGGCTCCTTCGGCAGATAAAACCGGCGCTGCAGCGACGGCGCGCTTCCATGCACCCTTGGGAAGGTCCCTGCCCAAGCCTCCCTCATTCCTGTGCTCGTCACGGGAATCCAGCGCGCCCAAGTCCTTGGGCGCGGGAGACTCTTCGCGCATTGTTGAGTCATTCACCGCGCCGACGCGCGGTGGCTGGATTCCTGTGACGGCCCTCGGGTTGGACCCGAGGGCGGGAATGAGGGAGTGTCCGGCCTGGGCTTCCACCTCTATAGTCGTTCCAGACCTATTTACGGCCCCGAACCTGCCATCCCAAACCCCAGCCTCTCCCGGCAGCAATACCAGCGGCAATATCCCCCGGCTCTCGCGCGCCAAATAAAGCCCGTCACGCCTGAGATCGAACACCACCCTGCCAACGGTCATCCGTCCCGGCTCACTGCCGGTGACAAATGCAAGGATATGCTCCATATGCGCCCTCCCCGGTGCAAACGGCAGCCCACCGAAAACGGCTGTCAGACGGCCGAGTGCATAATCGAGGACCGCCCGGTCCTGCCTCAACCCGTCGGGTGTCACCTGCCCGAGTAGACCGCCGTGAAGCGTGAAATGACCATCCAGCCATTCTGCTCCCCTAGCCGAAAGAGCCAGCCGCGCTTCCCAAGCCGCGCGGACATTCCTCTCGGCACCTGCATCGGCCGAAAGCTTCCGGCGTGTCCGCACGCGCTCATAGGTCACATCTTCGTTGCTCGGATCATCGATCCACGGCACGCCCCGCTCCTTGAGGAAAGCGCGGATATCTGCCCGGCTGGAAAAGAGAAGCGGCCGCCAAATCCAGAAGCGCCGGTTGAAAAGCACCGCATCCGCAATGCCGGTCGAAATCTGCTCCGTTCGCATCCCCCGCATCTGCAGTGTTTCGCGCTGGTCGTCGAACGTATGGCCAGTGACGATGAGATCGGCTTCGAAACTTTCGGCGGCGGTTGCCAGCAGGCTATAGCGCGCCTCGCGGGCCGCCGCCATGATGCCGGTTTTCGGCTTGTCGCCCTCCCAGATCATGGTGGTGTGGGGAATGCCAAGCGATGTGCAGAGGGCTGCGACTTCACGCGCCTCGTCTGCCGAGCCGGCGCGCAACGCATGGTCGACGGTTGTAGCGCAAAGGGAAATCTTGAGATGGGGTGCGGCCTTCAGGGCTTCATCGAGGAGAAGAAGCAGGCCGGTGGAATCGCTGCCGCCCGATATCGCGACGAGAATGCGTGCGGGGCTTTGAAGCGACGAAAGAAACTGGAGGATCGCCCGTTGAGGCGATGCGGTTTCCGGAGACATTCCGGAATCCCTTAGCAGGCGAGGCGCTTCTGTTCGCTCGCAACCTTGCTTATGACGGCGCGCGAGGCCTTCGGATAACGCTTCGACACTTCGCGCAGCGTCGCGCACGCCGTCTCGGTATTGTCGAGCGCGGCAAGCGACATGCCGAGCTTCAGCAGCATTTCCGGCGCCTTTTCCGATGTGCCGTATTTCTGATGTGCATTGAGAAAGGTCTTGGCGGCCTCATTGTACTTGCCCTGCGAATAGAGTGCTTCGCCGAGCCAGAAATTGGCATCCGCCGCCCGCGCGCTGCTCGGGTAGTGGGTGATATACTGCGTGAATTCCTGTTCGGCTGTGCTGTAATCACCGGATAGCACGTGCCCGTAGGCGGCCTTATACTGGTCGGCCTCGCTGCCGAGCGAAGCGGTCTGCTGCGGCGTTTTGCTATTGGCATCGGGAATCGGACCGGAACCGATCTTGGCATTTTCGTCGACGCTTCCGCCGATCGGATTGCCGTTCTGATCGAAATCGATCGAGCCGAGCTCCTTCGGTGGTTGGCCGAGACCGCTATTCTCCGGCACGCTGGTGGAGGGAGCCGTTTCGGCTCCCTGCGGTGCTTGGATCACCCTGGCAATATCGTCGCCGCCTGAGGCTGCTGGAGCGCCATCGGTCTCGCTCTTCTTGACAGGTGCCTTGGCGGCACCACCAGCACCGGTCTTTTCGAGCTGCTGGAAGCGGAATTCATTGTCTTCCTGCTGCTTGCGGATCGTCTCCTGCATCTGCAGAAGCTGAAAGCTCATCTCTTCGATCCGGCCGTTCAGCTGCCGCAACTGCTCTTCGAGTTGCTGCACGCGGACCTCCGCGTCGCCGCTCTGCACCTTGACAACAGGCGGCGCCGCCTGGTTTTCCGCGGATCGGCCGCCGAGATGTAGCCCGAAGAACGAGGCCGAATAGGCCGCCCGTTCGCTTCCGGTCACAGCCGCGAGGCACAGCATGCCTGCCACGACAAATTTCTTCATATGTATCGTCCTGTCCCAGTGATTCTTCGCACCTCGATGGCACGAACAGGAGATTTTTCCAATTGCTTTCAAAAAGCAACGGAGTCTGGCCAAAGTGTGGTCAAAAAGAAAAGGCGGCCCCACGCGGGACCGCCTTTCGAAAAAGCGAATTGTTGCTCGGCAATTACATGCCGGCGCCGCCAAGCACGGTAACCGCGCGGCGGTTCTGCGACCAGCAGGAAATGTCATCGCAGACGGCGACCGGACGTTCCTTGCCGTAGGAGATCGTCTTCAGGCGCTGCGCCGGGACGCCGCGCGAAGCGAGATAGTCCTTGGCGGCCGCCGCACGGCGGGCGCCGAGCGCGAGATTGTATTCGCGCGTGCCGCGTTCGTCGGCATGGCCTTCGACGGTGATCTGGTAGTTCGGGTAGCGGGCGAGCCACTGGGCCTGACGGTCGAGCGTCTGCGAGGCATCGGCGCGGATCGACGAGGAGTCGGTATCGAAGAAGATACGGTCGCCGACATTGACGGTAAAGTCCTGGGCGGAGCCCGGCGTTGCCGCACCAGCGCCGAGGCCAAGATCGCCGGCACTGTTCGGCGTATTCTTCTTGGCGCAGCTTGCGAGCGCGAGACCGGCGATAAGCGCGATCATGACGGGGTTGCGGGCGAAATTCTGCATGCGGCTCATTGCCGGGGTATGAATTCGGCTCATGGCCGGTCTCCTTGCGATTTCATCAGGGTTTCCGGACAGTAACCGCACTCGGTTAACCGCCCCTCAAAGATTATGGTTAACGATTTACTGATTTGTCCCGTGATCGCCCGGTTTTCATGATTTTGAGGCGACATGAAGGCATTGCCGGACCTGCTACTCCATAAGCGGCGACCAGGCCGGGTCGGAACCGTAGGTCGGCGTCTTTACGAGCTGCTCGTTGTAACCGGTCAGATCGATCGAATAGAGCTGCGGACCACCTGCGCCTGCCGCCTGGCGGAAGAACATCAGCACGCGGCCGTTCGGCGCCCAGGTCGGGCCCTCATTGTGGAAGCCGGTCGTCAGGATGCGCTCGCCGGAACCATCCGGCTTCATCACGCCGATTGAGAACTTGCCGCCGGCCTGTTTGGTGAAGGCGATGAGATCGCCGCGCGGCGACCAGACCGGCGTCGAATAGGAGCCGTCGCCGAAGGAGATACGGGTCTGGCCCGAGCCATCGGCGTTCATCACGTAGATCTGCGGCTTTCCGCCGCGGTCGCTTTCGAAGCTGACACGTGCGCCGTCAGGCGAATAGGAGGGCGAGGTGTCGATTGCCGCCGTCGAGGTCAGGCGCGTGGTCGTGCGCGAACGCAAGTCCATCGTATAGATATTGGAATTGGCGTCCTGCTGCAGGCTCATGATCACCTTCTGCCCATCCGGCGAGAAGCGCGGCGAGAAGGTCATGCCGGGGAAATTGCCGACGACTTCGCGCTGCCCGGTTTCGAGCTGCAGCAGATAGACCCGCGGCTGCTGGTTGGCAAAGGACATGTAGGTGACTTCCTGCCGGCTCGGCGAGAAGCGCGGCGTCAGCACGAGATCGCTGCCATCCGTCAGCATCCGCACGTTGAAGCCATCCTGGTCCATGATCGCCAGCTGGCGCTTGCGCTGCTGCTTGGTACCGGATTCGGAGACGAAGACGACGCGGGTGTCGAAATAACCTTCTTCGCCGGTGATCTGCTTGTAGATTGCATCGGCGATGATGTGGGCAACACGCCGCCAATTCTCCGGCTGCGTGTAAAACTGCTGACCGGTCATCTGCTGGCCGGCAAAAGTATCCCAGAGACGGAACTCGGCACGAAGACGACCATCCGCTTCCTGCGTAACTCGGCCGGTGACCACCGCCTGCGCGTTAATAACCTTCCAGTCCTCGAATCGCGGCGAAGCGTCCGGGTTGGAAATTTTCTCGATGAAGGCAGTTTTGCTGATCGGCGCAAACAGCCCGGAACGCTGGAGGTCGGCGGCGATCACCTGTGAGACCTGCGCACCCATGTCACCCTGGAGGAAGTCCGTCACTGCAATCGGCAACGGCTGAACGTTGCCCTTGTTGATATTGATCTCGACGAGAGCGTTCGCCGGCGTCGCGAACGCGGCAGCGGTCATCAGACCCGCAGCGACCATAATGGCGCGGAAGAAGGAACACTTTTTCATGGAGGAAAAGCCTTTCAGCATTTAGATTCCTAGATCGCTGGGGTCGAAGTTCACGACAACTTCGTTCCAGGCGTCGTATTTGTCTTTCGGGAGCGACGAGAAAGGGGCCGATTTCATGATGGCGCGATAGGCCCCCCCGGCAAGCGCCCGGCGAGTAGATTCATTATCGCCACCAACCGCCTCTACCTCCGGCTCACCGACGATATTGCCGTCCTGGTCGAGCTTCATATGCACTTTGATGCGCACGTCGCCCATGCCTTCCATGCCGGGAATAACCGACCAATTGCCGGCGATGGCGCTCTTCAGCGCGTCCATCTCGCTCATGGAAAGCTTCGAGCCGCCATTGCTCTTCTTCGCGCCGAGCGATGCCTCCTGCGTCGAACGTTTGGCGCCGCCAGCGGAAGGGTCGGTCTTGTTCAGCAACGCCGCAACCTCGTCGGCATTGAAATCGCTCTTCATCGACGAGGCCGATTTCGCAGTCTCCTGCTTCTGATCGGCCTTCTTCTTTTCGGTCGGCTTCTCGGCAGCCTTCGGCTGGTCGGCTGTCTTTTCCGGCGGCTTTTCGGCGGGCTTCTGTGGTTCCGGCGGTTTCACCTGCGGCTTGGCGACGGGCGTCGGCACATTGTCCGGCAGCGCTTCGGCATCGGGCTTCGGCGGCTCCTCCGGCTTGGCCTGTTCTTCCGGCGGTTTTTCCTCGGGCTTCGGCGGCGTTACTTCCGCCGGCTTCGGCGGAGGAATCGAGGCGACCTCCTTCGGCTGCTCGACTTCCGTTTCCTCCTTGACGATCTCCTTGACGTCATTCGGCTTAGGATCGATCTTCGGCATCGGCTTTTCGCTTGAATTCGCAGCGGCAGCCTCCGTATTGCTGGGTTTGGCATTCGGCACCGGAGGCATCTTCAGATCGACATTGTTGTCGCCGGCATTCTCGGCAGGCTGCGCGATCGGCGGACGTGTCGTCGGCACCGGCGCTGATGTCTCCTTCTTCGGAGCCTTCTTGTCGCCTTGCTGCATCTGGGTAATGGATTCCACCGGCACCAGATCGACCGGCATCGCCTCGAAATCCTCCACCTTGAAAGATTCCGGCGCGCTAAGCGACACCAGCGCCCAGGTAAGCACCAGCCCGTGCAAAACAGCAGATGTGATGACGCTGGCCTTCATTTTGCGCGCTATTGGTCCTTCTTCTGCTGCGTCACGAGTCCGATATTCTTGAAGCCTGCGCCCTGGATACGGGCCATGACGTCGGCGATCACGCCGTAAGGCGCTGTCGCGTCGCCGCGCACGAAGATACGTTCGTTATAACCGGTGGTGGCGATCGCCTCGAGCTTGGCGGCGATCTCCGCGGCCGGGATCGAGGTTTCCTGCAGGAACACCTCGCCGTCATTCTTGACGGAGATGGTGATCGGCTGCGTCTCGGAATTCAGCGCCTTGGCCTGCGTTTCCGGCAGGTCGATCGGCACGCCGACGGTCATCATCGGTGCCGCGACCATGAAGATGATCAAAAGCACCAGCATGACGTCGACGAGCGGCGTCACGTTGATTTCGGAAATCACGGCCCTGTTCCGACCGCCGCGACGGCGGCGTCCGCCGCCTCCGCCATTGCCTCCAACAGCCATACCCATGTGAGAATACTCCGTTGGTTACTGAGCGGCAGCGCGCGGCTGCAGTTTCTCGTCGATCTGGCGCGAAAGTATGGCGGAGAATTCATCCGCGAAACCTTCCATTCGACCCGAGAGCTTGCCGGCATCGGCAGAGAACTTGTTGTAGGCGATAACTGCCGGGATAGCGGCGACGAGGCCGATCGCGGTGGCAAGCAGCGCTTCGGCGATACCGGGCGCGACGACCGCAAGGTTGGTCGACTTCGAACCGGCAATCGCCTGGAACGAGGTCATGATACCGACGACCGTGCCGAACAGACCGATGAACGGACCGGCTGAGCCGATGGTCGCGAGCGACCCGAGACGGGCGCCGAGAAATTCGGATTCGCGGGCGAGCGTCACGTCCATCGCACGATCGATACGCATCTGCAGGCCGATCGGCGAGCGGGCGCCGCGTTCGAAGGATTTCTTCCATTCGCGCATGGCAGCCACGAAGATTGCCGCGAGCCCCGTATTGTTGCGTTCCGACAGCGAGCGGTAGAGTTCTTCGAGCGACTGGCCCGACCAGAACACCTGTTCGAACTTGTCGAACTGGCGCCGCGCGCGGCCATAGGCCAGGTATTTGTCGATGACGATCGCCCACGTCCACACCGAGGCTGCGATAAGCCCGAGCATGACGAGCTTGACGACGATGCCGGCCTGCATGAAAAGCGACCAGAGGCTGACGTCCGTCGCTGCTGCTGCCAATCCTACTTGTTCCATTGGTCCAAAATCCCCGAATCCAAACGCCCGGTGCTGGACCGGGCGGCACAAACTGATCTCGCAAGAAGTGTCCGGCGGCCGCCGCCCAAAGCCCTGGTCAAACTTCCAAGCTCATCTTCCGCCTTCTTGCCGTCAAATTTGGTCAAAGGAAGGCGTGCACCGCACAAACTCCGACTTTCCCAGTAAGACACTATTATGGTTAATAGATCGTTAGTGCCGGACTGTGACAGTAAGCCTGTATTTGGAAGATTTCGTTCCATGGATTACTTGACCGGAGCAAAGTCCGGCTGCCGAAAGAGCGCTCATCCTGCGGCGGCGCGGGAATTCCTTCACATAAAGTTCAAGTTTTGACAAGGTCCGATTTTTCGGCAATTCGGACTATAGCGGCGTGCTGCCTTCAAGGAATTTCGCTGCCAGTGTTTCCGGCAACCGCCTCGGCCGCCCTCGAGCGTTGATGACGGCGATGATCACCCTGGCGGCGATCAGCAGCGTCTCGCCCGAGCGGATCTGCTGATTGAGCACCATCTTGGCGCCGCCGGCTTTTTCCGTATGCGTCAGGATCGTCAGGACATCGTCCATGCGCGCCGGGCTCTTGAAGTCGATCTCCATGCGGTGGACGACGAAGACGAGGCCCTCCTCGTCGGCGGTGACGAGCTCGCGCTGCTCGACGCCGAGGCAGCGCAGATAATCGGTGCGGCCGCGCTCCAGGAAATGTAGGTAGCGGGCGTGATAGACCAGGCCTGAGAAGTCCGTATCTTCATAATAGACCCGCTGGACGAGGCGGTGTCCGGCCTCCGTCAGCTCTCCCGAAATGGAAAAAGGGCGTTCCGTCATAATTTTCTCCAAACTGAGGTGCCCTCTTTGGCGCAACGCTTCCAGACAGGCAAGCATTGAATAACTGTCACAATTCCTAACTATTCCCGACAACGAGCGACCAATCAGGAGACGATGCGATGAAGATTGCGGTTATGGGCGGAGATGGTTTCATTGGTTGGCCAACATCGCTGCATCTCTCCGATGCCGGTCACGACGTCCATATCCTCGACAATCTCTCGCGCCGCTGGATCGACACCGAACTCGGCGTGCAGTCGCTGACGCCGATGGATTCGATCCAGGAGCGAACCCGCATCTGGCATGCCGAAACCGGACGCCGTATCCACTTCAATCTGATCGATCTCGCCAAGGATTACGAACTCCTGAAGAACTGGCTTTCCGAACATCGCCCGGATGCCGTCATCCATTTCGCCGAACAGCGGGCCGCGCCCTATTCGATGAAGAGCGACCGCCACAAGAACTACACGGTCAACAACAATGTCAGCGCCACGCACAACCTGCTGAACGCGCTGACGGAGCTCAATCTCGATACCCATCTCATCCATCTCGGCACCATGGGCGTCTACGGGTATTCGACGGTCGGCGCGGCGATCCCCGAGGGTTACCTGCCGGTCGGCATCGAAACCACAGCCGGCGATATGGTCAACCAGGAGATCCTCTACCCGTCCAATCCCGGCTCGATCTATCACATGACCAAGTGCCTGGATCAGCTTCTCTTCCAATTCTACGCGAGGAATGATGGTCTCAGGATCACCGATCTGCACCAGGGCATCGTCTGGGGCACGCATACCGAGCAGACACGCCGCCACACGCAGCTGATCAACCGTTTCGACTACGACGGCGATTACGGCACGGTGCTGAACCGCTTCCTCATCCAGGCGGCGATCGGCTACCCGCTGACGGTACACGGCACCGGCGGCCAGACCCGCGCCTTCATCCATATCCAGGATTCGGTGCGCTGCATCGAGCTGGCGCTGAAAAACCCGCCGGCTCGTGGCGCCCGTGTCGAGATCTTCAACCAGATGACGGAAACCCACCGGGTGCGCGACCTCGCCGAGATGATCGCGGGGATAAGCGGCGCCAAAATTGCCTGGCTGCCCAACCCGCGCAAGGAAGCCGCCGAGAACGAGCTGATCGTCCGGAACGAAAAATTCCGCGATCTCGGCCTCGACCCGATCACGCTGGAAGCAGGCCTGCTCGGCGAAATCGTCGACGTCGCCAAGAAATTCGCCTATCGCGTCGACCGCGCACGCGTGCCTGCTGTTTCCGCCTGGACCAGGGATATCGCCGCGACGATCAATCACGATCCGGAAGGCAAGCGGTTGAAGTCGGTGTCGTGAGTGCGGCATTATGACGAGCGCCAGGCAGCCTGCGGCCAACCCACAAACTCACCCTCATTACGTCAGCTCAATCACGGGCGGGCACCCCATTCGAGCTCGCCAAAGCGGGAAGGTCGCGGCTTGCTCCCTCTTCTCCCCAGCGGGGATCCGAAGGACGGGTCGAGACCCGTGGCTCGACCCCGGTCGGTGGCCCGAAGGGTCGGATGAGGGGGCCACACGGCACGCCATTCATTGCCCTTCGCTTACGCTCAGCGCATTCACTCCTGTCGTCGCTCACCCCCTCAACCGCCTGCCGGCACCTTCTCCCCGCCGGGGAGAAGAGACGTGTAGCAACGCCTTGCCGTCTCTGCTTCGCCGGAGCAAGATATATCGGGGAAGCGGAACCCGATGAACCGCTCGTCCGCCTTCGCCTATGTCACGCTCGTCACCAATGCCGACTACGTCATGGGCGCGACCGCGCTTGCCCGCTCCCTGCGCCGAACCAGCACCAGCGCCGACATCGTCGTCCTCCACACCGGCGGCGTCGATGCAGCCGCCCTCGCGCCCCTGAAAGCGCTCGACTGCCGCCTGATCGAAGTCGAGCATTTGCCGCTCTCCGAGGCCTTCAACGAGCGCCACGCCCGCAGTCAGCTCCATTCGACAGCCCCTTTCACCAAGGGCCGCAAGCCGGATTTTCATTCGCCGCTCGACAATTTCTGCAAGCTCAGGCTCTGGCAGCTCGTCGAATATCAGCGCTGCGTCTTCATCGACGCCGACGCTCTCGTACTGAAAAACGTCGACAGGCTCTTCCTCTATCCGGAATTTTCCGCCGCCCCCAATGTCTACGAAAGCCTCGCCGACTTCCGCCGCATGAATTCCGGCGTCTTCGTCGCCACGCCCTCGCATGACACATTCCGGCACATGCTCGAAAGGCTTGACAGGCTGGACGCCTTCTGGCGGCGCACCGATCAGACCTTTCTGGAGACGTTCTTCCCGCATTGGCACGGCCTGCCGGTTTATTTCAACATGCTGCAATATGTATGGTTCACCATGCCGGAGCTTTGGGACTGGAAGAGCATTTCGATCCTGCATTACCAGTACGAAAAACCGTGGGAAAAGGATCATCCCAAAGCAGCGCGGCTACAACCCTTGATCGATCTGTGGCACCGTTTCCACGATGGCGGCGATGTGCCTGAGGTGACGGCGCTGGACAATCCGGAAGGGGCAGCATGAAGGTACTGGTGTCGGGTGGAACGGGTCTTGTCGGCCGGTATGTGGTCGAGGAGCTGCTGGCCGCCGGATATCAGGTGATCGTCGGTGGGCGCCGCGCGCCGCTGCCCCGCCTCTTCTCTCGCCCGGTCGAGTTCGCAGCGCTTTCGCTCGACCCCGACAAGGATCAGATCGACGTCTTCGATGACGCCTATTTCTTCGTCCACGCCGCTTTCAGCCATGTCCCGGGCAAATATCGCGGCGGCGAGGGCAACGATCCGAAGACCTTCCACAGGTTGAACCTCGACGGCACCGTTCGGCTTTTCGAAGCCGCCAAACGCGCCGGCACGCGCCGCTGCGTCTTCCTGTCCAGCCGCGCCGCCTATGGCGAACACCCGCCAGAAACCGAACTGACGGAGACGATGCTGGCCAAGCCCGAAACACTCTACGGCCAGGTCAAGCTCGATGCCGAACGGGCGCTTGCCCATCTCTCGACGCCGGGTTTTGCCGGCGTGAGCCTGAGGCCGACCGGCGTCTATGGCGATCTCTCGCCGAACAAATGGGACGGCCTCATCGCCGACTACCTCGCCGGCCACACGGTTGTTGGCCGCGTGGGAACCGAGGTTCACGGCCGCGATCTCGGGCGGGCGGTACGGCTGATGTTGGAGACGGAAAGCACCCGCATCTCCGGCGAGGTCTTCAACGTCTCGGACATGTCGGTCGACACGCGCGATATCCTTTCACGCATCCGCCGAGAGACGGGCTGTCGGCACGCGCTGCCGGCCGCTGCCGATAGTGCCGCGCTCAACCCCATGAACACTACGAAAATCCGCGCGCTCGGCTGGGCGCCCGGCGGAGTGCCTCTGTTCGAGGAGACGATGCAGCGGCTGGCCGCTGCGCTTCCCGAACCCCCAAGACACAGTTCCACGCAAGTCTGACGTTGCAGAATGCGCCCGAATTGCAATCGGGGGCCCGAATTAAAGATCGGGGAATTGTCCATGCAGGTCGCAACCACGTCTGCCTCCATCATCTTGCGCGGCACGTCTTCGACGGCAGCCATTTCAGCCGCCGGAACCGAGACCGATCAAGGCGTGCTGAAGCTGCAGCGCGCCACCCAGGCGCTGCAGCAGATGCGCCAGACCTTGGCGAACTCGGGAGACGAGGCCAAGGCGAAAGCGCAACGCAAGCTCGAAGAGGCAAAGCAGCAATTGGAGATACTGCGCAGCTCCAACATGGCTCCGGAGGTGGTCGCCCGGCTGGCCGCCGAACTGGCACGCAAGGTCGGCACCGCCGCCTCCGAATTCGCATCATCAGTCGCGGCCGACAGCCCGGCAACGGCTGTTCCAGTGGATGCAACCACGGATGCGACGGCAATCGCAACCAGCGGGGCCGCCGCTGCGCTGACGGATACTTCCGGAGAAACTGCCGCCGGCGAGACCGGCTCCCAGGAACCGGACGCCGCCACCAACGCCCGTAACGCCTATGCCAGCGTCGCCGAGGATGCCCCGAAATTCTCGGGCATCTCGGCCGATGATCGCGAAACGATGGAAGAGTTCAAGGCGGTCGTGCGCGAACTCAAGCAAGTGCTCGAAAAGGCGATGCGCGAGCTGCGGCTGCAAGACCGGCAGACCGGAGCCAATGCCGTTCCTGATATGACGGGCTTCTCCATCGCCGCGGCGACAATACCGAAAAGCATCATCGTCTGACGATCGCTGCCGCCGGCGGCCGAGGCGTGAAACGCGCGTGATACCGTCGCATCCGGCATTTGCATCGGACATCCCGCCGTCTATGCTCGGGTAAATCTCTCAGAATCGGCAGATCCAATGACCGCGAAAGAATTGAAAGCGCAGTTGCGCAACGAGCGGCTGTCCGCCCGCGACGCTATCCCCGCCGAGAAACGCGCCTCCAAAAGCTTCGCAATGGCCGAACATGCCGGCGAGGCTGTCGGTTTTGCACTGGGTACGATCATCTCCGGCTTTCTGCCGATCCGTTCGGAGGCCGATCTCAGGCCGCTGATGACGCGCTTTGCCGTGCGCGGTGCGCGGCTCTGCGTGCCGGCGATCCTCGATCGGCAGACCATCGTCTTTCGCGAGCTGGCCGAAGGTGCACCCCTCGTCGATACTGGCTTCGGCACGGTCGGCCCCGGCACAGATGCCGCCATTCTTGATCCCGAGATCATGCTGGTGCCGCTTTCGGCATTCGATATCAGAGGCCACCGCATTGGCTACGGCGCCGGCCACTACGACCGCGCCATCAGCCGGCTAAGGCAAAAAGGCCTGCATCCGAAGCTGATCGGCATTGCATTCGACTGCCAGGAAGTGGCACATGTGCCCGCTGAGCCGCACGACATAAGCCTGGATGCCATCCTGACAGAAAGCGGCCTTCGCTTTTTTGCCTCTTGGATTGGATAGGGAATGCGGCTGCTTTTTCTGGGTGACATGGTCGGCAAGACGGGACGCACGGCGGTCTGGGACCGTCTTCCCGGCCTGGTTTCCGACCTCAAACTCGATTTCGTCATCGTCAACGGCGAGAACGCCGCTGGCGGCTTCGGTATCACCGAGGACATCTTTCTGGAAACGATCAATGCCGGCGCCGATGTGGTAACGACAGGCAATCACGTCTGGGACCAGAAGGAAGCCGTCGCTTTTGCCGGCCGTCACGATCAGTTCCTGCGTCCTGCCAACTATCCGCAAGGCACGCCTGGCCGCGGCTCCGGCCTTTTCTATGCCAGGAACGGCGCGCGGGTGCTCGTCGCCAACGTCATGGGCCGGGTCTTCATGCATCCGGAACTCGATGACCCTTTCAAATCGGCGGAAGTCATCCTCGACGCCTGCCCGCTGAAGGAACAGGCCGACGCGATCATCTTCGATTTCCATGCCGAGGCGACCAGTGAGAAGCAGTGCTTCGGCCATTTCGTCGACGGCCGCGCCAGCTTCGTCGTCGGGACCCACACGCATGTACCGACCGCCGACGCACAGATCCTGAACGGCGGCACCGCCTATATGTCGGATGCCGGCATGTGCGGCGACTACGACTCCTCCCTCGGCATGGACAAGGAGGAGCCGCTCAACCGCTTCATCTCCAAGATGCCGAAGGGCCGCATGGAGGCCGCGACCGGCCCCGCGACGATCTGCGGCGTCGGCGTGGAAATCTCGGATGCGACGGGACTTGCCGAAAAGATCGCGCCGCTCCGGCTCGGACCGCGGCTGGCGGAGACGGTGCCGGAGTTCTGGCGGTAGCAGGCTGCGGGCGCCATCCAACACGCAATTGTGAGCATCCTCCGTCTGGACCCCTGCGGCCTCATGCCGCATCCTCCCGCCATTCGCGCATAACCCCGAAAATCGGAATCGATTTTCGGGGTTATGCGCCGATCGAAGGGGTGATAGAGCGCCGGAGGTGTGGCATGAAGCCGCGATATCTTGTCCTCGCTATCGCATGCCTTGCGGCCTTCGCCGCGCCGAATCTTGCCGGGGCACAAGAACTGCGGCCACCGGCCAGCCAGTGCCAGGCGATCGCGCAAACCATACCCAAGATGACCTTCGCAAGCTTTTCCGGCGTTCCGCCGCTGATGCCTGCCGCCTTCGAGGGCGAGGACGTCAAACTGACCTTCCTCGGCCACTCCACCTTCGAGATCGAAACGCCCTCAGGCATCGTCATCGCCACAGATTATAATGGCTGGTACAGGCCGGCGACGATGCCCGACGTCGTGACCATGAACAAGGCGCATTCGACCCACTTCACCTTGACGCCCGATCCCGGCATCAAGCATGTGCTGCATGGGTGGAGCGATATTCCAGGCGAGAAGGCGAATATCAATCTCGTCGTCGGCGATGCTTATATCCGCAACGTCACGACGGATATCCGCTTCAGCTACGGCCTCGGCGGTGCGCACGAGAACGGCAACTCGATCTTCATTTTCGAAATCGCCGGCCTCTGCATCGGTCATCTCGGCCACCTGCACTACGAACTGACGGATGCCCATTATACCGAGATCGGCCGCCTCGACATCGTCATGGTCCCCGTCGACGGTGGCCTGACGATGGGCGCCGACAGCATGAGCCGCGTCATCAAGCGGCTACGCTCGTCGCTGATCCTGCCGATGCACCGGCGCGGTCCGCCGGTCGAAGCCTTCGTTTCGATGTTCGGCAAGGATTTCGACGTCGTCAATGCGCCCGATGACAGTATCACCGTCTCGATGCGCACGTTGCCGAAAAAACCGCTGATCTATGTGCTGAAGGGTGTGCAGTAAACAGGCTCGGCGGTTTTCCGCGCGTCTTTTAGGCGCGCAAAGGACGCTGTAGCACTCTGAACTGCTGCATAATTCTATCCCTAAATCGATTCCAATTTAGGAATTATCCAGGAGCCTCGCACATCAGGCGAACTGCAGATGGCGCTTGATGCCGACATCCGGCATTTTGTCGTCGTCGAGATTGGCCTTGGCGATCTCCCAGCCGAATTTCAGCGTGTTGCCTGTGGAAACCCAGATTTCGGCGTCATCGACATGGAGGGACAGCATGGTAAGCTTGGGGTCCTTCTTGCCGCCGTCATACCAGGCCGCGACGATCGAACTCCAGTATTCCTCGATCTTGGAAGGGTCGGGGCGCACGTCGATCACGCCGGCAAGGCAGGCGTGATAGTCGTGATCCTTGCCGATGACGCAGAAATGCGCGCGGCTGCCGGGCTTGATGGCGCGCACGATGTCGGCATCGGTCTTGGTGTAGAACCAGATGGTGTTGGTGGTGGGATCGGCATGCGGTGCCATCGGCTGCATGTGCATGTCCAGTCCGGAAATTCCGAGCATGCCGGCATGAACATCGTTGACCTGATCCCAGAGCTGACGTGCTGGATGTTCCTGCGCCTCGCTGAGACTTGCCATGACCGTTCCTTTCCGTTGTATGGAGTTCGGTTTGAAACGTCATCTCCTCGCCTTTGTTCCGTTCGGAAGCAGCGGACGGTGCCCTCTTTTCCGCGCAGGGGAATATGCGATAGTGCGCGCCTGACCGGGAGGATCACGATGCGAACAGGACATTCGATTCTGGCTTTGATCTTTTGCGCAGCCTTTGCGCCCACAGGCCTTGCGGCGGAAAAGACTTTCAAGCCCGACGGGAACGGTCAGGTCGTCTTCGTCACGCCCACAAGAAATATCGGCTGTGTCTATACGCCAAAGGGCGGCGTCGAAATGTATGTTCCCGAAGACGGCGGTCCGGAGCTTGCCTGCGATCGCATCGAGCCGCTCTACGTCCGCCTCATCCTGCCGGCGAGCGGCAAGGCCTATATCTTCAAGATGGTCGGCGACACCGCCTGCTGCAGCGAAGAGCATGTGCTCGACTATGGCGAGAGCTGGAGGGACGGGCCCTATTCCTGCACCTCCAGCACGGAAGGGTTGCGCTGCCGACGCCGGGACGGACATGGTTTCTTCGCTAGCCGCAAGCGCCTGACGTTTGACTGAGACAGGCGACAGACCCGTACATCATGCGGCAAATCTACCGCTTTTTCCTTGAACGGGTGCCGTTTCACTCTTATAAGGCGGCCCATTCCGAACAATGAGACGTGAACAGGGGTGCCATGGCTGGCCATTCACAGTTTAAAAACATCATGCACCGCAAAGGCCGTCAGGATGCCGTGCGGTCGAAAATGTTCTCCAAGCTTGCGCGCGAAATCACCGTTGCCGCCAAGGCCGGCCTGCCCGACCCGACGATGAACGCCCGCCTTCGGCTGGCGATCCAGAACGCCAAGGCCCAGTCCATGCCGAAGGACAATATCGACCGCGCCATCAAGAAGGCAGCCGGCGCCGACGGCGAGAATTACGATGAAGTCCGCTATGAGGGCTACGGCCCCGGCGGCACGGCGATCATCGTCGAGGCCCTGACCGACAACCGCAACCGTACCGCCTCCAACGTGCGCTCGAGCTTCACCAAGGCTGGCGGCGCTCTCGGCGAAACCGGTTCCGTGTCCTTCTCCTTCGACCATGTCGGCGAAATCACCTACAAACTCTCCGTCGGCGATGGCGACAAGGTGATGGAAGCCGCGATCGAAGCCGGCGCCGACGACGTCGAAACCGACGAAGACGGCCACTACATCACCTGCGCCTTCGAAGCCCTCGGCGACGTGGCGAAAGCGCTGGAATCGAGCCTCGGCGAAGCCGAAACCGTCAAGGCCGTCTGGCGTGCCCAAAACAACGTCCCGGTAGACGAGGAAAAAGCCCAGTCGCTGCTGAAACTCATCGACAGCCTGGAAGACGATGACGACGTGCAGAACGTCTATTCCAACTTCGAAGTCTCGGAAGAAGTCCTGGCGAAGCTCTCGGCCTGATCTCCTCAGGTAGGTGTCAAATAAAACCCGGATGCAACGCCGGGTTTCTTCTTGCCGTAAAGGATTCAGATTTTAGAACCTGACTCGAAAAGGTTTCAACGATATCCGTATCTTGCCAAGCGTCGTGTCAGGACGCGGATGTGGGCGATAGTGATCCATGCTTCGGCTGAAGCGAGGGACTTTTCCCAATCCTTGGCCAAG
>NZ_JBIXJN010000027.1:0-81337 GCF_052871115.1 Rhizobium sp. LARHSG275 | reverse complement strand
GCAGGCTCGAACCCGACAGGCCATCGACGACGCGCTGGCAGCCACCCTTCAAACCGTCTCGCCGAAAGAGTGCCAAAACTACTTCAAGGAAGCCGGATATGAACGGACATAAAACAATCCCGCTCTAAATCAAAGAAATAGAGTATGAAGTCGTCCGAAAACCGCTCGCACTTTTCGGCATCATGCTCTAGCTCAGATATCGTACGTATGGGCGGCGTTGATCGTCGAGATGAAGCGTTTGGTGCGCTCGCGCTCCGGCGCACTGAAGATAGCCCTGGCGCTGCCCGTTTCCACCACGCTGCCGGCTTCCAGGAAAACCACGTCATTGGCGATCTTGGAAGCGAGCCGGAGATCGTGGGTCGCCATCACCATCGTCGTGCCCTCGCTGGCAAGTTGGCCCAGCACATCGACCACTTCGGCCGAAAGCTCGGGATCGAGGGCGGATGTCGGCTCGTCACAGAGAAGCACGCGCGGCGACGGCGCCAGTGCGCGGGCGATCGCGACGCGCTGCTGCTGGCCGCCCGACAGCGTCGAAGGCCAGGCATCGGCCTTGTGCGTCATGCCAACCTTGGTCAGCAATTCCATCGCACGCTCGCGGGCCTTTTCCCTCGGCCATCTCAGCACCGTCACCAGGCCTTCCATGACATTCTCGATCGCGGTCTGATGCGGGAATAGCTGGAAGTTCTGGAAGACCATGCCGGTCTGGCGGCGGATCTTCTGGATCGCCTGCCAGCTCGTTCGTTTGCCTGGCGCAAAGGCCAGCTTTTCCTCTCCGAGGCGGATCGAGCCGGCGGTCGGAATTTCGAGCAGGTTGATGCAGCGCAGCAGCGTGCTCTTGCCGCCGCCGGAAGGCCCGACGAGCGCGGTGACGCTGCCTTCGGGGATGCGGAGACTGATATCCTTGAGGATGATGGCGTCGCCGAAGCGCTTTTCGATGTTGGAAAGCTCGATCATGCATTTGCCTCCAGCATGCCGCCATAACGCGCGAAGCGGCGTTCCAGCCGCACCTGCAGCTGCGAGAGGACGGAGCTCAGGACGAGATAGATCAGCGCCGCCTCGATATAGAGGATCAGCGGCTCATAGGTGGTGGCGACGATGCGCTGCGCCGCCTGGAAAAGCTCGGGCACGGTGATGGCCGCGGCAAGCGAGGTATCTTTGACCAGCGAGATGAAGGTGTTCGACAATGGCGGCACGGCTACGCGAGCGGCCTGCGGCAGGATGGTGCGGCTCATCGCCTGGCGCCAGCTCATGCCGATCGAATAGGCGGCCTCCCATTGGCCCTTCGGCACCGAGGAAATGACAGCACGGATGATCTCGGAGCTGTAGGCGCCGATATTCAGTGTGAAGCCGATGAGGGCGGCCGGGAAGGCATCGAGCAGGATGCCGAGGCTCGGCAGGCCGTAGAAGATGACGAAGAGCTGTACGAGCAGCGGCGTGCCGCGGATGGCCCAGACATAGAAGCGCGCGATGGCCGAAAGCGGCATCGGCCCGAAGAGCCGGGCGATTGCGGTGGCGAGCCCGAGGGCCAGGCCGAAGACGAAGGATAGCAGGGTCAGCGGAATGGTGAAGATTAGCCCCGCCCACAGGAGCGAGGGCAGCGATTCCGCCATCAGTTGGAGCCAGTGCGCCAAGGGAGTTCTCTCTCGTCGGTTGGGTCGTGATACCCGAATACCCCTCCCCAACCCCTCCCCACAAGGGGGAGGGATTTATCTAGGTGCCGCCTCGCAAGAAATAGCGACCGCGCGGCAGGCCGAAACGATTATTTGGAGATGAGGCGGTCCGCCGGCTAAGCCCCTCCCCCTTTGTGGGGAGAGGTTGGCGAGGGGACTCTTTCTTCAGTTGAACTTACTTGGAAACATCCTGGCCGAAATATTTGTCGGCGATCTTCTTGTAAGTGCCGTCGGCCTTGATGTCGGCAAGCGCCTTGTTGATTTCGGCGAGAAGCTCGGGCTCGTTCTTGCGGATGATGACGCCGGAGTAGTCGGCATTTTCCTGCTCGGCGACGATCTTCACCGGCGCGTCGGGCTTGTGCTTCTTGAAATCGAGGAAGGAGAGGCTGTCGTTGATCGTCGCGTCGGCACGCTTGGTCAGCACCAGCTGGATCGATTGGTCAAAACCGTCGGTGCCGACGAGTTCGGCACCGGCTTCGGTTGCGAGCTTGCCGAAATTGCTGGTTAGCGACTGGGCGGCCTTCCTGCCCTTCAAGTCGGCGAAGGACTTGATGCTGTCGTCGCCGTCGCGGGCGATCAACACGGCCTTGGAGGCGATATAGGGCTCGGAGAAATCATACTTCTGCTTGCGGGCTTCGGTGATGCCGACCTGGTTGATGACCGTGTCGTAGCGCTTGGCGTCGAGGCCGGCGATAAGGCCATCCCACTTGCCTTCGACGAATTCGGCCTTGACGCCGAGCTTGGCGGCGATCGCTTCGCCGATCTCGACATCGAAGCCGACGAGCTTGCCGCTTTCGTCATGGTAGGTGAAGGGCGCATAGGTGCCTTCGGTGCCGATCTTGAAGACGCCGGCCGATTTGACGGCGGCGAGGTTTTCACCGGCATGGGCAGGCAGGAGGGCCGCAGCCTGAATGAGGGCGGCGGCGGCGACGGTTTTTAACCAGTTCATTGTTCTATCCATCCTTGGGAGGTGCTTCGGATGAGGATAGTTGGCAGAAAATTAGGGCGCCGGAAGCGTAGAAAACTGCGAATAAAAGCAGCAACTGCAAATATTTTTCTCAAACGGCCGCTCGAACCATGAATCCGGCAGAAACAGGCATCAAGCGGCGATGCGGCCGCGCAGTTTTTCGCTGACGATGATGATCAATGCGGCGCCGACAACCACATTCTGTGTCGGGATGCCAGCCCAGATCAGACAACCCAGAAAGCAAGCCCAGACGAGAGAGCTATATTCGAATGGCGCGGGCACGGAGACGGGCGCCCGACGTATGACTGCGAAAAATCGGAATGACCAATCGATTTTCCCGCCTCGGTCAATAGGGCATGTTCGCTCTGCTAGTGCAGCTTTGTTTCCGAACGTCAGAAAACGTGTGACCGTGCATATTGCGTGCATGATCATAAGCGTTTATGCACGTTCTCAGTTTATAGGATCTCGATTCGGTAGGAACATGCAGGATTTTCTGTTGCGAGAGCGCCAAGGCGTGATTTCCGAGAGGCTGCGGCTGAATGGCCGCGTGCTGGCGACGGAGCTTGCGCTCGAATTCGGTGTCTCCGAGGACACCGTACGGCGGGATCTGCGCGAGATGGCGGCAGCAGGGCTCTGCGAGCGGGTTTATGGCGGCGCATTGCCGGTCTCACCGGCGCGTGGAAGCCTGTCGCAGCGCATCGGCTTTGCGGCTGACCGGAAACAGGCGCTGGGGCGCGCTGCGGCAAAGCAGATTGCCGCCGGCTCGACCGTGTTCTTCGACGCGGGCAGCACCAATCTGGCGATTGCCAATGCGTTGCCGGCCGACCTAGCACTGACGGCTGCAACGAACGCGCCGGCGATTGCCGCGGCGCTGATCGACAAGCCGGCTGTCAACGTCATCCTGATCGGCGGAATGGTGGACCGGCAGACGGGCGGTTCGCTCGGCGCCAAGGCCTTGCGGGATATGGAGCAGATCTCGCCCGATCTCTGCATTCTCGGCGCCTGCGGCGTCGATCTCGAGGCCGGCATCACGGTGTTCGGCTTCGAGGATGCGGAGTTCAAGCGGTTTGCAACATCCAGGAGCAAAAGGGTGCTGGTGGCCGCAACCTCGGAGAAATTCGGCACTGCTGCCCCCCATAGCATCCTGCCGGTTGCGCATTGCGAATGCCTGGTCGTCGAGCACGATGCCGATCCGGCCGTTCTTGCCGGTTACCGCGAGCGCGGATGCAGGACTGTTCTCGCCGAGAAAGCGAACTGAGGCGCCATCACAGAGTTTTGGGAAACCGGGCCAAGCAAGCCCGGCAATGAGGAAAGACCGGAAATGGATAATCACGTGAGTACGCCGGGAGCTCGGAGCGGCTTCATTACCAGAAGCAGGGCGGCGGTTTCCCTGCTCTTTCTCATGAACGGTTTTGTCGTCGGCTGCTGGGCGCCGAAGATCCCGGATTTTGCCGAGCGTCTGGCGCTGACCAAGTTCGAGCTTGGGTTGATGATCCTCGTTTTCGGCGTCGGCTCGCTGGTCATGATGCCGATCGCCGGTGCACAGATCGCCAAACACGGCTCGCGTATCGTCGTTCAGGTGCTGGCTGTCTGCATGCTGCCGTTGCTGCTGGCATTGACGCTCGCGCCAAATGTGCTGACCGGGGCAATTTCGCTCTTCCTGTTCGGCGGCCTTATCGGCGCAATGGATGTGGCGATGAATGCCAATGCGGTCTCGGTCGAGAAGTCCATGCGCCGCGCCATCATGTCGTCCTGCCACGCTTTCTGGAGCCTTGGCGGACTGATCGGCTCAGGTCTCGGCGGCATCGTGATCTCCAAGCTCGGCATTCTCGGCCATGCGCAACTGGCGACGGTGCTGGCGGCAATCTTCCTTGCTCTGGCATGGCCGATGATCCTTGCGGATCCACCGCATCCCGACACCAAGAAGGAAAAGACGAAGCTGCCGATGGTGCCGCTACCGTGGCTGCTCGGATTGATGGCGCTGTTCTCGATGGTGCCGGAAGGCGCGGTTCTCGACTGGGGCGCGCTCTATCTCCGGCAGGAAATGGATGCATCCGTGGCACTATCCGGTCTTGGCTTCGCAGCCTTTTCGGCGACCATGGCCATCATGCGCTTTGGCGGCGACCTGGTGCGCGACCGTCTCGGCGGCGTCAAGACGTTGCGCATCTGTACGCTGTTTGCCATTGTCGGCATGCTGCTTGCAGGCTTGGCGCCCAATGCCGAGCTTGCCATCCTCGGCTTTGCCTGTTGCGGTATCGGCATTTCCAACATGGTGCCGATCGCCTTCTCGGCGGCGGGCAATATACCCGGCCTCAAGCCTGGCATCGGTATCTCGGTGGTCACGACCGTTGGCTATTCCGGCATGCTGGTTGCGCCATCGTTGATCGGCTTCGTCGCCGAGCATATCGGATTTGCCGTCGTTTTCATGGCGCTGCCGTTGCTGCTGCTCGTCGTTTTGCTGCTGTCTAACCTAGCCCATTATGCCGATGAGACCTCCAGGGGCGGTCACTGAGCCGCCTCCCAACAAAAGTGATATCAGGGGCGGTTGACAAGCAGCCGGCCTTGATCCACCTGAAAAGCACTAAAGCGCGTCGCAATCTTTCAGATTTGCTTCTCGCGCTTTAGGTCTTTATTTTTCGCATGTCGTTATCGCAAAACCGCTGCACACTTTTGCGCGACATGCTTTAGGGGTGCAAGAACTCTCCATGTCTTCAGCCGCCGATTTTGATCCGAAACCGCGCCGCGCTTCCGTTGCCGTCGATGTCGGCGGCGTCATCGTCGGCGGCGGGGCGCCGGTCGTCGTGCAATCCATGACGAATACCGATACGGCCGATATCGATTCCACCGTCGCGCAGGTCGCCGCTCTCCACCGGGCGGGTTCGGAGCTGGTGCGCATTACCGTCGACCGCGACGAGAGTGCGGCCGCCGTGCCGAAGATCCGCGAGCGGCTGCTGCGCCTCGGCATGGACGTGCCCTTGATCGGCGACTTCCACTATATCGGCCACAAGCTGCTCGCCGATCATCCTGATTGTGCCGCGGCATTGGCGAAATACCGCATCAACCCCGGCAATGTCGGTTTCAAGGACAAGAAGGACAAGCAGTTCGCCGAGATCATCGAGATGGCGATCCGGTATGACAAGCCGGTGCGTATCGGCGTCAACTGGGGCTCGCTCGACCAGGATCTGCTGACGGCGCTGATGGACCGGAACGCCGAGGCCGGATCGCCGCTTTCGGCCCGGCAGGTGACGCGCGAGGCGATCGTGCAGTCGGCGCTGCTTTCGGCAGCCCTTGCCGAAGAGATCGGCCTGCCGCGCAACCGCATCATCCTGTCGGCGAAGGTCAGCCAGGTGCAGGACCTGATCGCCGTCAATTCCATGCTTGCCGAACGCTCCAATCACGCGCTGCATCTCGGTCTGACGGAAGCCGGCATGGGGACCAAGGGCATCGTCGCCTCGTCGGCGGCGATGGGCTTCGTGCTGCAGCACGGCATCGGCGATACGATCCGCGTGTCGCTGACGCCGGAGCCGAACGGCGACCGCACGCGCGAAGTCCAGGTGGCGCAGGAAATCCTGCAGGTCATGGGCTTCCGCCAGTTCATACCCGTCGTTGCGGCCTGTCCGGGCTGCGGACGTACGACGTCAACGGTGTTCCAGGAGCTCGCTCAGAACATCCAGAACGACATCCGCAAGAACATGCCGGTCTGGCGCGAGAAATATCCCGGCGTCGAGGCACTGAACGTCGCCGTCATGGGCTGCATCGTCAATGGGCCGGGCGAAAGCAAACATGCCGATATCGGCATTTCGCTTCCGGGTACCGGCGAGACGCCGGCGGCCCCCGTCTTCATCGACGGCCGGAAGGCGTTGACGCTGCGCGGTCCCAATATCGCCGCCGACTTCGAAGCGCTTGTCGTCGACTATATCGAGAAGCGTTTCGGCCAGCGGACGGCGGCGGAATGAGCGCCCGCAGGTTCGCATGAGCCGGTTCTGGTCTGATATCGTCAGCAAGCTTCGGCCCTATGTCGCCGGCGAGCAGCCCCGTATCGCGAACATGGTCAAGCTCAATACCAACGAGAGCCCCTACGGGCCGTCTCCTAGGGCGATCGAGGCGATCCGGGAAGCGGCGGACGATCGCCTGCGGCTCTATCCCGACCCCACTGCTACCGAATTGCGCGAGACGATCGCGGCCCGTTTCGGCCTGACGGCGGAAGAAATATTCGTCGGCAACGGCTCCGACGAGGTTCTTGCGCATGCGTACCAGGCGCTGCTGAAACATGAGCGACCGCTTCTCTATCCCGATGTGACCTATGCCTTCTATTCGACCTATAGCCTGCTATACGGCGTCGAAGCGATCGAGATACCTGTTGATGATGGGTTCCGGATCCGGCTGGAAGATTACGACAGGCCATGCGGCGCGATCATCATCCCCAATCCGAATGCACCGACCGGTATCGGCCTGCCGCTTGCCGGTATCGAGGCGCTTCTTGCCGCCCATCCGGATGCGGTCGTCGTCATAGACGAGGCCTATATCGATTTCGGCGGTGAAAGCGCCGTGCCGCTCATTTCCAAATATCCCAATCTGCTGGTAATCCAAACCCTGTCGAAATCCCGTTCGCTTGCCGGTCTGCGCATCGGCTTCGCGCTGGGACAGCGGCCGCTGATCGAGGCGCTGGAGCGGGTCAAGGACAGTTTCAATTCCTATCCGCTCGATCGCCTGGCGCAGCTTGCTGCGACGGCGGCGATCAAGGACGAGGCATGGTTCGAGACATGCCGGGGGAAAATCATCGCCAGCCGGAAAGACCTGGTCTCGGAACTTGAAGCGCTGGATTTCGAGGTTCTGCCGTCGGAGGCGAATTTCGTTTTCGCGAGGCACGAAAGCCGGTCGGGGGCAGCGCTTCAAGCCGCCCTGCGGGAGCGCGGCATTCTCGTCCGGCATTTCGCCAAGCCGCGTATTTCGGATTTCCTGCGGATCAGCATCGGCACGGACGAGGAGTGTGCCCGTCTGGTCTCCGCCCTCGAGGAGATACTGGCAGCCTGACCTGCGGTTCAGTTCTTCCGGTCGGCGATGAAATGCGCTGCAGCGATGAGGGTCGAGGCGCGGGCACCGTAGGGGGCAAGCAGCGCCTCGGCATCGCGGACGTGCTCACGGAGCTGGCTCTCGGCCCATTCCATACCGCGCAAGGCGACGAGTGTTCCCTTGCCGCGGGCTGCATCCTTGCCGGTCGCCTTGCCCATGGTTGCCGCATCCGAGGTCAGGTCGAGAATGTCGTCGGCAAGCTGGAAGGCAAGGCCGATCTTTTCGCCGAAGGCGCGCAGGCGGCGGCGATCGTCCGGCGGGCTTGCCGAGATGACGGCGCCGGCTTCGCAGGCGAAGCGGATCAGCGCGCCTGTTTTCATCGCCTGCAGGCGGATGATGCCGGCCTCGTCGGGCGCCTGCCTTTCCGCCGCGAGATCGAGCGCCTGGCCGCCGGCCATGCCGCCGAGACCGGCTGCGCGGGCAAGGGCCAGTACCAGCGATGCCTTGCTCGTATCGGCAAGGGTCGTTTCCGGCGCGGCGATGATGTCGAAGGCATAGGTCAGCAGGCTGTCGCCGGCGAGGATTGCCGTCGCTTCGTCGAACTTTATGTGCACCGTCGGTTTGCCGCGGCGCAGGTCGTCATCGTCCATGGCCGGCAGGTCGTCATGCACGAGGGAATAGCAGTGGACGCATTCGAGTGCTGCGCCGACGCGAAGTGCCGCCTCGGCGTCGCCGCCGAGAAGGGCGGCACTTTCGACGACGAGAAACGGGCGCAGCCGCTTGCCGCCGTTCAACACGGCATAGTGCATGGCATCGCGCAGCGTCTCGGGCCTGGCCATTTCATCGGAAAGAGCATTTGGTGAAAGCAATGCGTCGAGCAGCGCCTCGATCTCGCGGGCGTTGTTCTTCAGCCTCGTCTCGAAAGTGTCCCGGTTCGCGTCCATGGGCGCTGTTTGGCATGAGCGCCCCCGGGCTTGCAACGGAATTGTCGATGGCGGCAGCAAGATTCGCCACGCACTCTGGCATAAGCTTTACACAGGCGTTATGAGAACGACAGGAGCGAAATCGGACTGGGGACATTGGATATAGCGCCAGAGAGAGAGGACAGCGTCGACATGCCGGCTCGTCGGCGATGGTTCGAAGACCGGCGTGTGTTGAAACGCATCGTTGTTGCCATGCTGATCGTGCTGATCCTTCCCTATGCGTTGATCTTTTTCTATCTGTTGCCCTTCATTCACCCCGTCTCGACGCTGATGCTGCGCGATCTCGTGCTGCTGCGTGGTTACGACAGGCAATGGGTATCGCTTGATAAAATCGCCCCAGTTGCGGTGCAGTCGGTGATGATGTCGGAGGACGGGCAGTATTGCTTTCACGGCGGCGTCGACTGGGCGGAAATGCGCATGCTGGTCGAGGATACGCTGAAAGGTCAGGCGACGCGCGGCGGCAGTACCATCCCGATGCAGACGGCGAAGAACCTCTTCCTCTGGAACGGCCGCTCCTTCGTGCGCAAGGGGCTGGAACTTCCGCTCGCGGTGACCACGGATTTCGTCTTGTCGAAACGACGGCTGATGGAAATTTATCTCAACATTGCCGAATGGGGTCCCGGCATCTACGGCATCGAAGCGGCGGCCCAGCATCATTTCAAGGTGCCCGCCTCGAAGCTCACGCGGCGCCAGGCATCGCTGCTTGCCGTCTCGCTGCCAAACCCGATCGACCGCAATGCCGGCAAGCCCGGACGAGGCCTTCGCCGGCTCGCGGGCGTCATCGAGAGACGCGGGCAAGGTTCGGGCGATTACATCAGGTGCATCTATGATTGACATCAGAACTTGTCGTTGAAACCGGCAAGCGTCATCTGACAGTCTTGGTTCTGCCATATGGGCGAATGCAGTCCAACCAGAGCCCCGATTCGCCCATGACCATCACGACATTTTCGCCGGAGCTTCTCTTTTATTCGAAGGCGCATAATCCGACCCCGCCCGCCCATCTCGGCAGCCGTTATGGCAAGCACGGCGGCTTTCTGCCGGAAGCCGGCAACACCATCGTCTGTCATCTCGAGAAGGGCTCGCAGACGCAGACGGCGCTGATCGAAGCGCGCGAAAAATATCTGGCGATGACCGAGGCCCCGCAGTTCCTCTTCACGCCGATATCAAGCATTCACATGACGCTTTTCGAAGGTGTCATCGAGACCAGGCGCCGGCAGGATTACTGGCCAAGCGATCTCCCTCTCGATACGCCCATCGACGACATGACCGCGCTGATGGCGGCAAGGCTGGAAGGTTTCTCGATGTTTGACCCCTTCAAGGTCGCCATCGTCGAAGCGCGTCCGTCGGGCCTGCTCGTCGACGGGGCGACGGCGAACGACCGCAAGATCATGCGCGCCTGGCGCAGCGCACTGGCCGATCTTCTCGGCTATCGCCAGCCGAACCATGAGGACTATAAGTTCCATATAACCTTCGCCTATGCGATCGAACGGCTGGAGGATGAAGCCTTGCCGCGCTGGCAGGCGATGCTCGATGATGTGGCCGACGATATCCGCCGCAAGGCGGTTGTTTTCGAGCTGACACCGCCGGCATTCTGCGTGTTCGAGGATATGAACCATTTCCACGAATTGCTGATCTTCGATTTCGAAGCCTGAACGGGAGAGGCCCATGGACAAACCGACGCTTTACATCGCCAACAAGAATTATTCCTCCTGGTCGTTCCGGCCGTGGATGGCGCTGACGGCTGCCGGAATCGATTTCGAGGAAGTCCTGATCCCCTTCGACGATGCGGGTGGCAATCCCAATATCAAGGCGGTTTCGCCGACCGGGCGGGTGCCGCTTCTCAAGCACGGCGCATTGAAGATCTGGGAATCGCTGGCGATCATCGAATATGTCGCCGAACTTTATCCGGACGCCGGCCTTCTGCCGAGGGATCGGGCCGAGCGGGCGCTCGCCCGATCGGTTTCGATGGAAATGCTCTCGAGCTTCCGGGCGCTGCGTAGCGCCTGCCCGATGAATATCCGCCGGCCAAAGGGCAAGATCGCGTTGCCGGATGGTGTCGACGCCGACACCAGCCGCATCGAGACGATCTGGCGCGACCTCCTGCAGCAATCCGGCGGACCGTTTCTGTTTGGCGCGTTCAGCGGGGCGGATGCGATGTTTGCACCTGTCGTCAACCGGTTCGACATCTATGATCTCGTCAGCCGAAACGACATCCTGGCCTATATGGAGACCATGAAGGCGCATCCGGCCTGGCGAAAATGGGAAGAGGCGGCCCGCGCCGAGCCGTGGATCGTACCGGAGGACGAAGTCTGAGCCCGGAATCATCGGCTTCGCAAAAAATACGCATGGGGACTGGTCAACGCCACCCCTTGCATGTATAAGCGCGCCAAATTCCGAAATCGCGACATGTCCGTTTCGGCCGCCAGTCTGGCCGTGGGAATGTTTTGCCCGCAAGTGGAGTAAGAGAAATGGCTGTACCGAAGAGAAAAACAAGCCCGTCCAAGCGCGGTATGCGCCGTTCGGCAGACGCCCTGAAGGCTCCGACTTACGTCGAAGACAAGAACTCCGGCGAACTGCGTCGCCCGCATCATATCGACCTGAAGACCGGTATGTATCGCGGCCGCCAGGTTCTGACGCCGAAGGAAAGCGCATAATTTCCCGATCCGGCTTGTCCGATCGAAGTTTCAAGGCCGGCGTCACGCCGGCCTTTTGCATATCGACGATATAATATTTGCAATGACTTGCAGTCAGGCAACGGTTTGCGGCAGTATTCTTCCATGATGCGCTGGGAGATTGCAGATGATAGCCGCCATGCCCCTAATGATTATCCCGTTTATTCTTTACAATCTCGCGATGCTGGGCCTGATGGGCGATGGCGGCATTCCGGCACTGCAACATGATATCATCGTGCTGTCGATGATCTCGGGCGCCATCTGGAGCATGGCGCTCGGCGATCTTTTCATCGTCATCGCACTTGTCGTGCTGTTCTTCGAAATCCTCAAAGCCACCAGAACCGGCCCCGGCAATCTCGTCAACCACATGCTGTCGATGCTGGTGTTCATCGCCTTCCTGGTTGAGTTTTTGCTCGTCCGGGATGCTGCGACGCAGGTGTTCTTCATTTTGATGACGATCGCTCTGATCGATGTCATCGGCGGTTTTGCCGTGTCGATCCGGAGCGCCGGGCGGGATGTGTCGATCGGATTATAGGTTGTCTAGCTTGTTCTGAAGAGCGCGGAGCTGTTCCTTCAGCTCGTCGATATCCTTGGCCTCGGCCTTGCGGCTTTCCTTGGCGGGCGGCGTCATGAAGGGCGAGAACATCTGCATCGCCTGCTGAAACAGCTCGGTGTTGCGGCGAACATGGTCCTCGACCATCTGCATCGGCAACTGCAGGTTCTTGCCGAGCGGCGTTTCGCCGAAGGCGCGGGTCACCTGCTCGCGCATCTGGGCCTGCTGTTCGGTGAAGGAGCGCATCGAATGTTCGAGAAAGCTCGGCACGACCATCTGCATCTGATCGCCGTAATAGGTGATGAGCTGGCGCAGGAAGGAGATCGGGAGCAACGTGTTGCCGGTCTTCGATTCCTGTTCGAAGATGATCTGGGTCAGCACCGAATGGGTGATGTCATCTCCGCTTTTTGCATCCTGTACGGTAAATTCTTCGCCCTTCTTCACCATCTCCGCCAGGTCTTCCAGCGTCACGTAGGTGCTGGTGCCCGTGTTGTATAGGCGGCGATTGGCGTATTTCTTGATAACGATCTGACCCTCATGCTTCGCCATATCAGTCTCCTGGACCCCCGTCTGATTTATGGATATTCCTCCATTTGAGACTGTAAACGCAAAAGAAGCCCGGTGACAATCTCTTTGTGCGATGCGGCAAACCTTTCACAGAGCAGATGAATCGGGCTTTGACGGGCTTTGCCTAAAAATGACGGCTGCCGGTCTTCGCGTTTGACTTGTGCTCCAAGCTTTGCCAGTTTCCACTTATGTAAGTGAGACGAAAACGAGGAGCGTCCCCATGAGCAATCCATCCATCGTCATCGCCAGTGCAGGGCGAACAGCAGTCGGCGCCTTCAACGGCGCTTTCGCGACAGTCCTCGCGCATGAGCTCGGGACGGCCGTCGTCAAGGGCGCTCTCGAGCGCGCCGGCGTCGATCCCGGCGAGGTGGACGAGGTAATCCTCGGCCAGGTGCTTTCCGCCGGCGAGGGCCAGAACCCGGCCCGCCAGGCGGCGATGAAGGCCGGCATTCCGAAGGAAGCGACGGCTTGGGGCGTCAATCAGCTCTGCGGCTCGGGCCTGCGCGCGGTGGCGCTCGGCATGCAGCAGATCGCCACCGGCGACGCCAAGATCATCGTTGCCGGCGGCCAGGAATCCATGTCGATGGCGCCGCATGCCGCGCACTTACGCGGCGGCGTCAAGATGGGCGACATGAAGATGATCGACACGATGATCAAGGACGGCTTGACCGACGCTTTCCACGGCTACCACATGGGCATCACCGCCGAGAATGTTGCGCGCCAGTGGCAGCTTTCGCGCGACGACCAGGATCAGTTCGCCGTCAGTTCGCAGAACAAGGCGGAGGCAGCGCAGAAAGCCGGTCGCTTTGTCGACGAGATCATCCCCTACGTCATCAAGACACGTAAGGGCGACGTTACGGTCGATGCCGACGAATATATCCGTCACGGCGCCACGCTGGAGGCGATGGGGAAATTGCGCCCGGCTTTCGACAAGGACGGCACGGTCACCGCCGCGAACGCGTCCGGCCTCAACGATGGTGCCGCTGCGGCGGTGCTGATGAGCGAAGCGGAGGCGGTCCGGCGCGGCATCCAGCCGCTCGCCCGCATCGTTTCCTGGGCAACGGCGGGTGTCGATCCGCAGATCATGGGCACCGGACCAATCCCGGCCTCGCGCAAGGCGCTCGAGAAGGCCGGCTGGTCGGTGAACGATCTCGATCTCGTCGAAGCCAACGAGGCCTTCGCGGCGCAAGCCTGCGCCGTCACCAAGGATCTGGGGTGGGATCCGTCGATCGTCAACGTCAATGGCGGGGCAATTGCGATCGGCCATCCGATCGGCGCCTCCGGCGCGCGCATTCTCAACACGCTGCTGTTCGAAATGAAGCGCCGCGGCGCGAAGAAAGGTCTCGCCACGCTTTGCATCGGCGGTGGCATGGGTGTGGCCATGTGCTTTGAAGCGCTTTAAATAGCATACGATCCATGTTTGATTGAATATCCCGCCAAGCGGCGAGGCGAAAAACAATAGGGGAGCGGAACATGAGCAGAGTGGCTTTGGTCACCGGGGGCACACGCGGCATCGGCGCGGCAATATCCATGGCACTGAAAAATGCCGGATACAGGGTCGCTGCCAGCTATGCCGGCAACGACGAGAAGGCCAAAGCCTTCCACGACGTTACCGGCGTTCCGGTGTTCAAATGGGATGTTTCGGATTACCTCGCCTGCGGCGAGGGAATTGCCAGGGTCGAAAGCGAGATCGGTCCGGTCGAAATCCTCGTCAACAATGCCGGCATCACCCGCGACGCGATGTTCCACAAGATGACGCAGCAGCAATGGCACGAGGTGATCAATACCAACCTCACCGGCCTGTTCAACATGACGCATCAGGTCTGGACCGGCATGCGTGACCGCAGCTTCGGCCGTATCGTCAATATCTCGTCGATCAACGGGCAGAAGGGCCAGATGGGCCAGGTGAACTATTCGGCGGCCAAGGCGGGCGATCTCGGTTTCACCAAGGCGCTGGCCCAGGAAGGGGCGAACAAGAACATCACCGTCAACGCCATTTGCCCCGGTTACATCGGAACGGAAATGGTGCTTGCCGTGCCGGAGAAGGTGCTGAACGAACGCATCATTCCGCAGATCCCCGTCGGCCGTCTCGGCGAACCGGAAGAGATCGCGCGCTGCGTCACCTTCCTCGTCTCCGACGATGCCGGTTTCATCACCGGTTCGACGCTGACGGCCAATGGCGGACAGTTCTTCGCCTAGACATTTCTGTCTTGGAGTCGACAGTAGAGATCAGATTCAAAGCAATTGGCGCGTCCGGCTGAACGCGCCAATCTCTGTTTATGGACGTCGCTGTGGCCGAACACTGGCCGGCACTTTGCGCAGCGAGCGATCTTCGCTGCTGAGGACTGATATCGCGGTCGCCAGGAAAGCCGACGCGATGAGAACGGCTACGAGGGAATTCAGCAAAGTGTGAATCATGGAAACGTTTCCTTTCCGGTGCGCCGGGCGGCTTTGCCTATCCGTTGCGCTCGTAAAGGAAATATGTGCCTGGCCGTTTGGCGGCGGTAGATTTGACTTTCGCAACCAATTGTCAACGTTACGTTGACGGATGTGGCAGCCAAAAGAAAAACGGGCGCCGAAGCGCCCGTTGGGAGTCCGATATGCTTGCCGATCAGTAGCGGCAACGAGCCTCGTAGCGGCGGCCGTAGCGGTCGCGATAGACGCAGTAGCCGCGGCGTTCGACCGACTGGCCGATCAGAGCGCCGGTCAGGCCGCCGGCAACGGCGCCGACGGCGGCACCACCCCAGCTGTTGGTAACGGCACCGCCGATAACCGCGCCGGTGCCGGCGCCGATCGCCGTACCTTGCTCGGTTGGTGTGCAGGATGCCAAGGCGCCGACGAGGGCACCAATAAGAACAATCTTCTTCATCATGTCGTAACTCCCCAGGTTAGTTGGGCTTTAGATGCGGCCCATTAGTACAAGGATAATGATAATCACGAGAACTAGCCCCAAACCGCCGGAAGGTCCATAGCCCCAGCCACGGCTATAACCCCAATTCGGCAGGGCTCCGATCAAGAGCAGAATGAGGATAATAAGAAGTATTGTGCCAAGCATGGTGTGTTTCCTTCATTTCATCGGCAATTTGGATGGACGAGAAACACACATTGGCGATTTTTGTTCCCGGTTAAGCTCCGGAAATGTGACGGCGCCTGATTCACGGTTTAAGTTCCGTTATTTCCGGAAATTGCCATTATGGTTAAAAAGACATGTAAATACAATATGTTGCGGTGAACAAATCGGGAAAATCGCGATGTCGCCGATTCGTCAGCGATTCGTTCCGTGTTTGATCGGAGCCCCAATATGTGCCGCCTTGACTTAACGCCGTCTGAATCCAGCTCTCGAAAGATTAATGCCGCTACAACGAGGCAGGGCAAAGGGATCTGTCATCGATCCGCATCTAGCACCCGGACCTGCAGTCGCTACCAGATGTGGCCGTGAACGAAAGGTGAAAATGGCCGAGTCAGCGATTCGTCTCCGATTCGTTCCGGCTTTGGTCGAGAGGTTAATTTCGGGCGGATTTTCGCCCGCTCAACATGGGGCGGGAATCGCCACCCGCGACCTCGAAAATGCAAACGGGAGAGAGTCTCATGATTCAGCATCTAGTGGGAAAAAGTGATTCAAAATCAATACTTAGCCGTGAACAAAAGCTGAATCAGCGGAAGTCAGCGATTCGTCGCTGATTCGTTCTCACGCTGTTCCGAATCGGAAATTCGGGCATTCCGCACGACTCGCAAAGGTCGTAATCCCCGAGGCATTTTGAAATCTGCCCTTGCGTTTGCGGCGGCAGCTGTCCATGTGTTCTCTGCTTCCACCGAGGAGCCGAGATTTTCCTGGGGCCACCCGCCTCATTTGCATGGACCCATGACTCTGACTTCGCAGCCGATGATTCTCAGCGGGCGCGGTGTGACCGCGGTGCTCGGGCCGACCAATACCGGCAAGACCCATTATGCCATCGAGCGCATGGTCGCGCACGGAACGGGCGTGATCGGCCTGCCGCTCCGGCTGCTGGCGCGCGAGGTCTATACGCGGGTGGTGGAGAAGGTCGGCGTACAGAATGTGGCCTTGGTCACCGGCGAGGAAAAGATTTCGCCGCCTAATGCGCGTTTTTCCGTCTGCACTGTCGAGGCGATGCCGCGAGAGACCAGAGCCGCCTTCGTCGCGATCGATGAGGTGCAGCTCGCAGGCGATCTCGAGCGTGGCCATATCTTCACCGACCGCATCCTGCATCTTCGCGGCCGCGAGGAAACGCTGTTGCTCGGCGCGGCGACAATGCGGCCGATCCTGCAGCAGCTCCTGCCCGGCATCACAATCGTCGAGCGGCCGCGGCTTTCGCATCTTTTCTATGCCGGGCAGAAGAAGATCACCCGGCTGCCGCAGCGCTCGGCCATCGTCGCCTTCTCCGCCGACGAGGTCTATGCCATCGCCGAGCTCATTCGCCGGCAGCGCGGCGGCGCGGCGGTCGTGCTCGGTGCGCTCAGCCCGCGCACCCGCAATGCGCAGGTGGCGCTCTATCAGGCGGGCGACGTCGAATACCTGGTGGCGACCGATGCGATCGGCATGGGCCTCAACCTCGATGTCGATCACGTCGCCTTTGCCCAGGACCGGAAATTCGACGGTTACCAGTTCCGCAATCTCAATCCGGGCGAACTCGGCCAGGTCGCTGGCCGCGCCGGGCGGCACGTGCGAGACGGGACCTTCGGCGTCACCGGACAAGTCTCGCCTTTTGACGACGAGCTGGTGCAGCGCATCGAAGGACACGAGTTCGATAACGTCAAGGTTTTGCAGTGGCGGACGACGGAGATGGACTTCTCCTCAATCGCGTCGCTGCGCGCCAGCCTTGAGGTCGGGCCGCGCGTGCCGGGGCTGACGCGGGCGCTGCCTGCGGTCGACCAGCAGGCGCTGGAGCAGCTTTCGCGTTATCCCGAGGTCATCGATCTCGCCGACAGGCCGGCGCGCGTCGAAAAACTCTGGGAGGCTTGCGCGCTTCCCGACTATCGGCGTATCACCCCAGCACAACATGCCGATCTTATCTCGACCCTCTTTTCCGATCTCGTCCGCTATGGCACGGTGAACGAGCAGTTTCTTGCGGAGCAGGTTCATCGCTCCGATCGAACAGATGGCGAAATTGACACGCTTTCGGCGCGAATCGCGCAGATAAGGACCTGGACCTACGTTTCGAATCGGCCCGGTTGGCTTGCCGATCCGACACACTGGCAGGAAAAGACGCGGGAAATCGAAGATCGATTGTCCGACGCGTTACATGAAAGGTTGACGAAACGCTTTGTTGATCGCAGGACATCTGTGCTCATGAAGCGCCTGAGAGAGAATGCGATGCTGGAAGCTGAAATCAGTGTGAATGGCGATGTCTTCGTTGAAGGACATCATGTAGGGCAGTTGAGCGGATTCCGTTTCACGCCGGTGGCGGGAACGGACGGGCCGGATGCCAAGGCGGTTCAGGCTGCGTCGCAGAAGGCGCTCGGGCTCGAGTTCGAAGCCCGCGCGGCCCGGATGCATGCCGCCGGCAACAGCGATCTGGTGATCGGTTCGGATGGGTTGATCCGCTGGCTGGGCGACCCGGTGGCGCGGCTTTCGGGCAGCGATCACATCATGCGTCCGCGCGTGATCCTGCTGGCCGACGAGCAATTGACGGGCAATGCCCGCGATCACGTTGCCGCGCGCATCGAGCGCTTCGTCAATCATCATATCAGCACGGTGCTGAAGCCGCTCGATGATCTGTCGCGCGCCGAGGACCTGCAAGGGCTCGCCAAGGGGCTTGCCTTCCAGCTCGTCGAGAATCTCGGGGTGCTGTTCCGCCGCGACGTGACCGAGGAGGTGAAGTCGCTGGACCAGGAAGCCCGCGCCTCCATGCGCCGCTACGGCGTGCGTTTCGGCGCCTATCATATCTTCGTTCCGGCCCTTCTGAAGCCGGCGCCGGCCGAACTCATCACGCTGCTCTGGGCGCTGAAGAACGACGGTTTGGACAAGCCGGGCTACGGCGATCTCATTCCCGTGCTTGCCGCCGGCCGCACCTCCGTCGTCACCGATCCGAGCTTCGAGCGGATGTTCTACAAGCTCGCCGGCTTCCGTTTCCTCGGCAAGCGTGCCGTGCGTATCGACATCCTGGAACGGCTTGCCGATATCATCCGTCCGCTGCTGCAATGGAAGCCCGGTCAGAACAACCGTCCGGAGGGCGCCTATGACGGCCGCCGCTTCACGACGACGACGGCGATGCTGTCGATCCTCGGTGCGACACTCGAGGACATGGAAGAAATCCTCAAGGGTCTCGGCTATCGCGCCGATGCCGTGAAGGCGGAAGAAGCTTCGGCACATCTTGCGACGCAGGATGCAGCCTCAGCGCCCGCCGCCAGCGCGCAAGCGCCCGCGGAAGAAACAGCCGAAAAGGCCGACCACGACGATGCCGACGGCGCGGCAGAAGAGACTGCTGCCGAGCCCGCCGCAACCGAGGCGGCTTCGGCAGTCGCGGACGCGCCCGTGGCGGAAGGGGTCGAAATCGCCGCTCCGGCCGAACCGATCGAGACATCCGCTCCTGCGGAAGCCTCTGCTGCCGGGGAAACCTCCGCTCCTGCGGAAGCGGTATCGGCTTCCGATGAAGCAGTACCTGCATCTGGGGAAGCCGGCGAGCCGGCGGAACCGAAGCCGGTTCTTCTGTGGCGTCTTGGCGGTCGCAACGACAATCAGCGCCAGGCGCGCGGCGGGCATGGCGAACGCCGTGGCGGCCAGGGCGAGCAGCGCGGTCAAAGCCAGGAGCGCGGCGACCGCAATCGCCGGCCGGGCGGCGGTGAAGGCGGCGAGGGCAATCGCAATGGCGACGGCCGCGACAACAATCGCCAGAACCGCGGCAAGGACGGCGCAGGTCGCGATGGCGGCCGGCCGCAGCAGGCAAGAGGCGACCGCAACAACCAACCACGGGGCGACCAGCCGCGTGGCGACCGGCAGGAGCGTGGCGATCGCAAGGATCGTGGTGAGCGTAACGATCGTAACGACCGCAACAACAATCGCAGCGGCTCGCAGCCGCTGCGCTTCGAGGCCAAGCCACCGCGCAAGGAGAAGCCGATCGATCCGGATTCGCCTTTCGCCAAGCTTGCAGCTCTCAAGGAGCAGATGAAGAAGTAATCATGAGCGGGGAGACACAGCCGACAAGCGGTTCGCGCCAGCGCATCGACAAGTGGCTGTTCTTCGCGCGCATGGTGAAATCGCGCTCGCTGGCGCAGAGCCATATCCAATCGGGCCATGTGCGTATCAACGGCGAGCGCTGCAGCCATCCGAGCCAGATGGTCAAGCCGGGCGACCGTATCGAGCTGACGCTGGAGCGGCGCGATGTCGTTCTCGTCATGCGCCTTGCCGGCGAGCGGCGCGGTCCTTACGAGGAGGCGCGCCTGCTCTACGACGACCAATCCCCGCCGCCGGATGAGGCAAAACGTCTCACGCCCTACGAGCAGGCGATCCGGGCGACCGGCGCCGGCCGTCCGACCAAAAAGGAAAGACGTGCAATCGACAGGCTGATGTCGGACGAGGATTAGAAAACTCTGTCTGCGGCGGCGGTTTTTGCAGATCGTTTATCCTTGAAATCCGGCGCTAAAGCCGATACGTCACTGACAACCTGCCGGAAGCGTGCTTGCCTCCCAAGCCTGCTCACGCTTTTCCTCCGGCACGGGGATAGGCGCGACGTTCCAGGTTGCCCGGCCCCATCCGCATGGAAATCCTGGAGTTCTTCATGACCTATGTCGTGACCGACAATTGCATCAAGTGCAAATACACCGACTGCGTGGAAGTCTGCCCTGTCGACTGCTTTTATGAAGGCGAGAATTTCCTCGTCATCCATCCTGACGAATGCATCGATTGCGGCGTCTGCGAACCGGAATGTCCCGCCGAGGCGATCAAGCCCGATACTGAGCCGGGCCTCGACAAATGGCTGAAGATTAACACCGAATATGCCACGATCTGGCCGAATATCACGATCAAGAAGGACCCGTTGCCCGAGGCCAAGGAAATGGATGGCGAGACCGGAAAATTCGAGAAGTATTTCTCCGACAAGCCCGGTTCCGGCGATTGAGACAGCGCCTACATTCGGTCGCCGGCTTCAGGCGACCGTCGGGAAAAACCTTTTAAAAGCTGCGTGAGGCATATGGGTGACATGTGTTGCCCGCATGACTCAAGCGAAGCAAATTATTGATTTCCTCATATTTTTATGATAGGTTTCGTCTACTGTTCCATTTGTGGCATGACGCATGCCCAAAACCATCACGAAAGCAAAACAAATCCGTACACGGTTTCCGTGACATATCAACGCTTTGAGCGCCGGGTCCCAAGATCGAGCGCAAGAAGTCTTTGCTTTTGCCCGATGGGACCAGAGTGAAGTCACCCGACGGATACTACCGTCTCACCCGGGCCTGACTGACCCGGCTCCGGCCGCCGCCGGAAGCGTAACAGGGAGTTTTTGAATAGAATGACGACTCAGCAGAAAAAGCCTTCTACAGCACGTCACGGCTTCAAGACCGGTGAATCGATTGTCTACCCCGCTCATGGCGTCGGTACCATCACCGCTATCGAAGAGCAAGAAGTTGCCGGCATGAAGCTCGAACTTTTCGTTATCGATTTCGAGAAGGACAAGATGCGTCTGAAGGTTCCGGTCGCCAAGGCCATGAGCATCGGTATGCGCAAGCTTTCGGAAACGGATTTCGTCGAGCGTGCTTTGAAGGTTGTGCAGGGCAAGGCACGCGTCAAGCGTACCATGTGGTCCCGCCGTGCCCAGGAATATGATGCGAAGATCAATTCCGGCGACCTGATTTCCATCGCTGAAGTCGTGCGCGATCTCTATCGTGCCGAGAACCAGCCCGAGCAGTCCTATTCCGAGCGCCAGCTTTATGAGGCTGCCCTCGATCGCATGGCGCGCGAAATCGCCGCCGTCAACAAGATGTCGGAAACAGAAGCCGTCCGCCTCGTCGAGACGAATCTCAACAAGGGTCCGAAGCGGGGCAAGGCGATCGAAGAAGACGATTCACAGGACGAAGCCGCATAAAGCGACCTTGTTTTTCCATCAAAAAACCCGGCCTTCGCGCCGGGTTTTTTTATTGGAACTTTTTTCCGACTGCCGCGTTTAACATACGTAATTGCGGACTGCTCGTCGGGCAATGCCTCAGCGAGCGAACTGCTATTCCGTCAATGTTCGATGAGGAGCGGATCATGCCTTTTCTATATTGCCAATCCGGCAAGGTGAAAAAACAGGTCCAGCCCAGCCGTCTTACCGGCACATGATGAGAAATAGGGCCTCCCCCTGAAAAGTCCAGGGGCGAGGCTTTTATGCATTCAGAACACCATTCAATCCGGACAGCGATGTTCCGGAAGATGAGTTTTATTGTTCATTTCAGGGCGAGAGGCCTGTTTCGGGAGATCGAAATGAAGAACATGTCTGCAGATCGGCGCATGATCAAAATCGCGATGGCCGCCCCTTATCTCGCCCGTCAGGAAGAGCACGATCTCGCCACCCGTTGGAAGGATCACGACGACCGCGGCGCGCGCAACCAGATCGCCATGGCCCATATGCGCCTCGTCATATCCATGGCCGGCAAATTCCGCAATTTCGGCCTGCCGATGAGCGATCTGGTGCAGGAGGGCTACGTTGGCCTGCTGGAAGCCGCCGCTCGCTTCGAGCCGGAGCGCGACGTGCGCTTTTCGACTTATGCAAGCTGGTGGATCAGGGCTTCGATCCAGGACTATATTCTGCGCAACTGGTCGATCGTGCGCGGCGGTACGAGTTCGGCGCAGAAGGCGCTGTTCTTCAATCTGCGCCGTCTTCGCGCCAAGCTCGCCAAGGGTGACACCCAGCTGACGCTGCAATCCATTCACCAGGAAATCGCCGCGGCCCTCGGCGTCAGCCTCTCCGATGTGCAAACGATGGATGCCAGGCTTTCCGGCAACGACGCTTCGCTGCAGGCGCCGTCGGTCTCCGGCGATGCCGAGAGTGCGGAGAAGATGGACTTCCTCGTCAGCGACGATCCCCTGCCGGACGAGCAGGTGTCCAACATGATCGACGGCGAACGCCGCCGCGTCTGGCTCGCCTCGGCGCTGAAACATCTCAACGAACGCGAGATGAAGATCATCAGCGCCCGACGTCTGGCGGAGGACGGTGCCACGCTTGAAGAGCTCGGCGCCGATCTCGGCATTTCCAAGGAACGTGTGCGTCAGATTGAAAGCCGAGCGATGGAGAAGCTTCGCAGCGCGCTCGTCAGCGCCGATCCGCATATGGCGGCCTACGCCTGAACCCTATCCCCTCCAGCAGCACAGACTGGCCCGGCGCAAGCCGGGCCTTTTTATTCGGCGATGATCTTGACGCGATCGCCTGTAGAAACGGCTGCACCCGTGGGCAGGGCGTTGATGAGCTTGAAGAGATCGAGCTTGCGGTCTGTGCCCATCATGCGGGCTGCGAGCGTCGAGATGTTCTCACCCGGCCGGACGGTGACGACGCGGATGCGCAGCGGCTTCAGCGAGGCTGCCTCTGCCGGCGTCATGCGGCGGAAACTCGCGCGCAAGACACTGGCCGTTGGCTCAAGGGCGTCGCTGCCTTTCGGCACGGCGGTCAGGAAACGGAAGATCTGCGAATTGTTGCGGATCACGGTGACATCGAAATCCCAGCGGTCGGCGCTGGCGCGCGCGGTGGCTGCTTCCATGCCGTTGATGGTGATCGGCTGGATGGTCGACGGATCGAGGCCGGTCACCCAGCCGCTGGAGATATAGTTGGTGAGGCTCTGGTTCTGATTGTCGGCGACGCCGTCGAAGCGGACGGCGATGTCGTTCGGGCCGGTGGCCATCACCGCCTCGACCTTGTTGTCGATATGGAAATCCGGCGGCACGTCGAAACGGATGCCGAGGCCGCCATGCAGGAAGGTCTGGCCGCGCACATAACCTTCTTCGGGGCTGTCGCCGTAGAGCAGTCCATCTATGCCGTCGAGATAATAATTACGGCCCTTGTCGCCGACCGAGCCTTCCTGGCCGAAGGCGCGGGCGTGGGTGCGGGCAAGCTCTATGCGTTGCGCCGAATTCGGATGGCTCGACAGGAAGTCGAGGCTTTGGTCGGCTTCGGGATCAACCGACATGAAGCGACTGTAAGCGGCCATCGAATCGAGGAAACGGGCAGCGGCATAGGGGTCGTAGCCCGCTTCGCCGAGCATGCGCACACCAATGACATCGGCCTGCAACTCCTGCTGGCGGGAGAAGGCGGCGAGCCGCAGCTTGCCGCGGGCAAGCGCCTGCTTGCCGGCGATGTCGCTGGAAAGGACTTCGGCGACGACACGGCTGGCGATGACCTCAGCCTCTTCGCGCTTCTGCCGCTCGATGCCGTGGTTTGCGGTCACGTGGCCCATTTCGTGCGACAGCACGGCGGCGACTTCCGAGGCATCGTTGGCAAGGGCGAGCAGGCCGCGGGTGACGTAGAGATAACCGCCCGGCAACGCAAAGGCGTTGATCGCCGGCGAATTCAGGATGGTGATGCGGTAGGACTGGCTCGGATTTTCCGACACCGCCGTCAGGGCGCCGGCGATGCGGGCGACAAGGCGCTCGGTTTTGGCGTCCTTATATTCGCCGCCGTAGCTTGATACGATGCGCGGATGCTCACGAGCGCCCATCGCCGCGCGCGGATCGTTCTTCTGCACCTCGTCGACGATCTGCGGATTGGAAGAAGGCGAAACACTCGGCTGATAGGATTGGTCGATCAGCGTTTGGCAGCCATTCAGCGCCATTGCGACGGCCGAAAACAGCATCAGGCGACGGGCGAAACGCTGCGGCGCGGAGATGGCATCACTGGAAAGCGCGGGCGATTTCCACGTCGTCAAGCTGTCCAGGCTGTTTCTCCGCATCATGTCGCTGTTTTGCCGGTTTGCCGCAGATTCGGACCGACCATGGCAAAGGGAATTCAACAGGGACGCACCCCTGATCTCGCACTGCACAATCGGCCGATACAAGTCCTTGCTGTAGCTGATTTACGCATCGGTTGCATAGCGAGACTCTGTATAAATGTGGCGCCGTTGCATTTTGGCAAGCCTCAGGCATGAGGGCCACCCTTCGCTCGGATGAAATTATGGCGAAAGTTCCGTCACAACGCGGAGATTCGTCGACGGCGCGGAAAAAGAACGGCCCAATTGAAGCAACCGGGCCGATAGCAACAGTCCTGCGAGAAAATTGCAACCCACGATATATTCATCGAGAAGGAATGCCTTCCGATGAAGCATTCTCTCGCCGTCGTGATTCGACTATTCCGCAGCTTCCGCCGCCGGTTGCTTCGTCGTCTCGCCGGCGCGGGGCAGCTGCACAGGCTTCAGCATGATGGCGGCGGCAAGGCCGATCAGCGCAATGGCGCAGGAGGTCATGAACAGCGGCGAGAAAGCGGCGGCATAGGTATCGGCGACGGCCTGGCGACTCGCTTCGGGAAGGGCGGCCATCATTTTCGGCGTCAGCTGCTTGATATCGGCGACGCCGGGAATGGAGATGCTGACCTTGCCGAGCTCAGAGGCGATGATGGCGCCGTAGATGGAAATGGCGATCGAGGCGCCGCCCATGCGCGACAGCGTCACCGAGCCGGTGGCGGCGCCGACGTCGCGGGTGGGTGCTGCATTCTGTACGCCGATAATGGGAACCTGCTGGGCAAGGCCGATGCCGATGCCATGCAGCATCATGATCGCGCCGATGAAGGCGATCGGCGTTCCGGCGTGGGTCTGCGACATCAGCGCAAAGGCGGTGGCGCTGCAGGTGAGGCTTGCGATGGCGAAGGGCTTGTAGCGCCCCGTTATCGAGATGATACGGCCTGCGGAAAGCGACCCGCAGACGAGGCCGCCGGTCAGGAGGATGAAGAGCAGGCCGGCGGCAGACGGCGAAAGGCCGGTCGTGGTCTGCAGGAAGAGGGCGAGATAATTGACCATGCCGATGGCGACGGCGCCGCCCATGATCGAGATCACCAGGAGCAGGCTGAAGGTCGAATTGCGAAACAGCTGCAGGGGAACGATCGGTTCCGGCGCGCGGCGCTCGACGAACACCCAGGTGACGGCGCAGACGACGCCGAAGGCGACGATGCCGATACTCTCAGGCGAGATCAACGCGCCGAACAATTCGCTGCTGTCGGTGGCAAGCACGATGCTTGTCGTCGTCATGGCAAGCAGGAGCGCACCGGCATAATCGATCTTGGGGCGGCGATGCGGTTTGCGGTACGGCAGCATGAAGGCAAGGCCGATGAGCACGACGAAGCCGATCGGCACGTTGACGAGGAAGATCGAGCGCCAGCCGAAGAGATCGCTCATCGTGCCGCCGAGCACGGGGCCGATTGCGCCCGATGCCATCAGCACGAGGCTGGAATAGCTTTGGTAGCGAGCCCGTTCGCGCGGCTCGAACAGGTCGGCGTTGACGGCGAAGATCGACACCATGATGCCGCCGCCGCCAAGGCCTTGCAGCACGCGGGCGGCGATCAGCGTGTCCATCGAGACCGCCAGGCCGCAGACTGTCGATCCGACGGTGAAGATCATGATCGCCGTCATCATCACGTATTTGCGGCCGAACAGATCGCCAAGCTTGCCATAGACCGGCATGACGGCGCTCAGCGACAGGAGATAGGCCGAGCCGATCCAGCCGAAGCGCTCGAGATGGCCGAATTCGCCGACGATCGTCGGCAGAGCCGTGGAGACGATCTGATTATCGAGCGTCGCCATGAACATGGCCGTCATCAGGAAGAAGAAGAGAATAAGCCGTCGGCGAGGATCCGTCACGAGCGGCGCAGGCGCGAGTTGCATGTCCATGGAAGGCATCGTTCCGGGTTGATGTGCTTTTATGTGCTAACAGCATATAGTTGTCAATGGCACATTAATGACATCGGCATATTCAATTTTTGAATCGGCTCTGTTATAGTCCTATGATGAGTGAAATCCTGACCAAGACCCTTTCTGCGGAGCCGGCCGAGCCGGATCGTGAAAATGTGCCGCGTATCGGCCGGAGCATGGCGCGCATGCGGCTGATGACCGGGCGGCGGCTGATCGGCCGGCTGGCGATCCAGAGTGCTGCACCGGGCCTTGAGCTTTCGCATCTCGACGTGCTCGATGCCGTGCGCAAGGCGCAGCCTGCCGGCGAGGTCACCGTCGGCATGATCGCGGAGATGCTGCGCATCGATCCGTCACGGGCAAGCCGGGTGGTGGCCGACATGGTTGGGCGCAATGTGCTGCGCCGCGAGGCCTCGCAGGCCGATGCGCGGCGGATCGTCGTCGTCATGACCGAGGTCGGCCAGGACCTGCTTGCCGAGATCGTCGCGCAGAAACTTGCGATCATTTCCGAGATCGTTTCCGACTGGCCGCAGGAAGATGTCGAGCGCTTCGCAGCGCTTTTCGAGCGCTTCATCGGCGGTTACGAGGCGGTCTTCCTGTCGCGCGACAAGGATACGCCGGGCTGAGGCAGACGCCGTCGTTCGCCGGCCCTTCCCCTCGACCCCTCGTTTGCGCTAAGGGCAATGCCCATGAGCCAATCCACCTTCACCATTCTCCTTGGCGGCGAACTCAGCCTGACGGAACGCCTGCGCCATGCCATCGAAGACAGCCGCTTCATTGCGGCCGATGGCGGCATGCGGCATGCGGCAGCCCTCGGTATTACGCCGGAGCTCTGGGTCGGCGATTTCGATTCGACGCCTGATGATCTCGCCGGTGCATTTCCCGATGTGCCGAAACAGCCTTATCCGGCGGCAAAGACGGCGACGGACGGCGAAATCGCAGTGGCGGAAGCAATCGCGCGGGGCGCTGGGCGGCTGATCCTCGCCGGTGCGCTCGGTGGTGAACGTTCCGACCACGCGCTTCAGCATCTGCTGTCGGCCGTCAGCCTGGCGGAAGAGGGTTTCGACCTGCTGCTGACCTCGGGCAAGGAAGAGGCAGTGCCGCTGGTTGCCGGTACGATCGAACTGGACCTTCCCAAAGGCAGCCTGTTTTCCGTGCCCGGATTCAGCGAACTGAGGGGGCTTTCCATCGAGAATGCGCGTTATCCGCTGGTGGATTTCCATCTGCCTTTCGGCTCGTCACGCACGATTTCCAATGTTGCGGAAGGCACCGTTCGCTTTTCGCTCCGCAGCGGCCGGGCAATCGTGCTCGCCCGGCCCTATGATCTTTCCGGAGTCTGATTTTTGGCCCCTCCCATTCTGAAACTCGACGATATCTTCCTGAGCTTCGGCGGTGCACCGCTTCTGGCGGGTGCTGGCCTGCAGATCGAGCCCGGTGACAAGATCTGTCTCGTCGGCCGTAACGGCTCGGGAAAATCGACGCTGCTGAAGATTGCCGCCGGCCTGGTCGAGGCGCAGTCCGGCGAGGTCTTCCGCCATCCGTCCTCGACGGTGCGTTATCTCGAACAGGCGCCGGATTTTGCCGGCTTCAACACGGTGCAGGCCTATGCCGAGGCCGGCCTCGGCCCGGGCGATGACCCCTATCGTGTCACCTATCTGCTGTCGCATCTCGGGCTGAGCGGCGACGAAGACCCCAGAATGCTGTCCGGTGGCGAATCGCGGCGCGCAGCCCTTGCCCGGGTTATGGCACCGGAGCCGGACATTCTCCTGCTCGACGAGCCGACCAACCATCTCGACCTGCCGACCATCGAATGGCTGGAAGGCGAGCTGCAAAAGACCCGCAGCGCCTTGGTGCTGATCTCGCACGACCGGCGTTTCCTCGAAAAGGTCTCGACTGCAACCGTTTGGCTCGACCGCGGCACCTCGCGCCGGCTCGACCGCGGCTTTGCACATTTCGAAGCATGGCGCGACCAGGTGCTGGAGGCCGAGGAACTGGAGCAGCACAAGCTCGGCAAGTCGATCGAGCGCGAGGAGCACTGGCTGCGCTATGGCGTCACGGCGCGGCGCAAGCGCAACATGCGCCGTCTCGGCGAGCTGCAGACGATGCGCTCGAACTATCGCGGCCACAAGGGGCCGCAGGGCACGGTGCAGGCGACGGTTTCGGACGCGCAGGAATCCGGCAAGCTGGTGATCGAAGCCGACAAGATCACCAAGAGCTTCGGCGAGCGGGCAATCGTCACGTCGTTTTCGATCCGCGTACATCGCGGCGACTGCATTGGTTTGGTCGGGCCGAACGGCGCCGGCAAGACGACGCTGCTGAAGATGCTGACCGGGCAGCTTTCGCCGGATAGCGGCATCGTCAAGCTCGGCACCAATCTGGAGATCGCGACGCTCGATCAGAAACGCGAGGATCTCGATCCCGAGGACACGCTTGCCAACTATCTGACGGATGGGCGCGGCGAAAGCCTGCTCGTCAACGGCGAGCAGCGGCATGTCACCGGCTACATGAAGGAATTTTTGTTCCAGCCGGAACAGGCGCGTACGCCGATCAGAAACCTCTCCGGCGGCGAACGCGCCCGGCTGATGCTGGCGCGCATCCTTTCGCGCCCGACAAACCTTTTGATCCTCGACGAACCGACCAACGATCTCGATATCGAAACGCTCGATCTCCTGCAGGAGATTGTCGCCGGCTTTCCCGGCACTGTCATTCTCGTCAGCCACGACCGCGATTTCCTCGACCGCACCGTGACCTCGACGATTGCACCCGCCGTGCCGGATGCGCCGGATGGTCGCTGGATCGAATATGCCGGCGGCTACTCGGACATGCTTGTGCAGCGCAAGGGCGCGCTCGATGAGCGTAAGAGGGCCGAGAGAACGGCGGAGAAGCCGAGGACGCAGCAAGCAACAGCTTCAGGCAACTCGAAAGTCAAGCTCTCCTTCAAGCAGAAATTCGCATTGGAAAACCTGCCAAAGGAAATGGCGAAGGCCGAAGCCGAAATCGCCAAGCGCGAACAGGTGATGGCAGATCCCAATCTTTTCACGCGCGATCCCGCAGCCTTCAATCGCCTTGCCCGCGAGATGGAAAAATTGCGCGCCAGCCTGACAAAGATGGAAGAGGAGTGGCTGGAGCTCGAAATGCTGCGGGAAGAGTTGGAAGGCTGAACCTTCTCTCGCGGCTCACTTTTCCTTGATTCGTCGGTGTGTCGTCCTGCGGCATAAGGTGCCGTCCGGCAGCCGGGGATATTGCCGATCGTAATGGCGACAAGGAAAAGTCATATGTCTCGCAAGCCCCATTCCCGTTTTCTCACAGCACTTGCGGCCGGCGGCCTCGTCGCGCTTGCCCTGTCACAAGCCGCACAGGCGCAAGACGCCCAGCGCATTCGTGTTCGCGGCGCAATCGAAAGCCTCAGCGGCGATACGCTCGTCGTCAGGACGCGCGAGGGCAACGATGCGACGGTCGCGCTGAAAGCCGGCTGGAAGGTCGGCGGTATCAAAAAAGCGTCCGTCGAGGATATCAAACCCGGCGATTTCGTCGGCGTCGCCTCGTTTCCGAAGGGCACGGGCCCGGACGGAGCGATCGAGGTGCTGATCTTTCCGGCGTCGATGAAGGGAACCGGTGAGGGCAACCGTCCCTGGGATGCGCAGCGGAACAGCCAGATGACGAACGCGACCGTCAGCAACGCCGTCAAATCCGTCGACGGCCACACGATCACGTTGACCTATGAGGGCAAGGAAAAGACTATCTCGATTGCCGATGGCACACCGATCGTGACGTTGGCGCCTGCGACCAAGGATGATCTGAAGCCCGGCGCCGGCGTTGTCGTCACTGGCGAGAAGGGGGCGGACGGCAGCATCTCCGCCAGCCAGATCGCCGTCGGCCTCAACGGCGTCATACCACCCATGTGACGGATGCGCTGCGCATCTTTGTTTTACGCATCGCCGTTAGACCGAATCGCTAGATTCCCTGGTGCCGCACGTCTTTTCAGACGGGCAAAGGGCGCTGCAACGCCGGTAGCAGCGGCGTTTTACAGCGCCGGCGCGGGGACGGCGGCAGCGCCGGCACTGGCGCTGGCGCCGGCTTGGACGACAGGCGGCGATTCCTCGGATTTTGACGGCAGCGCCTGCAGATGCAGCACGCGCGGCTTCAGTGCCTCGAGATAGGCCTCGGAGCGGCCGATATAGATCATGCTGCTTTCAGGCATGGAGGTGAGCAGTTTGGCCATTGTTTCCTGCCATTCCGGCTCCATGCCTTCCAGGACTTCCTCGAAGATGACCCAGCGGGGGCGCACGAGCAGCAGGCGCGCAAAGCCAATCGCCTTCTGTTCGTCGCTGTCGAGCAGCTTGTCCCAGCGGGCACGGGTATCGAGCCTTGCGACCAGCGAATGCAGGCCGGCCTTTTCGAGGGCCGCCTCGACGGCCGCTTTCTCGTATTTCTCCGGGCTTTCGGGAAAGGCCAACGCCTCGCGCAGCGAACCGCCGGGAACGTAGGCAACCTGCGGAACGAACACCATATCGTCGATCGGCGGCAGACCCATCGTGCCGCTGCCGCACGGCCAGAGGCCGGCCATCGCCTGGAACAGCAGCTTGCGGTTGACGCTGTGATCGCCGTTGATCATGATCTTGTCGCCGGCCTTGATCACGACATCGGTTTCAAGCAGGCGGAAACCGCCGCATTCATCGATGTCTTCGCCGATCTTAGCGACGATCACCACATCCTTCAGCGTCAGCGTGCCGGGCGCGGCATTTTCATAGGCAATGCTGTTCTTCAGGTTGAAGTCCTCTTCCATCTCGACCAGCGCCTGGCGGAAATCGGTGACGCGCATCAGCGTGGCACGCCATTCGGCGATCGGGCCGAAATTGGCAACGTACCAGCGCAGCGCCGTGTTGACCTGATTGAAGGCGCCGACGGACATCATCAGCTGGCCGAGGGTGAGGCCGCCGGAAAAATAGGCGGGGGCGGCAACGATGATCGGGATGACGATCACCAGCCAGCCGTAGCCGGCCGAAACCCAGGTGAGGTTGGTATTGGCCATGGCGAGCCGCTTGACGACCCTCAGCACCGAACTGATATCGGTGTTGATGCGCCGGCGCTCGTTTTCCTCGCCGCGGGCAACGGTGATTGCCGGCATGTTTTCGTTGGCGTGCATCAGCGTGAAGCGAAGCTCGGCCTCTTTCGAAAAACGATCGGCATTGAGCTTCACTAGCTTGCGGCCGACGACCTGGCTGAGCACCGAGGCGGAAGCGGCATAGAAAATCGCCGCCCAGACCATGTAGCCCGGAATGGAGAAGCTGTGGCCGCTGATGCGGAAGATGAAGCCGCTCGAAAGCTCCCAGAGCACGCCGATGAAGCTCACCAGGAGAATGGTCGACTGCAGCAGGCCGAGAACCAGCCCTGTCGTGCTTTCGGCGAGGTTGCGGGAATCCTCGTGCAGACGCTGGTCCGGATTGACGCCGATCAGGCCGCTGGAAGCGAGCCGCAGCGCCCGCTTGCGCTTCAGCCACTGGTCGACGAGATCGCGCGACAAGCCTTCGCGCATATAGAGCGCCGTCATCTGGTTCAGCCAGGCCTGCAGCACGTTGAGCAGCAGCAGTGTGCCGGCGATCATCGCGAAGATTTCGAGCTGGTGGAAGAATTCGCCGAGGTCGCGGCGCTCCAGCGAATCATAGAAGGGAGCATTCCACTCGTTCAAAATCACCTGGCCATAGGATGTCGCCAGGATGACGAGGATCAGCACCGTCGCCAGAAACAGCACCTTGCCACGCACTTCCGAATTCCAGAATGCTGAGAACATGACGCCGAGGCGATATGTCAGGCTGAGATCATACCCTACCCTATCCTGCCTTCGGATGCCCGGCCCCCTCTCGATTTTATCTGCCATTACGCTTTTCCACACCGCCCATGCTCCCATTAATAACATGGTGGCGTTACCGGTCTATCAACAGATTCTATCAGTCATTAAAGTGTGATGATGCTTGCATGAGTCTCTCCTGCATGCATTCGCCAGTTGATTCGCAATTCGACTGGGTCTAATTAAGGCCTCCGTGGTGATTTGGCCGGCCGGCTTGCAGCCACGTTAAAAAAGTCGCTAAAGGGCCGCGTGCGGACCGGTAGCGATTTTTGTCGCCGCCGGTTTTTGTTTTTGATCGAGTGACCGCAATGCCCATCAAGATCCCCGATACGCTGCCCGCCTTCGAAACCCTGGTTCAGGAGGGCGTGCGGGTGATGACCGAGACGTTGGCGATCCGTCAGGATATTCGGCCGTTGCAGATCGGGCTGCTCAACCTCATGCCGAACAAGATCAAGACCGAGCTGCAGATGGCCCGCCTGGTCGGCGCCTCGCCGCTGCAGGTGGAGCTGTCGCTCATCCGCATCGGCGGCCACAAGGCGAAGAATACGTCCGAGGACCATCTGCTTGCCTTCTACCAGACCTGGGAGGAGGTAAAGCACCGCAAGTTCGACGGCTTCATCATCACCGGGGCGCCGATCGAGCTTTTGCCGTATGAGGACGTCACCTATTGGGCGGAGATGCAGGAGATTCTCGACTGGACGGAAACGAATGTCCATTCGACGATGAACGTCTGCTGGGGCGCGATGGCGGCGATCTATCATTTTCACGGCGTTCCGAAATACGAGCTGAAAGAGAAGGCCTTCGGCGTCTACCGCCATCGGAACCTGAAACCTTCCTCGATCTATCTCAACGGCTTTTCCGACAATTTCGAAGTGCCGGTGTCGCGCTGGACCGAAGTGCGCCGCGCCGATATCGAAAAATCCGAAAGTCTGGAGATCCTGATGGAATCAGCCGAGATGGGCGTGTGCCTCGTGCACGAGAAGCGGGGCCGGCGGCTCTACATGTTCAACCATGTCGAATATGATTCCACCTCGCTTTCCGACGAATATTTCCGCGACGTCAACGCCGGCGTGCCGATCAAGATGCCACACAATTACTTCCCCCATAACGATCCGGCGCTTGCGCCGCAGAACCGCTGGCGCAGCCATGCGCATCTCCTGTTCGGCAACTGGATCAACGAAATCTATCAGACGACGCCCTTTGATGTGGAAGAGATCGGCACGGATCTCTGACCGTTGCCGATCGCGCCGCGAGCCGATGCCACTGCCTCGATGCTGCGGCTTTTCTTTCCGATCCATCGGTTGCGGATCGAAGCAAATGCGGGCAGGTTCCTGTCCTGAAGCCTACAGCACCGCGCGTCTTCGTTGGACGTGCAATGCACATGTTGAATCGCTGCAAATTCCTCAAATCGGTTCCGAATTGAGGAATTTGCAGCAGAGATAGAATGGACGGTCGATCATGTCGGATAAGTTGGAGCGGGACGTTTTCGGGCGAACGAAGGCGGGCGAGACCGTCTATCGGGTCGAGATCAAAGGCGGCGGGCTGACGGCCAAGATCATCAGCTGGGGTGCGGTCATCCAGGATCTGCGCCTCGAGGGACATGACGCGCCGCTGCAGCTCGGCTTCGACGATTTCGACAGCTACCCGCTCTATTCGTCCTACTTCGGCGCAACGCCAGGCCGCTGCGCCAACCGCGTCGGCGGCGGCAGGTTCACGCTTGACGGCAAGGACTATCAGCTCGAGCCGAATGAAAACGGCGTCACGCATCTGCATGGCGGCAGCGACAATATCGCCAAACGCAACTGGACGATCGTCGAGCATGACGTCGACCGCGTGGTGCTGAAGATCGTCGATCCGGATGGCCGCGCCGGCTATCCCGGCAATTGCACCATCCAGGCGACTTTCTGGGTGCATGGCAACGGTGAACTGTCGATCATCTACGAATCGACCAGCGACCAGCCGACGCTCGCCAATGTCTGCCAGCACGCCTATTTCAACCTCGACGGCCGCGAAGATGCGCTTGGCCATGACATCATGATAGCCGCCGATCATTATCTGCCGACCGATGAAAAGCAGGTGCCGACCGGTGAGATCCGTCCCGTCGAGGGCACGGAATTCGATTTCCGCGAGATGGCGCCGATGAAGCGTTTCGTCGGCAGTGAACAAGCGTTTTACGACCATAATTTCTGCCTGTCGGGCGAGCGTACCGCCAAGCGGAGCGTCGCGCTTGCCCGCAGCCTTTATTCCGGTGTGTCGCTGGAAGTGCGCAGCACGGAGCCAGGCGTGCAGTTCTATGCCGGCTTCAAGCTCGATGTCGCGGCTCCCGGCATCGGCGGGCGCAAATACGGCCCGTTCGCCGGCTTCTGCCTGGAGACGCAGGTCTGGCCGGATGCCATCAATCACCAAGGTTTTCCGAATGCAGTGCTGCGCCCCGGCGAAGTGCTGCGCCAGGAGACGGATTATATCTTCACCAAGAACTGAGCATCCTCCAGCGCCGCGCGTTCTAAACGCGCGGCGCTACCGACGCACGACTGTCAAATTCGAGCGCTATAAAACCCTTGCTGGTCCGCCGGCGAGGGTTTTTTCGTTGCATGTTCGATTCTACCTTGCCGATTGGTTCTATATAGGTTCTATTGTTGGCCTATGGATAGAACCAGTCTGATAGCGGAACTGAACAGCCGCGGCCTGCGTGACGAGGCGCTGACCGGGCCGCTCTACAAGCGGCTGGCGCAGACACTGACCGGCCTCATTCAGGAAGGGCTGCTGAAGCCCGGCACGGCACTCCCGGGCGAGCGCGACCTTGCCGAGGCTCTGAAGCTCGGCCGTGTCACTGTGCGCACTGCCTATCGCGATCTGATGGCATCCGGCGCACTGGAATCGCGCCACGGAAGCGGTACTTTCGTATCGAGCAGGGTGGAGCGCATGGAACAGTCGCTGTGGCGGCTTTCCTCCTTTTCCGCCGACATGCGCTCGCGCGGGCGTCTGCCGGCCGCACGGATATTGTCGCGGGCGGTCAATACGCCATCGCCGGAGGAATCCTTCCTGCTCGGCCTCGGCGGCGACGAGCCGGTGCTGAGGCTCGACCGCTTGCGCCTTGCCGACGGACTGCCGCTGGCGATCGAACGCGCCGTGGTGCCGATCAAGTTCCTGGAGCACGATGCCGGCGGCGAGGGATCGCTCTACGATGCGCTGACGGCCAGCGGCCACAGGCCCGTGCGCGCGCTGCAGCGGCTGACCGCGGTCACGCTCGACCCATCCTCCGCCGCAATCCTGAACGTCAAATCAGGCGCGCCGGCGCTTCTGATCGAACGTGTCTCGCGCCTGGAAGACCAGCGCGTCGTCGAATACACTCGCTCGCATTATCGCGGCGATGCTTATGATTTCGTTGCCGAATTGAGAATCGGAGATGACCTATGAATGACAACCAGTCACTGATGCTGCAAGAAGCCGGTCAATCGCCGGAGGTGGTGGCCACGCTGCTCGAAAAGGAAAAACCGGTCTTTGCCGAGATCGCCCGGCTGTTTTCGTCCGCCCGCCCGAGTGTGGTGACGACGGCGGCGCGCGGCTCCTCGGACCACGCCGCCACCTTCTTCAAATACCTCTTCGAGATCACCTGTGGCGTTCCGGTCGCCTCGGTCGGTCCGTCGATCGCTTCCGTTTATGGTGCGGCGCTGCATCTGAAGGGCGGCGTGCATTTCACCGTCTCGCAGTCGGGTGCCAGCCCCGACATCGTCGCGCTGCAGGATGCGGCGAAGAAGGGCGGAGCAACGACGATCGCCGTCGTCAACGTCACCGACAGCCCGCTTGCGAAACAGGCCGATATTGTTCTCGGTCTCAATGCCGGCGCGGAAAAGAGTGTCGCGGCGACAAAATCCTTCATCGCCTCGGTCGCCGCCCTTTCCGGCGTGACGGCTGCGATCGGCGGTGGATCCGATCTGCAGGCCGCGCTCGGCAAGCTGCCGGAGGCACTGTCGGCGACCGCGGGGATCGACACGGCGGCAGCCGAAGAGGTGCTCTTCAACGCGACCTCGCTTTATACGGCCGGCCGCGGCCCGGCTTTCGCGATCGCTCTCGAAGCGGCGCTGAAGGCCAAGGAAACCTCCGGCCTGCATGCCGAAGCCTTTTCGCTGGCGGAATTGATGCATGGCCCGATGCGCCTGGTGCAGCCGGGCTTCCCGATCGTCGCCTTTGCGCCCGACGATGCGGCCTTCGCCAACAATGTCCAGGCGCTGGAACGCCTGCAGAAGCTCGGCGCCACCACCGTCGGCTTCTCGGCACAACCGCTCTCCGGCGTCCATCTGCGCGTGCCGACGACGGGCAACGGCCTCGTCGATCCGCTGGTGTCGCTGCTCGTCTATTACCGGCTGATCGAGTCGGTGACGCGCCGCAAAGGCTTCGATCCCGACAAGCCGGCAAACCTGCTCAAGGTGACGGAGACGGTCTGATGGTCCGCAAGATCTTCCTCGGTGCTCGCATCTTCGACGGCGAGCGCTTCCATGACGACAAGGCCCTCATCGTTGCCGGCGGCCGCGTCGAAGCGATCATCGCCAGAAATGATCTGCCGGACGGCGAGGTGGTGACGCTTGCCGGCGGGGTTCTGTCGGCCGGTTTCATCGATGCGCAGGTCAATGGCGGCGCCGGGCGGATGCTGAACGACGAGCCTTCCACCACCTCGATGGACATCATCGCCCGGGGGCACCGATCCTATGGCACGACGTCGCTGCTGCCGACGCTGATCACCGATACATCAGAGGCCTCCATTGCCGCCATCGACGCGGCCAAGGCGGCAGTGAAAGCCAACCGCGGCGTCGCCGGTCTGCATCTGGAAGGCCCGCATCTGGCGCCTGCGCGCAAGGGCGCGCATCTGGCCGAATTGATGCGGCCGGTGGAGGGCCGCGACGTCAAGGCCTTCATCCGGGCGCGCGAGGCGATCGGCACGCTGCTCGTCACCATGGCCGCCGAGCAGGTGACGGTTGCCCAGGTGCGTGAGCTTGCGGAGGCCGGCGTCACCGTCAGCATCGGCCATTCCGATTGTTCGAGCGAGGCGGCGGAGGAACGTTTCGATGCCGGCGCACGGGGCGTCACGCATCTCTTCAACGCCATGAGCCAATTGGGACACCGTGCGCCTGGCCTCGTCGGCGCGGCGATCGATCATCCCTCGATCTGGTGCGGCATCATCGCCGACGGCCATCATGTCGATCCGAAGGCCCTGCGCACGGCGCTTCGTGCCAAACGCGGCGAAGGCAAGCTGTTTTTCGTCACCGACGCGATGTCGCTCGTCGGATCGGAGAAGGATTCGTTCACGCTGAACGGACGCACCGTCCGGCGCGAAAGGGGCGGTTTCTGCTCGAAGCTAGTGCTTTCCGACGGCACGTTGGCCGGTTCCGACGTCGACATGATCTCGACGATCCGTTACGGCGTCACCTATCTGGACCTGACGCTCGCCGAGGCCTTGCGTATGGCGACCCTTTATCCCGCGCGGTTCCTCAGGCTTGCCGATCGCGGCCATCTCTCGCCGGGCGCGCGTGCCGATCTCGTGCATCTCACCGATGCGCTTGCCGTCAGCGCCACCTGGCTCAGCGGCGAAGCGGCCTGAAATCAAGGATAAGCCGGATGACCGACATTACCGATGCCTATTTCTCCAATCTGATCGGCCGGCTGGAAGAACTGAAGCAGACGCTTGCCCAGCCGATGGCGCAGGCAGCAGCCGTCATCCTCGATGCTGCCCGCGGCGACAAGCGTGTCTATGTCTTCGGCACCGGCCATTCGCATATGCTGGCGGAAGAGGTGCACTATCGTGCCGGCGGGCTCGCCTTCACCGTGCCGGTACTCGTCGGCTCGGCCATGTTGCATGAGGGTGCAGTCATCAGTTCGGTCTATGAGCGCACGCAGGGCCTGGTGCGGCCGATGCTGGAGCGTTACGGCATGCAGCCGGGCGATGTCATCATCATCGCCTCCAATTCGGGCGTGAACGCCGCACCGATCGAGGCCGCCGACTATGCGCGCGAAATCGGCGCAAAGGTGATTGCCATCACTTCGATCGCCTATTCCTCAGCGATTGCCAATGGCCGCCGGCGGCTCGCCGACGTGGCCGATGTGGTGCTCGACAACGGGCTGCCACCGGGTGACGCCGTTGTCGATCTCGAAGGCACGGGACTTCGGGTCGGGCCAGTCTCGACGGCGGTCGGGGTGACGGTCATCAATGCGATCTTCGCAGAGGTCGCTTCGGAGCTTTCGAAATCCGGCGATGCGCCGATTTATCTCAGCGCCAACATGCCGGGTGCCGCCGAGATCAACCAGAAGCTCGTCAAGAAATACCGGCCGCGCAACCCGCATCTCTAGGGCAATTCCAGCAAAAGTGCGTAGCGGTTTTGCGTCCGGAATTGCGTGAAAACAAAGAGATAGAGCATGATGCCGAAAAGTGTGTGCGGTTTTCGCGCGACATCATGCCCCGATTATTTAATTGAGACGGCGGAAAAAAAGGCCGGCGCGAGCCGGCCTCTCCGATAGGCTGAAACCAGGATCAGTCCTTGGCGCGTTCGACGTAGGAATTGTCTTCCGTGGCGATGACGACGCGGGTGCCGGCATTGATGTGCGGCGGCACCATGGCGCGCACGCCGTTCGACAAAATCGCCGGCTTATAGGAGGACGATGCCGTTTGGCCTTTGACGACCGGTTCCGTCTCCATGATTTCGAGCGTGACGTGGCGCGGCAGTTGGAGCGCCAGCGCAATGCCTTCATGCATCGAGAGGATGCAGGACATGCCTTCCTGCAGATAGGCCTTGTCGTCACCCATCGTGTCGACATCGACGACCACCTGATCGTAGGTCGCCGGGTTCATGAAGTGGAAGCCTTCGCCGTCTTCATAGAGAAACTGGAAGGAGACGTCTTCGACGAAGGCGCGCTCGACCTGTTCGGTGGTGCGCCAGCGCTCGGAAACCTTCACGCCGTCGACGATGCGGCGCATATCGACCTGGGTGACCGGCGTGCCCTTGCCCGGATGAAAGTTCTGGGCGGTGAGAACGACGTAGAGCTTGCCGTCGACATCGAGAACGTTGCCCTTGCGGACCGAAGAGGCGATGACCTTGACCATAAGACTTCCTTGTAACTCGGCTTTCGGCGTCGTAGATGACTGGCGAGACGCCCCGAAGACGCAAATGTTTTTCTTTGGGGCGCAACTAACCTAAAATCCGGGAAATAGCCACCCCCAATACCGGCTTCTCCGGCGAAGAAAGCTTGGAATGAACTCTTCGGCGAAAGCGTCCCCTTGGTGGACCCCGTCCGTGCATGCCGACCGCCGTCCGTTCCTGGTCGGGCGCAACGCAATCCAGGCGGCGTTGCGCGGGTTTTTTGTGCGCGAGGATTTCATCGAGGTGGATACGGCGGTGCTGCAGGTTTCCCCCGGCAACGAGGCGCACTTGCATGCCTTCGCCACGGAAGCGCTGACGACGGATGGGCAAAGGGCGCCGTTTTACCTGCATACCTCGCCGGAATTTGCCTGCAAGAAGCTGCTTGCGGCGGGCGAGGAACGCATCTCGTGTTTTGCCCATGTCTATCGCAACCGCGAGCGCGGGCCGCTGCATCATCCTGAGTTCACTATGCTCGAATGGTATCGGGCCGGCGAAAGCTATGAGAGCCTGATGATGGATTGCGTGCGGATCCTGGCGCTGGCCGCCGAAACGGTGAAGACCGGGAAGCTTGCCTATCGCGGCGCCGAGAGCGATCCCTTTGCCGGGCCGGAGCGGATCAGCGTTGCCGAAGCGTTCGAGCGTCATGCCGGCATCGATCTTCTCGCCTCGGTCGCCGCCGACGGTTCGACCGACCGCGACCATCTGGCCGCCGAGACGAAGCGCGTCGGCATGCGTGTTGCCGATGACGACGGCTGGGCCGATCTCTTCAGCCGGGTGCTTGTGGAAAGGATCGAGCCGCGTCTCGGTTTCGGCCGCATCACCATCCTCGACGAATATCCGATCTCAGAGGCGGCACTTGCCCGTCCCTCGACAGACGACCCGAGGGTTGCCGAACGTTTCGAGCTCTATGCCTGCGGCGTCGAACTTGCGAACGGCTTCGGCGAGCTCACCAACGCTGCCGAACAGCGGCGACGGTTCGAGATCGAGATGGCCGAGAAGGCGCGGGTCTACGGCGAGACCTATCCAATCGACGAGGATTTTCTCGCTGCGCTGCCGCTGATGCCTGAAGCAAGCGGTATCGCGCTCGGCTTCGACCGGCTGGTGATGCTGGCGACGGGAGCATCACGCATCGACCAGGTGCTCTGGGCGCCGGTGGCGGAGTACGGAAGATGAATGCCGTCAAACCGATCAAGAGCGTCGACGATCTTGTGAAGGCGGGACTGGTCGCGTCTGCCGATCGCGCAGCGCTCGAGGAGGTTGCGGCGCGTTATGCGATTGCGCTGACGCCTGCAATCAGTAAGCTCATCGACCGCACCGATCCCGTTGATCCGATCGCTCGGCAATTCGTGCCTGATACAGCCGAACTCACGGTCGCCCGCGAAGAACGGGCCGATCCGATCGGCGATCATGCCCACAGCCCCGTCGAAGGCATCGTTCACCGCTATCCCGATCGTGTCTTGCTCAAGGCCGTGCATGTCTGCCCGGTCTATTGCCGCTTCTGCTTCCGGCGCGAAATGGTGGGGCCGCAGGGTCTCGGCACGCTCGATGCGGCGGCGATGCAGGCCGCTTTCGATTATATAAGCAGTCATGAGGAGATCTGGGAGGTCATCCTCACCGGCGGCGATCCGCTGGTGCTTTCCTCGCGCCGGCTCCACGAGATCATGGAGGCGCTTGCCGGCATCGCGCATGTGAAGATCATCAGGTTCCACACGCGTGTCCCGGTCGTCGAGCCCGAGAAGATCGATGCGGCGCTGATCGCCGCGCTGAAGGCGAGCGGCAAGACGGTCTATATCGCGCTGCACGCCAACCATGTGAGAGAGCTGACGACGGAAGCGCGGGCCGCCTGCGGCCGCCTCGTCGATGCCGGCATTGCCATGGTCAGCCAGTCGGTGCTGCTCAAGGGCGTCAACGACGATCCCGCCGTTCTGGCGGAGTTGATGAAGGCCTTCGTCGAAATCCGCGTCAAACCCTATTACCTGCATCATCCGGATCTGGCGCCCGGCACCAGCCACTTCAGAGTGACGATCGAGGAGGGACAGAAGATCGTCGCGGCGCTGCGCGGGCGGATTTCCGGTCTCTGCCAGCCGGCCTACATCCTTGATATCCCAGGCGGTCACGGCAAGGCCGTCATCAGCGGAAGCGCGATCCGGGCGACAGGCGAGGGATGTTATTCCGTCACCGATTATCGCGGCGGCGAACATTCTTATCCGCCGGCCGGTTGAGACAAAAGCGGCGCTTTCGTATCATTTCTGTACTCGCCACGTCGGAAACCAGAGTGTGTCGCAACGGCGAAATTATCTTAAGCTATTGATATAAAACGGTTGTTTATGATGGTGCAGGAAGGATCGCTAAAATCCTAACTATGAGCCTTAGTCATATTTAACTCAATAAATTAGCGGAATGTTCTGTTTTCCGCACTAAAAGAACGCTCATGACAAGGCGATGAACGCCGGATCGGGATCATGAGAATCTTGGAGTGATGGGATGAATAAGGCAATCCGCGACCTCGTAGCTAAATTCGGCAAGCTTCCCGGGTCGATCGACCAGGTTGCCGACGATGCCGATCTTTATGCGGCAGGTTTGACGTCCTTTGCTTCTGTGCAGTTGATGCTTGGCCTCGAAGAGGCCTTCGACATCGAATTTCCCGACAATCTCCTGAACCGCAAATCCTTCGCGAGCATCTCGGCCATTGCCAGGACCGTCGATCTCATCCGGGACGGCCGGAAGGTCGCGTGATGAATTTCCCCGTCAAGATCATGCAGGACGGTCTTGTCGCAAGGGTGGCCCGCGTCGCCGAAATCGCGGCGAAACACGCGGATACCGTCGATACCGAAGCCCGTTTCCCCCGGGAAGCCGTCGATGCGATGAAGGCCGAAAGGCTGCTCGGCATCCAGGTGCCGCGCCATCTCGGCGGCGAATCCGCCTCGATCACCGAGATCGCCGAATTGTGCTCGATGCTCGGCCAGGCCTGTGCCGCAAGCGCCATGGTTTTCGCCATGCACCACATCAAGCTGTCGAGCCTCGTTGAACACGGCGCCGACAGCGAATGGCATCGCGGTTTCATGCGCCGCGTCGCCGCCGAGCAGCTGCTGATCGCATCCGCCACCACCGAAGGCGGTATCGGCGGAAACCTGCGCAACAGCATCTGTGCGGTCGAAGTCGATGACGACACGTGCCGCCTCGAAAAGGATGCGACCGTGATTTCCTACGGCTCGCATGCCGACGCCATTCTCATCACCTCGCGTGCCCACGCGCAGGCGGCTTCCTCCGATCAGGTTCTGACGGCCTTCCTCAAGGACCAGTACACGCTCGAGAAAACGCATGTCTGGAATACGCTCGGCATGCGCGGCACCTGCTCCGACGGCTTCCTGTTCAAGGGCGAAGCGCCGGCTTGCCAGATCCTGCCGAAGCCTTTCGCGGAGATCGCGGCGCAGTCCATGCTTGCCTCCTCGCACCTCTTGTGGAGCGGCGTCTGGTACGGCATTGCTGTCGACGCCGTTGTGCGCGCCCAGGCTTTCGTGCGTGCCGCAGCCCGCAGGGCGCCGGATGCCCAGCCGCCGGGCGCGCTGCGCCTCGCCGAGGTTTCGAACCTGTTGCAGATGGTGAAATCCAACGTCGTTGCCGGCCTCAAGGCCTATGAGGATGCCAAGACCGATGCCGACAGGCTGTCTTCGATGGGATTTGCGGTGGCGATGAACAACGTCAAGATCGCCTCGTCCGAGACCATCCTGGAGATCGTCAACCATGCGATGCTGATCTGCGGCATCATGGGCTACAAGAACGGTACGCCCTTCAGCCTCGGACGCCATCTGCGCGACGCGCATTCCGCACAGCTCATGATTTCGAATGACCGCATCCTCGGCAACACGTCGAGCATGCTTCTTGTCCATAAACAGGACACTAGCCTACTGGGGTGACAGTCATGGATATGCAGACCTCGTTTCTGGACCGGCTTTTCGAATCCGGTCTGCTGATCGATACCGGCATCGACGGGCTCTACGGCCGTAGCGGCCAGTTCGAAGACGTGATCGCTGCCTTCGAGCGCCTGATCGACACGTTCGGCGGCGCCGATGGTGCCGAAGCCATGCGCTTTCCGCCCGGCATGAACCGCGCCTTCTTCGAAAAGAGCGGCTACATGAAGAGCTTTCCGCAGCTCGCTGGCACAGTGCACAGCTTCTGCGGCAGCGAACTCGATCATGTCAGCCTGCTGCAATGCATGGAAGTCGGCGAAGACTGGACCAAGGGACAGGACGCGACCGACATCGTGCTGACGCCGGCTGCCTGCTATCCGCTCTATCCGACGATCGCCAAGCGCGGCAACCTGCCGAAGACGGGCGGCCTCTTCGACCTGCAATCCTATTGCTTCCGCCATGAGCCGTCGAAAGACCCTGCCCGCCAGCAGCTGTTCCGCATGCGTGAATATGTCTGCATGGGTACCGAGCTGCACGTCACCGATTTCCGCCAGCGCTGGATGGATCGCGGCGTCGAGATGATGAAGGCCGTCGGCCTCGAGGTGACGATCGACGTTGCCAATGATCCGTTCTTCGGCCGTGCCGGAAAGATGCTCGCCAATAATCAGCGCGACCAGAACCTGAAGTTCGAGCTGCTGATCCCGATCACCTCGGCTGCCAATCCGACCGCCTGCATGAGCTTCAACTACCATCAGGATGCCTTCGGCACGAAGTGGGGTCTCAAGCTCGAAGACGGCAATGTCGCGCACACCGCCTGCGTCGGCTTCGGGCTGGAGCGCATCGCCCTTGCCCTCTTTCATCATCACGGGCTCGATGTGAAGCAATGGCCGGCCAGCGTACGGAAAGCGCTGTGGGGCTGAGCAAATCGATGACATCGGTCTTTTCGGGAATCGACCCGGAAACCTACCGGGCGCATGCGCTGCATTCCGGCGAGCGCGCCTGGCCGGAAACCAATTGCTATGTCGATCTATGGATCGAGGTTCTGGCGACATCAGGCGTTGCGCCGGAGGCGATGCTGGGTTTTACCCTGACGCAGGATTTCGAGGGCGACCAGTTCACCTTCTTCAAGGTGCCGCTCGAGGATCTCGAAGCGCTCTACGGCATTCGTGCGACCGAGCTTGCCATCTACGACCGTGTCGAACGCCATGTCGAGGTTCAGATCGCGCGTGCCCGTCTCTGCCTGATCGAAATGGATTCTTTCTACATGCCGGATACGCGCGGCACCGCCTACCGGCAGGAGCACGGCAAAACGACGGTTGCGATCAACCGACTGGATATTGCGGCCAAACGCGTCGATTATTTCCACAATGCCGGTTATTTCAGTCTCGAAGGCGAGGATTTCGACGGGCTGTTCCAGCTGCATCGGGAAAACGACCCGCCGTTCCTTCCCTATGCGGAATTTGCTCGGTTCCCGGAAAAGCCCGCGGATGAAGCGCATCTGCGCGCAACCGCGCGGCGGCTTGCCGGCTTTCACTTTGCCCGGCGTCCCCGCGAAAACCCGATCCGCGCCTTTGCAGGCGTCTTTCCGCAACAGGTCGAAGCGGTGGCGGAACGGCCGTTCGGCTTCTTCCACAAATACGCCTTCAACACGCTTCGCCAGGTAGGCGCCAATTTCGAACTGGCGGCCGATTACCTCACCTGGCTCTCCGCTGATGAATTCACGGCTGCCGCCGAGCATGCCAGGCGCATTTCCGAGGTGGCGAAATCGGTGCAGTTCCAGCTTGCCCGCGCCGTCACCCGCAAGAAGTTCGAGCCGTTGCAGGCAGCACTTGATCCGGCCGCCGATGCATGGGATTCCATGATGGCGTCGCTTGCGGGGCGAATCTGAGGCCGGAGATCTGACCATGCGGGGGCGTTTGGCAAGCATCGGTGCTGAGGAAAGTCTACTTTCCGAAGGCTGGAACCTGATCCTGACGGAGCCGGGCGCATGCGCGGTGCCGCACGACATCCCGCTATCGGCGCAGTTCATTCCAGCACCCGTTCCCGGGACCGTCGCCGCAGCACTCGAAAAAGCCGGTCTCTTCGATCGGGAAAATCCCGAGCCGCTGAACACGCGGGACGCCTGGTATCTCTGCCGGCTTTTCGATGCCGAGGCCGGCGACGCAGTCCTGCGTTTCGCAGGGCTGGCGACGCTCTGCCACGTCTTCCTGAACGGCCAGGAAATCCTGTTTTCCGAGAGCATGTTCACGGCGCACGAGATTCCGGTGACACTTTCGGGCGGCGACGAGCTGGCCCTGTGCTTCCGGGCACTCGGCCCCCGCCTGTCGGAGCCGGGCCCGCGCGCGCGCTGGCGGCCGCAGATGATCACGCCGGCGGGCTTGAAGAATTTCCGCACGACGCTGCTCGGCCATATGCCGGGCTGGTGCCCCGATATCCATGCCGTCGGGCCATGGCGGCCGATTTCGATGGTGCGGCGTCATCCCGTCTCGATCTACAATGTTTCCATCCGCGCCGTATTGGAGGAGAGTGGCGTCGGCCGTCTCAGCGTTTCCCTGCACAGCAATGCCGAGGATCCGGCAATGCTGCTGCACTGTGGCGGGATGGAGCAACCCTTCGAAAAGGTCGGCGACAGTCATTACTCGGCTATCCTCAAGCTTTCCGACATCGAGGCCTGGTGGCCGCACACGCATGGCGCTCCGCGTCTCTACGAACTGACGCTGGTTTCCGACGGGGTGGAATATCCGCTCGGCAGGACCGGCTTCCGGCGCATCGACGTCGACCGCGGTGCCGATGGCGATGACTTCGCGCTCCTCGTCAACGGCGAACGCATCTTCTGCCGCGGCGCGGTGTGGACAACGGCTGATATCGCGCGATTGCCGGGCGGGCGGGCGGATTACGAGCCGTTTCTACGGCTTGCCGCTGCAGCCGGCATGAACATGATTCGTATCGGCGGCACCATGGCCTACGAAACGCCTGATTTCTTCGCGCTCTGCGACGAACTCGGCCTGCTTGTCTGGCAGGATTTCATGTTCGCCAATTTCGATTATCCGCGCAACGACAAGGCTTTTCTCGGCCACGTGCATGCGGAGGTCGAGGAATTCCTGCATGGCGTGCACGCGTCGCCTTCGCTGGCCGTGCTCTGCGGCGGCAGCGAAATCCACCAGCAGGCGGCAATGCTCGGCCTGCCGGCGGAATTCTGGAGCGGGCCGGTTACCGATGAAATCATCCCGGCGGTCGTCGCGCGCATGCGCCCCGATGTGCCCTATGTGCCGAACTCTCCCTATGGCGGAGCGATGCCCTTTTCGCCGAATGCCGGTATCGCCCATTATTATGGCGTCGGCGCCTATATGCGGCCGATTGCCGATGCGCGCCGCGCCGACGTGCGTTTTGCCTCCGAAAGCCTCGCCTTCGCGCATGTGCCGCAGCAAAGGACGCTGAAGCATCATCTCGATGTGCCCGCCGTCCACAGCCCGCTATGGAAGGCCCGCGTGCCCCGCGATCGTAGCGCATCGTGGGATTTCGAGGATGTTCGCGATTTCTACCTGCAGCTTCTCTACGGTTTCGATCCGGCTGAGCTGCGCCGCGAAGATCCGGAACGCTATCTCGATCTCTCCCGCGCCGTCACCGGCGAGGTGATTGAAGAGACTTTTGCCGAATGGCGGCGCAAGGGCTCTGCCTGCAATGGCGCGCTCGTCTGGACGCTGCAGGACCTGCTGCCCGGCCCCGGCTGGGGGGTGATCGATTCCACCGGAGAGCCGAAGCCCGTCTGGTATGCGATGCGCCGTGCATTCCGGCCGGTGCAAGTGGTCTTCACCGACGAGGGAACGAACGGTCTCGACGTGCATGTCGTCAACGAGGCGGATGCCGCGCTCGACGTCGAACTCGAGGTCGTCTGCCTGCGCGACGGAAAACAGCAGGTCGTCAGCGGCAGCAGGGCCTTCAAGCTAGCGGCAAGAGACACTGAGCGCCTTGCCTGCACGGCGCTGTTCGGCGCCTTTTTCGATACGACCTATGCCTTCCGTTTCGGGCCGCCGGCGCACGATGCAAGTGTGGCGCGCCTGCGCTCGCTGGCGGATGGCGCCCTTCTCGCCGAGAGCTTCCACTTCCCGTGCGGACGAGGGAAGGCGCTGCATGATGCCAGTATCGAAGCATCATTCGGCAGAGACGGCGACGGCTGGTTCGTCGATCTCAGGACCGACCGGCTGGCGCAATCGGTGCATATCGACGTCGAAGACTATCGAGCCGACGACGACTGGTTCCACCTTGCCCCCGGCGCGATGCGGCGGGTGACGCTCCACGCGCTGTCCGGCGTGGAAAGCGACATTCCGCCTGCAGGCGAGATCAGAAGTCTAGGCAGTTCGCATCGCGTCGCAATCGAGGGCTGACGCCGCTGCGAAGGATGATGCCGATCCATTGGGAAAGACCGTGATTTGAGAACGATGTACCGCTTTCTGCGCGCCCATGTCCTGCAGCGGCTGATCCCGCGGTCGCGTCTTGCTTTCAACCCGCGCAGGCCGGTGGAAGTCGTCGGTTATCTCTCGATGGCGGTCGGCGTCGGCGAGTCGGCAAGGCTCTGCGCCGACGCGCTGTCGAAGGCGGGGCAGGCGATTTCGCTCTCCGATGTCAGCACGCATCCTGACGAAAATTCCTTCGCCGGATGGATGCCGTCGCATCTCACCGCCGAACCCGCGGGAAGCCGGATCTGGCATCTCAATCCGCCGATGCTGCCGCGCGCCATCCTGAAGAAGGGCGTTGCCAATTTCACCCGCGCCTTCAACATCGGCTATTTCGCCTGGGAGCTCGAAATCGTCCCGGCGGAGTGGCGCAATGCGATGCATTACATGAATGCCGTCTTCGTGCCGTCGGAATTCACCAGGCGGGCGATTGCACCGCTCACTGCGGCACCGGTCATCGTCGTTCCGCATCCCGTCACCGAGAAGCCGGCGACGGAAGGCATGCGCCAGAAATTCGGCGTCGAGGAAGACGCCTTTCTGGTCAGCTTCATCTTCAGCGCCGGCTCCTCGATCAACCGGAAGAATCCGCAGGCCGTCATCGAGGCCTTCCGGATATTCGCTGCCGAATGCCCCAGCGCCTTCCTGTTGATGAAGGCCAGTGGCGATATCAACAAGGATGAAAGCCTGCGCGAACTGGTCGCCTCGGTCGCAGGCAACACCCGGATCAGGATCGTCACCGACAGGCTGTCGGACTCCGATATCAACGGGCTCATCCACTGCTCAGACGCCTATGTTTCGCTGCATCGTTCCGAGGGTTTCGGGCTGACGGTGGCAGAGGCGATCATGCAGCGTACGCCGGTCGTGTCCACGGCCTGGTCGGGCACGTTGGATTTCTGCGATCCCGACAATAGCTGGCTGGTCGCCTCACCCCTGATTCCGGTGGTGGACACCCACCCTGAATTTGCCGGGCTCGAAGGCGCGGTCTGGGCCGCCCCTTCTCCCAAGGCGGCGGCCGCGCACCTGCTGGACATCTTCCGCGCACCCGAGCGTGCACGCGAGAAGGCTGAGAAGGCGCGGGCGTTCCTGCTGCGTTACCTCGCGGAGAACAGTTACGAGAAGGCGCTTCAGACGCTGACGGCGATGCCGACCGGCTAAGAGGAGGTCGTCACTCCGCTTTATTTTAACATTTTCGCATTAGTGATGACGGGCGGCTTTAGAGCATGTCGCGCAAAAGTGTGCAGCGGTTTTGCGATAACGACATGCGTAAAAACAAAAACCTAAAGCGCGAGGAGCGATCCGAAGATCGCGACCCGCTTTAGGCCGATCCTGACGGATGGACAGATGTCGAAGGGTATTATCGCAAACTCGGTGATGAACGCGGCGGCAGGCATGCTGCTGCTTCTGACGGGTTTTGTGTCATCGATCATAACCGCGCGGCTGCTCGGGCCGGAAGCCAACGGCATCGTCGCCTTTTCGCTCTGGCTGGTGGTAACCGGCGCCTCGATCGCCGAGCTCGGCTCCAGCATCACGCTGCTGAAGACCTTGCCGCAACTTTCGGCGGAAGGCTTCGACGCGCGCCGCCGGCGGGGTTTTGCCGCCATCCTCGTCAGCTTCATGATGTTCTCGACCGTCGTGCTGCTGGCGCTCTACGCGCTGTTCTTCCTGACCTCAGAAAAGATGCACTGGGCCGACACGGCGCCATCCGTCGCTCTGGTCACGGGCGTGCTGTTTTTCATCCAGGCGATCGGTTCCTTCGTCAAATTCTACCTGATCGGCGAAAAGAAGCTGGGCGCCTTCTTTAAGCTGACGGTCGCCGTCTCGATCGTGCAGCTTGCCGGCGTTGCCGTCGGTGCCGTTTTCTATGGCGTCGAAGGCGTTCTCGTCGGTTATGCGCTCGGCCAGCTGGTGCTGTTTTTCGCCACGCTGCCGATCCTTCTTGCGCGGCGCGACTGGTGCGGGGTCTCGCTGAAATATCTCGCCTCCTCCTCCGTCATCCTGTCGATCCAGTTCATCATCGATTCCATCTTCCTCAACCGGCTCGAGTTGCTCTTCCTGCAGCAGTTCTGGTCGGTGGAGATGGTCGGTTATTATGCCGTCGGCTTGTCGATCGCGAATATCGCGCTGCAACTGCCGATCCAGATGACCGGCAGCCTGCTGCCCTATTATTCCGAGCGGCGCCACGGCAGCGACGATTCGACATTGCCGGTCGAGGTCTTCGCCGCCGTCACCCGAAGCATGGCCTATATCGTGCTGCCGATGAGCCTCGGGCTTGCCGCGATCTCCAGCGAACTGGTGCTCGTGGTGTTCGGCGAAGCGTTCCGCCGCAGCGGGACGGTGGTGGCGCTGCTTGCGCTCGTCGCTCCCGCCTATACCTTCATGCAGATCCTCAGTCTCTACCTGCTGTCGATGGACAGGGCCCGCTCCCGCCTGAACATCAGTGTGATAGGTGGCCTACTGATGGTAGCGGGTTGTTTACTGATCGTACCTAGGCTTGCAGCCGAGGGTGCTGCAATCGTGCGCATCCTCGTATTCGTTGCGATGTCGATGATGATGATCAGGCAGACAGGATTCGGATCCCAGCTTTCGGGTCTCTACGCAAGCTTGACGAAGGTGACGCTCGCCTCCGTCCTCTGTGCTTGCGGAGCGATTTCCGTGCTGGAATTCGTCCAGGGTCCGGCCGGGCTGGTCGGCGCGATCATCGCCGGCGCATTCGCTTATTTCGCAGCACTCCGGGTGCTGCGCGCCGTGCCGGGCGAGGATGTCGAAGTCATGCGCTCAATTCTCGACAAGATGCCGTCCCTGCTGCGGCGACCTGTCGGACATGCGATCAATTTCATCGCGCCGCGGCTTCCCGGCGATCCCGATCGCGCCAAGGTCGCGCCCGGTGAATTCTCGCTGGAACCGGCCGAGGGTGCGGGGCGCAGCGCTGCCCTGCCTGTCGTCTTCGATGGCACGGTCGGGCTGTTCATGCCTCAGAATCCTCTCGCCAGGAAACGTTCGGCCGCCGTGCTCTTCGTCAGCCCTTGGGGTTTCGAGGAGATGTGCAGCCGCAAATTTTTCCGCGTTGCGGCCGAGCGTTTCTCGGATATCGGCGTGGCGAGCCTGCGCTTCGACTATCGCGGCACCGGCGACGCGCTCGATTTCGGGGCGCTGCCGGCAAGGCTGGAAACCTGGGAAAACTCGATCCGTGCGGCCGCCGACAAGCTGAAGTCGCTGAGCGGCTGCGACCGCATCATCCTCATCGCGCAGGGCCTCGGCGCGACGCTTGCCCATCGCGTCGGTTCCTCGATCGAAGGCGTCGACAGCCTCGTCATGTTGGCGCCTGTTCTGAGCGGCCGGGCTTATCTGCGCGAACTCAACATGTGGTCCAAGATCATCGATGCCGATCTCGGCCTTGGCAAGGAGCATGCCCAGACCGCCAAGGTGCAGATTGCCGGGCTCGTCATGCCTGAAGAGATTGCTGCCGAGCTCGGCAAGCTCAACATCGCCTCGCCGCAGGGGCTCGCAGCGTCCCGCTATCTGATCCTCGAACGTCCTGCCAAGGCCGAGGATACCGGCTTTGCCGATGCGCTGAAGGCGCTTGGCGCCGATGTCGAGCAGACGGCCTTCGAAGGCTATGACGAGCTCGCCACCAATCCGCTGTTTGCCAAGACGCCGATGGCTGTCGTCGCGCTGCTGACGACGTGGCTGGAGGCAACGACGACGGAGACATCCGCCGCCCATTCGCCGACGGCGATCGACAACCCGCTGCTTGCCGGCGACGGTTTTGCCGAAACGCCGGTCCGTTTCGGAAGCCATAATCATCTGGTTGGCGTCGTCAGCCGGCCGCTCGGCGAGATCAAGGGCAATGCCGTGCTCTTCCTGTCGACGGCCTATGACCGGCATGCCGGCTGGGGACGGACGACGGTCGATATGGCACGCGAGCTCGCCCGCCAAGGCGTCGTTTCGCTGCGCTTCGATTCCGCTAATGTCGGCGACAGCCCACCTCGGCCGGACGCGCCCGAACAGGTGCTTTATTCGGACACGCAGACCGCGGATGCGGTCGCCGCGCTCGACCTGCTCGAAAGCGTCGTCACCGGCCCCGTCATGGTCGCCGGCCGATGCAGCGGCGGCTATGTCGCCTTCCGCGCCGGCGTCGCCGACGAGCGCTTGAAGGCTGTCGTGTCGATCAATCCGTTCGTCTATTACTGGGATCCTGACATGCCGGTGCGCAGGGAGCATGTCGTCTCCGTTCCCCGCAGCCTCGATGATTACAGCCAGCGCCTGGCGCGGCTCGACACGCTGAAGCGGCTGCTGCGCGGCCAGGTGGATGTCGTCTCGGCATTGCAGAACATCGTCATCGCCGCCGGTCGCCGGCTGTCGCCGTGGATTGCGCCGCTCCTCGAGCTGCTCCCCGACCGGCGCCACATCGCCCGCGAGGTTCGGCACTCCTTCGCGCTGTTCGGCAAACGCAAGGTGCCGCTGACGCTGATCTACAGCGAGGGCGATGTCGGGCTCGACCACGTCTATTTCCACTTCGGGCCGCGCGGCGCCAGGCTTTCCCGCTATCCGAACGTGCGGCTGCTGATGCTGCCGGATGCCGACCATAATCTAACGCCGCCGCAATCGCGCAAATTCGTGCTCGACGAGATCATCCGTCTGGCGAGAGCGTAACCGGGGATTTTACAGTGCCGCGCCTCTTTTCACACACGCGCAACGCTGTAGCTTATGCGGCAGGAAGACAGGATCAGATGCTTTTCGCGACGACGACATCAAGCGATCTGTAGAGATCGATGTAACGTCCGGCGACGATATCCCAGGAATAGCTGCGGGCGGCGTCGAGAAGCTCAGCTCGAACGGTCTCCGGTTGGCGCGAAAGAGTTTCATGCGCTGTTTCGAACGCCGTGGCGGCGGTCTCAGGATTGGTGAAATCGACAAGCATGAGAACGGGATGCCGGGCAGCAAGCGTCGTAAAGGCATCGTTGGCGTTCAGCACCGGCAGGAGGCCGGCGCTCATCGCCTCCAGCGCCACCAGGCCGAAACCTTCATATTCCGAGGCGGAAGCGAAAATCGAGGCTTCTGCGATGACGCGCCGGATGGTGTCGTTCTCGGGCGACACATGCAGGGTGACGCGGCCGGAAAGAAGACGGCTTTCGATTGCCCCTTCGACATCCGCCCGGTTCAGGTCGGATTCGGCGCCGATGATGTCGAGATGCCATTCCGGGTCACGGGTCTTCAGCATGGCTATCGCATCGAGCAGGTGGTCCAGCCGCTTGTTCACCGAGAACCGGCCGATCGTGACGATGCGGCGCTTTGCCCGGCGCGAAGCGGTGTCGGCGAACTTGCCGATATCGGCGCCGTTTTCGATCAGGAGGCTGTCAGGCACGATCTCGGAAAACTGCTTGAGGTCGGAGGCGCTGCAGCAGACGACGCGGCGGTAGGCCATCGCCGAAGCCCGGGTCAGCGTCTGGAACCAGATCTTCTTGATCGTCGCGTATTTCCGCGTGTGGAAGAAGCCGCCATGAGTGGTGACGATCATCGGCTTGCCGTGCAGCAGCCGGCCCCAGGCAAGTGCGTCGAAGAAGAAATCGATGGCATGGACATGCACGAGATCGGCATCGGCGAGATGGCGGAAGACCTGCGGTGCCAGCGGATAGCGGCTGGTGCCGGACCAGGGGATGCGCACCACCTCGATACCGTCGATATCTTCGCGAAGCGGCAGCTTGTCCTCTGGCGTCGTAAAGAGCGAATCCAGCGTGACGACGCGCACGCGATAACCGCGGCGCACTGTCTGGCGGGCGAGATTGGCGACCACGTCTTCCAGGCCGCCGCGGTTGGGCAGGAACTGGCGCACGACATGAACGATCAGCGGAGCCGTTTCCACCTGCGGCACCGCGCGCGCCCTATCTGCCTCGACGATCGACATTTTCCACCTATCGCTGCACCTGCCGGCCTGCGCTGACGCGGGCCCGTGATAGCAACGACCAGACATGCCCGGCGTTAAGGCGCGGTTTAGGCGACCGCTTGCGAGGGCCAATCTTCGCGAAAAGGGTTAACCGTGTCTGACGGGAATTCAGAGTGTTTCCGTTTTTCTCGAGTCACGGAAACGCTCTATCTCTTTTGTTTTCACGCAATTCCGGACGCAAAACCGCTGCGCACTTTTGCTGGAATTGCTCTAGAATGCCTTGAAGGTCAGCGTCGTCAGCGAGCGGACGATGCCGGGAATATTGGCGATGTTCTCGTTGATGAATTTGCCGATATCCTGGCCTTCCTCGATATAGACCTTCAGCAGCAGATCGTAGTCGCCGCTTGTGGAATAGAGCTCCGAGACCAGTTCGGTCTGGTAGATGGCGTCGGCGACCTCATAGGTCTTGCCGGGTGCGCATTGGAGCTGGACGAAGATCGGCTTCATGGAGATTTCCTGCAAAGTTGTTTGGCTGATATAATGGTCGAAAGCGCCATGCCGATGCAAGCCGTTCGTCACGCAGCCGGGTCGGCGGCCGCTTCCGCGACGATCCAGTCGCGAAAGGCGGCAAGTGGCGCATAGTCGGCGCGCTCGGGTGGAAAGGCGAGATAATAGCGCTCGCGACTTTCCATCTCACGATCGACAGCGGCGACGAGATCGCCGCGCCTGATCTCCTCCTGCATCAGGAATGTCGGCAGCAGGGCGACGCCGAGGCCGGCGATTGCCGCCTGCGCGGCGGTGGCGAACTGGTCGAAGAGCATGCCGTGCACGTTTTCGAAGGAAACGCCATTGCCGGCGAACCATTGCTCCCAGGCGTCAGGACGCGTCGTCAGGTGCAGAAGCGGAACGGCGAGCAGATCTTCTGGTTCTGAGATCGCGTATCGCTTCAGAAAATCCGGACTGCAGGCCGGCACCGTGCGCTCCGACATCAGAAGCGCGAGTTCGGCGCCTGGCCAGTGCGGGTGGCCGAAATGGATGGCGGCGTCGATCGAATCGAGGCGGAAATCGAAGGGCGAAAGCCGGGTCACCAGATTGATGGTCACGCCGGCATTGGCGGCGAGAAAGCGCCCCAGGCGCGGCGCCAGCCAGCGCGTGCCGAAGGTCGGTAGGATGGCGAGGTTAAGCGTGCCGCCATGGGGATTGGCGCGCAGGTTGAGCGAAGCGCTCGATATGCGCCGCAGCGCCTCGCGAATCTCGCGGGCATATCCGTCACCGGCAAGCGTCAGCCGCATGGTCTGGCGTTCGCGCAGGAAGAGCTCGACGCCGAGCTGCTCCTCCAGCGCGCTTACCTGGCGGCTGACGGCGCTCTGCGTCAGATCGAGTTCGCGCGCCGCTGCCGTCACGCTGCCGGTGCGGGCAACCGCCTCGAAGGCGGCGAGATGCGAAATCGATGGCAGAAAGCGTCTGGACGTCAGCATGGTCATTCCGTTTCAGAATGGGCTATTTCCGAAATAGCGATATTTGCGCCTTTGTCGCGCGTGTAAAGAGGTTCATCCTGCAAAAACGGAATGATCCGGAGTTTCCCAATGCCGCAAAGCTTCGTTTCCCCAGACCGCATCCGATCGCTTTTCACCGAGGCGATGTCGCAGATGTACCGGGCGGAGGTGCCGCAATACGGCACGCTGATCGAACTGGTGGCGGATGTGAATGCCAGCTGCCTCGAAAGGGATCCCGACCTGCGCGCGCGCCTGGCCCGCGCCGGCGAGCTGGAGCGTATCGAGGTCGAGCGTCACGGCGCTATCCGGCTCGGTACGGCAGATGAGCTCTTCACCATTCGCCGGCTGTTTGCGGTCATGGGCATGCAGCCGGTCGGCTATTACGATCTTTCGGTCGCCGGCGTGCCGGTTCATTCCACCAGCTTCCGGCCGATCGACGAGGCCGCGCTCAATGTCAATCCATTCCGCGTCTTCACCTCGTTGCTGCGACTGGAACTAATCGAGGACGAAGGGTTGCGCGGCGAGGCCGAAGCCATCCTGGCCAAACGGCGGATCTACACACCGCGCGCCATCGCGCTGATCGAGCGCCACGAGCACATGGGCGGCCTGAGCGAGGCGGAAGCGACGGAATTCGTCGCCGAGGCGCTGGAAACCTTCCGCTGGCATGGCGAAGCGACGGTCAGCGCCGAAACCTACAAGCGCCTGCATGATGCCCATCGGCTGATCGCCGACGTCGTCAGCTTCAGGGGACCGCACATCAACCATCTGACGCCGCGCACGCTCGATATCGATGCGGTCCAGGCCCTCATGCCGGAACGCGGCATCACGCCGAAGGCTGTCATCGAAGGGCCGCCGCGCCGTCATTGCGATATCCTGCTGCGGCAGACGAGTTTCAAGGCGCTGGAGGAAACGATCGCCTTTTCCGATGATGACGATGCGATACAAGGGACGCATACCGCCCGCTTCGGCGAGATCGAACAGCGCGGCGTGGCGTTGACGGCGAAGGGCCGGGCGCTCTACGACCAGCTGCTCGCCTCGGTTCGCGGCGAGGTGCAGGTGGGCGCCGGCGGCGCCAAGGCCGGCGCCTACGATCACGAACTCGCCGCGCGTTTCAAGGCGCTGCCGGACAGCTGGGACGAGCTGCGCAGGGCGGATCTGGCCTTCTTCCGCTATTCCGCGACGCCTGCGGGCATTGCCGCTGCGGTCGGCAGCAGGCTGCCCAGCGATCCGGAGGCGCTGATCGCCGGAGGTTACCTTGCCTTCACCCCGATCGTCTACGAAGACTTCCTGCCCGTCAGCGCGGCCGGCATCTTCCAGTCGAACCTCGGTACCGACCAGCAGCAGAACTATGCGGCTCGCTCGAACCGCGACGCCTTCGAGGCAGCACTCGGCGCTACCGTCCAGGACGAGCTGGCGCTCTACGCCGAACGCCAGGCGGCATCGCTGGATTCGGCGCTGGAGGCGCTCGGCCTTGCGGACTTGCCGTTGAAGACCGTTGCGTGAAATGGCAGGTTCAACACTTTCTTTTATACATTAGAGTATCCGCGATTTCGCTCTGATCGGACTGAGCCATGCTGAATGATCCGCGTTCCCACGGCCTCTGGGAAAAGACAGCGCCCGAAGCGCCGACGACCTCGCCTCTCGAAGGCACGGTATCGGCCGATGTCGTCATCGTCGGCGGCGGTTACACCGGCCTCTCTTCCGCCCTGCATCTCGCCGAAGCCGGGTCGAAGGTGGTGCTGCTGGAGGCCAAGGAAATCGGCTTCGGCGGCGCGGGGCGTAATGTCGGACTGATCAATGCCGGCATGTGGGTGATGCCGAACGATCTGCCCGGCGTGCTCGGCCCGGTGCATGGCGAACGTCTGCTCGATCTGCTCGGCAATGCGCCGAAGCTGGTCATGGAGCTGATCGACAAACATCAGATTGCCTGCGAACTCGAACGGAACGGCACGCTGCATTGCGCGGTCGGCGCGGACGGGCCGAAGGAGATCGAGGATCGGGCGGCGCAATGGTCCGCCCGCGGCGCCGCCGTGACGCTGCTCGATGCGGCGGAAACGGCCAAACGCATCGGCAGCGATGCCTATACCGGTTCGCTGCTCGACAAACGCGCCGGAACGCTGCAGCCGCTTGCCTATGCGCGCGGCCTTGCCCATGCCGCCGTCAAATCAGGCGTCACCATTCATACATCCAGCCCGGTCGTTGCAACGGAGCGTAACGGCAGCCGCTGGACCGTGAAGACATCAAGCGGCGAAGTCAGCGCCGAGTGGATCATCGTCGCGACGGATGCCTACAGCACCGGTCCATGGGAGCAGGTGCGCAGCGAACAGGTGCATCTGCCCTATTTCAATTTCGCCACTGTGCCGCTCGGCCACAATCTGCGCCAGTCGATCCTGCCCGGGCGGGAAGGCGCATGGGATACCAAGGAAATCCTCTCCTCCTTCCGCATGGATCAGGCCGGCCGTCTCGTTTTCGGCAGTGTCGGGGCGCTGCGCAATACCGGACTGGCCGTACACAAGGGTTGGGCCAAACGCGCATTGAAGCGGCTCTTCCCTGTGATCGGCGACGTCGAATTCGAGTGTGAATGGTATGGCCATATCGGCATGACCGACAATGCGCTGCCGCGCTTCCACAAATTCGCACCTGGTGTCGTCGGCTTTTCGGGCTACAATGGCCGTGGCATTGCCCCCGGTACGGTCTTCGGCCGTACGCTGGCGGAGCATATCCTCGGCCGGCTTCCGGAAGCCGATCTGCCGCTGCCGCTGACTTCGCCCACCGAGCCAAGCTTCCGTACACTCAAGGAAATATGGTACGAAGCCGGCGCTCAGGTCGCCCATTTCGCCGATGCACGCTTCTGAGAATAATAAGATTGGAAACACGACAATGACCATCGCCGTCCTCGATCTCGCCACCGAAACCGCCAAACTGCTTGCCGAACTCGGCGTCGATGCCGGCCGCTACCACGGCGGCACGCTTTCCGTCACCTCGCCGGTCACCGGCAAGGAAATCGGCAAACTCAGGGAACATTCCGTTTCCGAGACGAAGGCGGCGATCGAAGCGGCGCACCAGGCGTTCCTCGAATGGCGTGCCGTGCCGGCGCCGAAGCGCGGCGAACTGGTCCGCCTGCTGGGCGAGGAACTGCGCGCCTCCAAGGCGGCGCTCGGCCGTCTCGTTTCGATCGAGGTTGGCAAGATCACTTCGGAAGGTCTGGGCGAAGTGCAGGAGATGATTGACATCTGCGATTTCGCCGTCGGCCTTTCCCGTCAGCTCTACGGCCTGACGATCGCCACGGAGCGCTCCGAGCACCGGATGATGGAAAGCTGGCATCCGCTCGGCGTGATCGGCATCATCTCCGCCTTCAACTTCCCGGTTGCGGTCTGGTCGTGGAATGCGGCGCTTGCGATGGTCTGCGGCAATTCCACCGTCTGGAAGCCCTCGGAAAAGACGCCGTTGACGGCGCTTGCCGTTCAGGCGCTGTTCGAAAAGGCGCTGAAGCGTTTCGTCGCCGAGGGCGGTAGCGCACCGGCCAATCTGTCGACGCTGATCATCGGCGGCCGCGAGGTCGGCGAAGTGCTGGTCGATCATCCGAAGGTCCCGCTGGTTTCCGCCACCGGCTCGACGGCTATGGGCCGCGCCGTCGGTCCGCGCCTGTCTCAGCGTTTTGCCCGAGCGATTCTCGAACTCGGCGGCAACAATGCGGCGATCGTCTGTCCGTCGGCCGATCTCGACCTGACGCTGCGCGGCGTCGCCTTCTCCGCCATGGGCACGGCCGGCCAGCGCTGCACGACGCTGCGCCGTCTCTTCGTGCATGACAGCGTCTACGACCAGCTGGTGCCGCGCCTGCAGAAGGCCTATGGCTCCGTCACCATCGGCAATCCGCTCGAAAGCGGTACGCTTGTGGGACCGCTGATCGACGGCCAGGCTTTCGAGAAGATGCAGGCAGCGCTTGGCGAGGCGAAATCGGCCGGCGGCACGGTGACCGGCGGCGAACGCGTCGACAATGGCTCGGCTGAGGCCTTCTACGTTCGCCCGGCGCTTGTCGAAATGCCGGATCAGACCGGCCCGGTCGAGCACGAGACCTTCGCGCCGATCCTTTATGTGATGAAATACAGCGACTTCGACGAGGTGCTGGCATTGCACAATGCCGTGCCGCAGGGGCTGTCGTCGTCGATCTTCACCAACGACATGCGCGAAGCCGAAACCTTCGTCTCCGCCCGCGGCTCGGATTGCGGCATCGCCAACGTTAATCTTGGGCCATCGGGTGCCGAGATCGGCGGCGCCTTCGGCGGCGAGAAGGAGACCGGCGGCGGCCGCGAATCCGGCTCGGATGCCTGGAAAGCCTATATGCGCCGCTCCACCAACACGATCAACTATGGCCGGACGCTGCCGCTGGCCCAAGGCGTCAAGTTCGACGTCGAATAAGCCACTGAAACAGAGGCGGCGCTCGGGGAGCGTCGCCTTTGTGGCCAAATCGAAATCTATTCCCTCGTAATATGAAATATTCAGTCAAGATATTGTGATGGCTTTTCCGGCCAAGCCAAACTTGAAATCGGCAGTCAGGAAAAATATACGCCTCTCATCGCCCTTGGGAGCTCGGGCGCGCCATTGCCACGGAGGCCATCATGAACATTGCTCTTAATCGTTTTTCCCTTGCGCTTGTCGCTTCTCTTTTCGCCGCCACCGCGCTCGCCGGCAGTGCCCATGCGCAGGACGAAGGTCTCGTTGTTTACAATGCCCAGCACGAAAGCCTCGGCCGCGAATGGATCGACGCCTTCACCAAGGAGACCGGCATCAAGGTCACCATGCGTCAGGGCGGCGACATGCAATTCGCCAACCAGATCATCCAGGAAAGCGACGCCTCTCCGGCTGATGTATTCCTGACCGAGAATTCGCCGGCGATGACGCTGGTCGATGGCGCGGGCCTGTTTGCCCCCATCGAAAAGGAAACGCTGGATCAGGTTCCGGATCAGTATCGCCCGGCTGACGGCATGTGGACGGGCATTGCCGCCCGCACCACGGTTTTTGCTTATGACAAGACGAAGCTCACCGAAGACAAGCTGCCGAAGTCGATGCTAGACCTAGCAGATCCCGCCTGGAAGGGCCGCTGGGGTGCGTCCCCTGCCGGTGCCGACTTCCAGGCCATCGTCGCCGCCCTGCTGCAGCTCAAGGGCGAGCAGTCGACAGCCGCCTGGCTGAAGGCTTTCAAGGAAAACGCTACGCCCTACAAGGGCAACAGCGTCGCCATGAAGGCCGTCAACGCTGGCGAAGTCGAAGGCGCGATCATCTACCACTATTATTGGTTCGGCGATCAGGCCAAAACAGGCGAGAACAGCAAGAATGTCGGCCTGCATTACTTCAAGAACCAGGATCCGGGCGCTTTCGTCAGCGTTTCGGGCGGCGGCATCCTCAAGTCCACGCAGCACATGAAAGAAGCTCAGGCTTTCCTGAAGTTCCTCACCAGCAAGGCTGGCCAGGCAGTCCTCAAGGATGGCGATTCCTATGAATATGCCATCGGCAAGGATGCGCCCTCCAATGACAAGCTCACCCCGCTTGCCGATCTCAACGCCCCGAAAGTCGAAGCTTCGACCCTCGACAGCAAGAAGGTCGTCGAACTGATGACGGCCGCCGGCTTGATCTAACCTTTCTGCCGCAGGCGTCTTCCGGCCAAAACTATTGCATTTGGCTCAAGAAAACCTTAGGGCATGACGAAATCCGGCAATCGCCCTTCAAGGGCGGTTGCCTTCCTTTTTCAGCGTGTAAAGGCATCGGCCTTGCTGCAGGACAATAGATTGCTCGCATCCGGCAACCAGGCGCCGGTCGCGCCGAGGGCCACGCGCATGGTTTTGCCGCGCGGACGCATGCCGCACGCTTCGGTGATCCTGCTTGCAACCGTCGTTGCGATCTTCAGCCTCGTGCCGCTCGGCTTCATCGGCTGGGTCACCTACGATGTCGGCTTTGAAACGGTGAAGGCTCTGATCTTCCGGCCACGCGTGGGCGAACTTCTCGTCAATACGGTTCTCCTCGAATCGATCACCATTCCGCTGTCGATCGCGCTTGCCGTGACGCTTGCCTGGCTGACAGAACGGACGAACATTCCTTTCGCGCGGCTCTGGGCCTGGCTGGCGATTGCTCCGCTCGCCGTGCCTGCCTTCGTGCACAGCTATGCCTGGGTCAGCCTCGTTCCCGGCATGCGCGGCCTGCAGAGTGGCGTCTTCGTCTCGGTTATCGCCTATTATCCGTTCCTTTACCTGCCGGTCGCCGCAGCACTGCGCCGTCTCGATCCGGCCATCGAGGATGCCGCGGCCTCGCTTGGCCTTAATCCCTGGCGCGTCTTCTTCCGCGCCGTGCTGCCGCAGTTGAGGCTCGCCATCTGCGGTGGTTCGCTGCTGATCGCGCTGCATCTGCTTTCGGAGTACGGGCTGTTCGTCATGATCCGGTTCGACACGTTCGCGACTGCGATCGTCGACCAGTTCCAGTCGTCCTACAACAGCCCGGCCTCCAACATGCTCGGCGGCGTGCTCGTCGCCTGCTGCCTTTTTCTGCTCGGCTTCGAGCTGCTGGTGCGCGGCAACGAACGTTATGCCCGCGTCGGCACCGGCTCGCCACGCCCGGCGGACCGTCGCCGGCTGGGCTGGTTCGTGGTGCCGGCCGTGTTGCTGCCCGTCATCCTGGCGGCGCTAACGCTCGGCGTGCCGCTGGTGACGCTTGGCCGCTGGCTCTATCTCGGTGGCACCGATATCTGGCGCATCGAAGTCGGCAACGCCTTCCTGCAGACGATTGTACTTGCCGCTATCGGCGGCGCGCTGGCGACGACTGCCGCAGCACCGATGGCCTGGCTTTCAGTGCGTGCGCCCGGACGCCTCCAGCGTGTGCTCGAAGCCTGCCATTATTATGTCGGCTCGCTGCCGGGCGTCGTCGTGGCGCTGGCGCTGGTGACGATCACCGTGCGTCTCGTGCTGCCGCTCTATCAGACCTTCGCAACGCTGCTCGTCGCCTATGTGATGCTTTTCCTGCCGCGCGCCATGGTCGGGCTGCGCGCCAGCATCGCCCAGGCGCCGGTGGAGCTGGAGCGCGCCGCGATGGGCCTCGGCCGCACGCCCGGCCAGGCGGTGCGGCAGATTACCATGCGGCTTGCAGCACCCGGAGCGGCCGCCAGCGTCGCGCTGGCCGCACTCGGCATCACCAATGAACTTACGGCAACACTGATGCTGTCGCCCAACGGCGTCGATACGCTGGCGACGAAATTCTGGTCGCTGACCAGCGAGATCGACTATGTCTCGGCCGCCCCCTATGCCTTCATGATGGTCGTGCTGTCGCTGCCGCTCACCCTGATGCTCTATACCCAATCGAAACGGACTGCCGGCCAATGACGCTGCTCACGATCGAGAACATCAGCAAGCGCTATGGCCCCGTCCAGGCGTTGAAAGATATTTCGCTCGAGGTCTCGGCGGGCAGCCGCACCGCCGTCGTCGGCCCGTCCGGTTCGGGCAAGACGACGCTGCTGCGCATCATTGCCGGCTTCGAACAACCGGATGTCGGCAGGGTGACGTTGGATGGCGAGGTGCTTGCCGACGGCCCGGCGACAATACCGGCGCACAAGCGCGGCATCGGCATCGTCTCGCAGGACGGTGCGCTGTTTCCGCACTTAAGCGTTGCCGAGAATATCGGCTTCGGCTTCGAGCGAGGTGCCGCCGATCGCGAAAAACGCGTGCTCGAGCTGCTCGACATGGTCGAGCTCGACCGCGGCATGCTGGCGCGGCGCCCGCATCAGCTTTCCGGCGGCCAGCAACAGCGTGTGGCGCTCGCCCGCGCGCTCGGCCGCAAACCGCGGCTGATGCTGCTCGACGAACCTTTCTCGGCACTCGATACCGGCCTGCGCGAGAATATGCGCAAGGCGGTTGCGCGCGTGCTGCAGGCGGCCGGCATCACCGCCATTCTCGTCACCCATGATCAGGAAGAGGCGCTGACCTTTGCCGATCAGGTGGCGGTGCTCAGGGAAGGACGGCTGATCCAGGCCGGGTCGCCGCAATCATTGTATCTGCATCCGCGCGATCGCGAGACGGCGCTGTTTCTCGGCGACGCCGTGCTGCTTCCCGCCATCATCCGAAATGGCCTTGCCGACTGCGCCCTCGGCCATGTCGCCGTCGAGGGCAGCCGTCAAGGCAAGGCAGAGATCATGCTGCGGCCCGAGCAGATTCGCGTCGTTGCCGATGAAGGCGATCGCAAATACGGCGGACGTGTCGTCGAGGTGGAATTCGGCGGCGCCGTCTGCACCGTCGCCGTTTCGCTCGACGGCGTTGCGCTGCCGCCGATCCTGATCAAGACCTCGAGCGTCGCCCTTCCGGCGCGAGGCGATCTCGTTCGCCTCGACATCGCCGGCAAGGCGCATGTCTTCGAGAGCTGAGTTAGGGCGCCGAGCGTCTTTTTAGACGCGCCTTTGCTCGGATTGCTCAGCCGAACTTGCGCACCACTTCTTCTGGCTCGATGCCTTCGAGCCAGCCGCCGGTAAAGCCGGCGCGTTCGAGGCCGAGGCGGATAACCGGCGATTGCCGCATCAGTTTCCAGATGAAATCAGAACGGTCGTTCTCGATGGTCATGACGACAAGGCCCTGGTCGATGCCGACGGTGCGGTCGTCGACCCAGCCTTCCGGCCGCTTGGTCTTGACCGTGGGGTTGAAGCCACCGGGGAAGCCGCCTTCCAAGAGCAGATTCGGATAGGTGGTCAGAAGCGCCTTGGTGCCATCGAGAGCCGCCTGCTTGTCGTAAGGCAGGCAGGCAAGGGCTGCCCAGGGGGCGATCGTGCCGTCATCCGGGCCGAGCGGGGCGCCGCGGGCGGCATAACCCAGAACCTTCGGCTGGCGGCCGCCGCGCATGCGCCGTGTCGGCGGCGGGCCGTCACAGGCGGAGAAACCCCAGACATTCCTGTTATAGCCGACGAACTGGCCGGGATTGCGTTCGGCATAGTCACGCTGGACGTTGATCATCACCTGCGTGTTGCGGAAATAATCCCAGTTCCGCTCCGCCATCGGCTTGTCCTGAATGGCGCGGAAATCGATCCAGGCATGCGAGAAAAGGTGGATGAAGAGCGGCCCGGCATAGAGATAGGACTGCTCGCCATGCAGCATCCAGGAATAGCTTGACGTAAAGACGTCGTAGCTCGATTGCGGGATGGGGTGCGTCGGCGAGGCGAGTGCCAGCGTGTAGAGGATGATCGCCTCGTCGAAGCCGTGATAGCGCCAACGCAGGAAGCCGGAAGAGGGTTTCCAACCCATGGCAATCGTGTCGCCCTTGTTCAGCGCCCAGCGCCAGTCGACGCGCTCGTAGATGAAGGTCGCGAGTTGACGGATTTCAGTCTCCGTGTCGTCGTCTTCGCGATTGAAATACTGTGCGGCCGTGAGGATGCCGGCGACAAGCAACGCCGTATCGATGGTCGAAAGCTCGCTGTTCCAGGCGCGATGGCCGGTATCCATGTGCAGGAAATGGTAGAAGAAGCCCCGGTGCCCGGTCGCGTGGCGTTCCTCGCCCTGGCGCGCCTCGGCGAAGAACCGCAGCGTATTGACCGTACGTTCGGCTGCTTCCTCGCGGCTGATCCATAAACGCTCGACACCGACAGGATACGAGGAAAGCGCAAAGCCGACGGCTGCGATGCTGCACGGAACCCCGCCGATCGAGGTATCCGCCACAAGGCCGTTTTCGGGATTGGAATATTTCAGGAAGTACTTGAACGCCGAATGTTGCAGCCTGTCGACGAGCGCTGCATCAATGTCTTCAATCCGTTGCAGCATAGGCTCCTACCCAACTGTTGCATCGCCCCATGCTTCAACATGGTGGGCGTCCCCGAGCAAATCAAACCTTTTTGATTCGTAGGGATAAGAGAACACAAATGGGTGGAATTGGTCGTTAACAATTATGGGTGAAATAATATCTGGGATAAGTGATATAAGCGGTGCAGCAAAAAGGGCGATCTGCACCCCTCCGGCACAGCTCATTTCCTGAAATACTTGCTTCATCGGATGCTCTATAAGAGCGGCCGACAAAGCCCTCGGGCGCTATCGTCCGATCGCATAGGCCTGCATCAGGCGGGGTGTGGCTGCGGCGCGCATCAGCCCGTCAGTATGTCGCCGGGCGGCAGTCAGCCCGCCAATGGCCCAGGCATCGGCGAGCGTCGGCTTGTGGCGCGCCGACCGGTCGAACTCAGGCCGGCGTCGAGCGTGCGGAAAGAAAGACCTGCGGCTCGAAGGCAAAATCCTTGTCGAAGGGGTAGGTCGGATGCAGCTTGCGCAGCCGCGGCAGGCGTTCGACGAACTGGTCGACGACACCTGTTGATAGCGCCATCAGGTTCGGATTGGCAATCGGCGCCAGTTCCGGTGAGAGATAGCCCGATTTGACGACGATGATCTTCGCTTGGTGCGGGTCGAGGCCAAGCCGGGTGAAATCGGCGATATTGTGATAGGGCCGGCGCTTGGCGGAAAGCACCAGATCGATGCCACTGACCGAAACCACCGCCTGGCGGTCGGCGGGATCTGATGTCTCATGCAGGAATTTGACCGTGAAGCGGGCGATAACCGGCTTGCTGCCTTTCGCATCGAGCGAGGCGCCGACGCTGAGCTCCAGCTCGGCGCCGATGCCTGCGGCATAACAGGCCTCGGTCGCCGCCTTGTCGGCAATGCCGGCGAAGACGACGCCGGTGGCACCCCTGGCGATCAACTCGGCCAGTACATCTGCCCGGTCCCCGACGCCGCCGCCTGTGGGGTTGTCGCCGGATTCGGCAAGCACCACAGGGGCAGTGGGGCTTGCGATCGCCCTTTCGACGCATTCCTCGAGCGAGCCGGTTTCGCAGCCGAAGACGAAGTCTTCGCGCGCATCCCAATAAGCCAGCGCGAGGCGTTTGGCCTCGCGTTCCAGCACGGCGCGGTCGGTGCCGGTCATGATCGCGGCGGCCGTGGCGCGCGGTTCGTCGGCCCAGACATAACCGACCATCAGCGATGCATCCCAAACGCCATCAAGCGCATCGATCCCGGGCAGCATGTCATAGAGGCTCTTTGCCGGCTCGTCGACGGTGCTGGTGCGCTCGCCGGGCAGCACGACCGGGATCGGCGCCCAGAGGAGGATCGGCCGCTTGCCGGTTTTCAGGCTATTTACCAGCATCGAGACGGAGCGGCGCATCGTCTCCTCGACATCGATATGCGGCGCGGTGCGATAGGTGGAATAGATGTCGAGCGCATCGATGATGCGCTGGGTGACATTGCCGTGCAGGTCGTAGCTTGCCGAAACCGTGCAATCCTCGCCGACCAGGGCACGGGCCGCGCTGATCCAGTCGCCTTCGGCATCCTCCATGCCCTCTACATACACTGCGCCGTGCATGGCGAGGTAGAGACCGTCGAGCGGCAGCATCGGCTTCAGCCGCTCGAGGAATTCACCCTTGAAGGCCTCGTAGGTGGCGCGTGAAACCGGGCCGCCGGCAATGGCGCGCGCATGGATCGTCGGCAGGAACTCGGCATCGTAATCCCTGAGGAAGGCGAAATAGGGCGCTGCCAGCAGCGCCTCCCCGCGCACCACGCGAAAATCCTTCTCCTCGTTCAGGACGGGATTGTATGTACTGCACTCGGTATGAATGCCACCGACGGCGATGCGCATGGGAACCTCAGTTGATGTTGGGAGCAATCAGGACGTTATGGGCGGCGATGCTGGCACTCCGGCCCGAGCGCCGGCATCGACACGCTGCGTGCAGATCGGTGTCGCTCGACGGAGTTTGTGCTGCGATAAACTGAACATGCGGGATCCGATCCGAAGACGCGTCCTTTTGCCTCGACAATAAGTTTACAAACGAACCAATCAACCAAAATAAATTACAATCTTGATCTTCTAAGCCGGCGTCGAGGTGGAAGGTGCCGTAATCGGTGAGCCTCCGACCGACTCGGTTTTTTCCGTCGGATGATGCGGGCCGATTGCTGCCGACAGCACTGGCCGCGTCGCCATAGAGAAAAAATCCCACTTCGGGATCCCGAAATTCCCCCACTTCGGGATTCCGAAATTCGTCGCGTTTTGGGCGGTGCCGCCGCGGGGAAACATCCAATGATTTCAATACCGCCACCAATTTCGGGATTCCGAAGCGCTATATAGATTATGGTGGGGCGTGGCTTGCCGATGAAGTCAGCGAAGCGCTCGACAATTCGCCGAACAGAAAGTCGATGCGGCTATGCGCTTTAGAGGCTACCCGTCGAGAATGGATATCAATCTACGGATACCTGCCAAAATGACCTCTGACACGTAGCACAAGGCGTCAAATCAGCTGTTCCGCGCAAGCTCTTTAGCGGCTTCATTGTGTAGATGGTTGAGAATGTCATATATGTGCGCTACCGGGCACCCGAATATCTTGCGCTCCGATTTCTTCCATGACGATTGAATTTGTTAGGGCGCTCGGTGTTGAAACCAAAAATCGGCCCACCACTCATGCCCTCTAGGCTCTGTAGATGGGTCCGGCTATCGATTGTGGCGATAAACCTCGGAAAGAGCGTGGTCTGCTCTTCCGGTTCGGCTTTCTTAAGCCTGAGCATCGTCATTCCGACAGTGGCGTTTCCCGAAGGCGATACCCTTTCGGATGTTAGCTCAACAGGAAGACCGAGCAGAAAAAAGACCTCAAGGTCGGCAGGTTCGTTCTGCGAAGCCTCGTATGTGAGCGGGACAATATTGTGTTTCGCGATTAATCGGATTTGGTGCTCCTCGAGAAACAATCGAGCCCAAGTTTGTCGTCGTGAAAATGGAGGCGAGGCGAGCTCTTAAGATCATAAGGAACCCCGTGGTCGCTTAGCTTCGTTTCGCCGAAGGTGTCTAGCAACTGGCACCCAAGGCTGATGATGTCTGGGTGATTCACGGCCTCATCGAGGTATTCGACCACATGACCCGCTGTCAGAATGCCAAATATGTCCCCGATGCGTATCAGCAACCCGGAAGCCGCGAAGAAACGGTCGGGGCCTTGATCATCCTTCATGCGAGAGTTGACGCTTATCGCCACAAAGTGACGAGCGATGAATGTTTGAGCATCAGTCATTCGCGGCGACACCATAATTTGAAGATGTAATTCGAGATTCGAAATAAAAGTAATAATTGTGATTAAGCTCTCCGTCTAATTGTTCCGACTCAGAGAATTTGACCTTCTCCTTGCAACCGAGGAGGTGTGGCGATGACTGGTTTCTACGCGGGCTACTTCGCAGGCGGTGCGGCTAACGGCTTGGCAATGTTTGTAATAGCCGACGGTAAAATATCGGGCGCGGACATGGCGGGTGTCAGTTTCGATGGCGCTTTTGGCGAGGACGAAGAAGGCAAGCTTACAGGTACGGTTTCGGTTCAAGTGCCACCTGGTGTAACCGTGGTGCAAGGCGTCACAGCACCCGCGCAAGGGCTAACCTATGAAGTGCCTTTCGTCTTTCCAATGAAATTTGACAAAGAGCCCTTTCTAGAGCTTCGGACGCCGCTGGGGAACGTTAACGTTCGGCTCCAAAAAGTTCGGGAACTGCCGTGATGGACTCAAACTTTTGGGCATTTCAGGCGAAGGATTGGATCAATATTCTGATCTTAGGCGTCACCGCTTTCGCCGTCTACATTGGTCCGATCCGTGCGGTGAAGATCACGAGACGAGAGGAGGTCGAGGCACTCAAATTGCGGCAGAAAGCAGAAATTTTCGCATCACTCATGAAAACACGGCGATTTCAGCTTGATCCCGAACACGTCTCGTCGTTGGATCTCATCCAAGTGTACTTTAGTGAAGAAGAGACCGTGCTGGCGGCCTACAAAGCTTATATCCGTCTTCTGTCAAGAAAACTGATTCCGGGCGTGGCCGACGAATCGTTCTGGAAAGAACGACGATGCTTTCGTTGATTTGGTCTACGCTATCGCGCGGGCTACCGGCTTTTCACAAGACAAAAAAGAAATCGAAGAATTGGCCTACTCTCCAAGCGGGTGGGCAAGCGATCAAGAAACAATAAGACGGTTGCATGGCCTATTGATCGAAATCTTCGAAAACAAGCGGCCGATACCGGTCACAAATTTCATCAATCCGACAGTTTTCAATCCATTTCCACCGGCGCCCGCGATCGATCCGAACTGGCTGTGGAAAGGCTGACGATGGTAGAGGTGTGGGCCTGGTTCTGGCTGATGGAGCGCCATCAGCCTTGAAAGGCTCCCGGTACCTCTTTGGTTCCATGAAAAAACTAGACCCACAGAGGCCCGCCGGGCGTTTCTATCCTTGCTGGAAATTTGAGAAACTGGAGCGGGCGAAGGGATTCGAACCCTCGACCCCAACCTTGGCAAGGTTGTGCTCTACCCCTGAGCTACACCCGCTCAATCCGCATCGGTCCGGGGTAGTTGTTGGACCGTGGGCGCCGCCTCGCGGCGACCGGCGCTATATGGCCTAACGGGTTTTCAAATGCAACAGGGAAATGACGGAGAGGCGAAGAAAAATTCTGGTGTTCGCAGACGCTCGGCGGAAAGGCCGCAAATGCGGGGCAAAGCGTCGGTCGCAAAGATTGCCAAACGATGTGGACACACTTAATCAGGACGCCTCGCTTTTTTCCCTTCCGCCCAACGGATCGCCCCATGTCCAAAAATGCCCCCAAGACAAGAGAAGAATTGTTTGCCTTTCTCGATGGCCTCGGCATCGCCCATAAGACGGTCGACCATGCGCCGGTCTTCACTGTCGCCGAATCGGTGGCGCTGCGCGATGAAATCCCCGGCGGCCACACCAAAAACCTGTTCGTCAAGGACAAGAAGGACAGGTATTTTTTGCTGACCGTGGAGGAAAATGCTGAGGTCGACCTCAAACAGGTGCACAATTTAATCGGCGGGTCCGGGAGGGTTTCCTTCGGCAGGTCGGAAAAGCTGATGGAATATCTCGGCGTCATCCCTGGGGCCGTCACGGCCTTCGGCGCGATCAACGATACCGCAGAGAATGTCACCTTCGTGCTCGATGCCGAGTTGATGGCGCACGAGATCGTCAACTGCCATCCGCTGTCCAACGATGCGACGACATCGATTGCGAGCAGCGATCTCATCCGTTTCATGGAAGCGACCGGACATAAGCCGCTTGTCTTGAAAGTGACGTCCTGACATACGATTTTAGCGCTAAAGCGCGGCGTGATCTTTTAGATTCGCTTGCCACGCTTTAGTCTCTGGTTTTGCGTATGCCTTTATCGCAAAACCGCACCACAGTTTTGCGCGACATGCTTTAGCAAAGACGCCGGCAGGATCGGCGCGGCGGGAGATACCTATGAGCGGCAGCGACAACCCCTATAGCGGTTCCTTCGGAAATCAGATGACGGCGAGCACAAGCTTCGGTGCTGCGCCGGAACCCGCGGCTGCGGCCGGCAGCTACATCACGGAGACGACGACCGCGAATTTTTCCAAGGACGTCATCGAGGCATCGCGCAGCCAGCCGGTGCTGGTCGATTTCTGGGCGCCCTGGTGCGGTCCGTGCAAGCAACTGACTCCGGCCTTGGAAAAGGTGGTCAACGAAGCCAAGGGCCGTGTCCGGCTGGTCAAGATGAACATCGACGATCATCCCTCGATCGCCGGTCAGCTCGGCATCCAATCGATCCCCGCCGTCATCGCCTTCGTCAACGGCCGTCCTGCCGACGGTTTCATGGGCGCGGTGCCGGAAAGCCAGATCCAGCAGTTCATCGACCGGATCGCCGGTCCGGCCGGCGCCGACCAGGCGGCCGAAATCGAAGCCGTGCTTGCGGAGGCGGCGGAGCTGCTTGCCGCCGGCAATATCGACGAGGCCGCTCAGCTCTACGGCGCCGTCATGCAGGCCGATCCCGAGAATGCCAAGGCGCTTGCCGGAATGGCCGAATGCATGATCGCCGCCAACCAGCATCAGCGGGCGCGCGACATACTGACGGAATTGCCGGAAGAGCTGGCAAAAGACACCGGCATCCAGGCCGTGCTGATGAAACTCGAGCAGATCGAAGAGGCCCGCAAGCTCGGTGATCCCGTTGCGCTCGAACGTGAACTGGCCGCCAATCCTGATGACCACGAGGCGCGGATCAAGCTCGCCAAGATCCGCAATGTCGAGGGCCGGCGCGACGAAGCGGCCGACCACCTGCTTCAGATCATGCGCAAGGACCGTGCCTTCGACGATGATGGCGCCCGCCGCCAACTGCTGCAGTTCTTCGAGGTCTGGGGCTTCAAGGATCCAGCGACGGTTGCAGCGCGCCGCAAGCTTTCGGCGATGCTGTTCTCCTAGATCAGGATGATTTTAGGCCTGATCGGCCTAAAATCTGAATCCTGCTAAGTTTCGAACATCTGCCCTTGCGTTTTCGGGCGAGGGCACCACATTCTCGTCAAGACGGGCATGCCCGTTACAAGAATGCGGGACGGTTTCATGCAAGTCGGGAATGCCAGATACCTGAAGCCGGGCGATCTGCCTGATGCGATCGCTGTCTTCCCCCTGACCGGCGCCCTCCTCCTGCCGGCCGGGCAGCTACCCCTCAACATTTTCGAGCCGCGCTATCTGGCGATGCTGGATGCAGCATTGAGCGGAAACCGGCTGATCGGCATGGTGCAGCCGGCGCTTGGCGAACATGAGGACAAGGGCGGCGAGCCCAACCTTGCCGCTGTCGGCTGCCTCGGTCGCATCACCTCCTTCGCGGAGACTGGCGACGGGCGCTGTATCGTATCGCTGACCGGCGTCTGCCGCTTCCGGCTGCTGGAAGAGAAATCGACCAACGATCCCTTCCGTATCTTCCGTATCGCCCCATTCATCGCCGACCTCTCGGCCGAAAACGAGGAGGAGGCGGTTGATCGCGCTGCACTTCTCACCGCCTTCAGGGACTATCTCGATGCCAACAAGCTGGAGGCGGACTGGGAGAGCGTCGAGCGGGCGAGCAATCTGACGCTCGTCAATTCGCTGGCGATGATGTCACCCTTCGGGCCGGCGGAAAAACAGGCGCTGCTGGAGGCGCCGGATCTGAAGACGCGGGCCGAGACGCTGATCGCCATTACCGAAATCGTGCTGGCGCGCGTCTTCGGTGACTCCGACACGGTTCTGCAGTAGACTTCAGCCATGGATGAAAAACTCAGCCGCGTCGATCCCAAGCTGCTCGATCTCCTGGTCTGCCCGCTCTCCAAGGGCCGGCTTTCCTATGATCGCGAGCAGAATGAGCTCGTCTCGGAAAAGGCACGGCTTGCCTATCCAATCCGAGACGGCATTCCGATCATGCTGGTATCCGAGGCCCGCCGCCTCGACGACTAAAGCAATTCTCGGAAGCGGTTTTCCCAGGCAAGGCGCGAGGCGCTTTTGCCGGGTATTGCGTAAAAACAAAGGTTAAATTGTCTCTCCGGCAAGCAGCCGCGGATTGTCCTTCGCCGTCGTTCCGGCCGCCTGGCCGATGAAGAAGGATTTAAGGCGCGGCAGCCGGTCGACGATGCCGAGGCCGACGTCGCGGGCGATGCGGATCGGCGTTGTGTCGTTGGAGAAGAGCCGGTTCAAGACGTCGGTCGTCACGCCCATGCGGAAGGTGTCGAAGCGCCGCCAGGTCTGGTAGCGCTCGAGAATGTTGATCGAGCCGATATCGAGGCCGAGGCGATCGGCGTCCACGATGGTTTCGGCCAGTGCCGCCACATCCTTGAAGCCGAGATTGAGGCCCTGACCGGAAATCGGGTGGATGCCATGGGCAGCGTCGCCGGCCAGCGCGAAACGCGGCGCGACGAAGGAGCGGGCGAGCGTCAGGCCGAGCGGGAAGGCGCGCTTGTCGCCGATCACTTTCAGGCTCCCAAGCTTGCGGCCGAAGCGGCGTTCGAGCTCTTCCTCGAAGATCAGGTCGTCGGCAGCGACCAGCCGGTTGGCATCCGGCGTGCGCTCCGTCCAGACGAGCGAGGAGCGGTTGTTCTTCAGCGGCAGAATGGCGAAGGGGCCGGCCGGCAGGAAATGTTCCTCGGCGCAGCCGTCATGCGACCGCTCGTGTTCGACGGTTGCAACGATGCCGGACTGGCCGTAGTCCCAGGTGACGGTCCTGATGCCGGCGAGATCGCGCAGTGTCGAGCGCACGCCGTCGCAGGCAACCAATAGCTTGGTTTCCAGCGCGCTGCCGTCCGAAAGCGTGACGGTGACATGGGTGTCATGGGTCTTCAGCTCCGTGGCGCCGAGCCCGTGGCGGATGTCGATGCCGAGCCGGTCGCAGGCACCGCGCAGGGCTGCGACCATCACGACATTCGGGATCATGTGGGCGAAGGGCCGGCCTTCGGCGATTTCGCCGTCGAAGGTCAGAAAAACCGGACGCACCGGATCGGAGGTCTTGGAGTCGGTGACGATCATTTTGGTGATCGGCTGGGCTTCCGGTTCGATCTCGTTCCAGATGCCGAAGACCTCGAGCATCTTTGCCGCCGCCGCGATGACGGCGGAAGCGCGCGTGTCGTTTTTCCAGACATGCTCGGGAGCCGCCTCGACGACGGCGACATTCAGATGCGGCGCGGCCTGTTTGACCGCGACAGCGGCGGAAAGGCCGACATAACCCCCACCCACAACCAGCATGTCCAGCATCGCGCCGCTCCCGTACCTTATGCCTCAGATGTGCTTTATATAGATCATCGCAACTTCACTTCCTACCGCTGGGAGACATAGAAATGACGGGCGAGACATCAGGGCCTTCGGCGATGGAGACGCTGCTTTCGACGCTCGACCTCGAGCCGATCGAGGTCGATATTTTCCGCGGCCGCAGCCCCAAGGTCGGCTGGCAGCGGGTCTTCGGCGGCCAGGTGATCGGCCAGGCGCTGATGGCGGCGCAACGCACCATCGAGGGCGATCGTTTCGTCCATTCGCTGCATGCCTATTTCATGCGGCCCGGCGATCCCTCGGTGCCGATCATCTACCAGGCGGAGCGCATCCGCGACGGATCGAGCTTCAATACGAGGCGTGTCGTCGCCATCCAGCACGGCAAGGCGATCTTCGCGCTGTCGGCCTCCTTCCAGGTGGAGGAGCCGGGCTTCGAGCACCAGATCGCGATGCCCGAAGTCGAGATGCCGGAGGCGCTGCTCGGCGAGCAGCAGATCAAGGAACAGTATCTCGCCCACGCGCCGGAGGCGATCCGAAAATACTGGCAGCGTGAGCGGCCGATCGAGATTCGCCCCGTCTCGCTGACGCATTATTTTTCCGACAGGAAGCTCGATCCCAAACAGGACGTCTGGGTGCGCGCCACCGGCCCGGTTCCCGACGACCGGCTCTATCAGGCGGCGGTGCTTGCCTATCTTTCGGACATGACGCTGCTCGATACGTCGCTCTATGCGCACGGAACGTCCATCTTCGACCAGAGCCTGCAGGTGGCGAGCCTCGATCACTCGATGTGGTTCCACAGACCCTGCAAACTCGATGACTGGCTGCTTTATACGCAGGATAGTCCCTCGGCTTCAGGTGCCAGAGGATTAACCCGGGGTAGCCTATTTACACGTTCGGGTAGCCTGATCGCATCGGTCACGCAGGAAGGTCTGATTCGGAAAAAGGCAAATGAATAAATAATGTGCAACTTTTTTAATTTGCGCGTTATTTGTGCGCTTATCGGCCGATCATTTGCCTGTTTATTGGCACTTTTTATTATAACCTTTACTTTTCAATAACTTACATCTTGCCTCGAATCTGGCACGTCCCTTGAATGTGTATTCGCCGGTCGCTGTTCGGGAACGTCAGCGGCAAGGAGAGTCGGCTCCGCGCCGAGGATAACGAAGGATGGGAAACCAGATGAAAATTGTGATGGCCATTATCAAGCCGTTCAAGCTCGATGAGGTCCGCGAAGCCCTTACGGCGATCGGCATTCAGGGGCTGACCGTAACCGAAGTGAAGGGCTACGGGCGCCAGAAGGGACACACCGAAATCTATCGCGGCACCGAATATGCAGTCAGCTTCCTGCCGAAGCTCAAGATCGAAATCGCGGTTGCATCGGAACTCGTCGACAGGGCGGTCGAGGCCATCGCGGCATCGGCCAAGACCGGTCAGATCGGTGACGGCAAGATCTTCGTCTATTCGATCGACCATGCCGTGCGCATCCGTACGGGCGAAACCGATTCAGAAGCGCTGTAAGAACGGCAGATCAAGGAGCTTTTTCCAATGTCAATTTCGAAGTTTTCTTCCACCTCTGCGCGTCTTTGCGCAGCAACGGCTGCCCTTCTGGCGCCGGCCGTTGCTTTCGCGCAGGAGGCTGCACCAGCTGCCACCGCCGCTGCTGCTCCTGCTTTCACCATGGACAAGGGTGACAATACCTGGATGCTCGTCTCCTCGGCGCTCGTCCTTCTGATGACCATCCCCGGCCTTGCGCTTTTCTACGGCGGTCTCGTCCGCGCCAAGAACATGCTCTCGGTGCTGATGCAGGTCTTCATGATCACGGCCGTCGTGGCGCTGATCTGGGTGACCTACGGCTATTCGCTCGCCTTCACCGACGGCGGCTCGCTGAACAGCTTCGTCGGCGGCTTCTCCAAGGCGTTCCTCGCCGGCGTCAACACGTCGTCGCTCGCTGAAACCTTCTCGAAGGGCGTCGCCATTCCGGAATACACCTTCATCGTGTTCCAGATGACCTTCGCCTGCATCACGCCCGGCCTGATCGTCGGCGCGTTCGCCGAGCGCATCAAGTTCTCGGCCGTCATGCTCTTCGTCGTCCTCTGGGTCACCTTCATCTACTTCCCGATGGCCCACATGGTCTGGTTCTGGGGCGGTCCGAGCTCCTACACCTCGCCGGCCGGCCTGATCTTCTCCTACGGCGCAATCGACTTTGCCGGTGGCACGGTCGTTCACATCAATGCCGGTATTGCGGGCCTCGTCGGCGCCATCATGCTCGGCAAGCGCACGGGCTATAAGAAGGAAATCATGGCTCCGCATTCGATGACGCTGACCATGGTCGGCGCCTCGCTGCTCTGGGTCGGCTGGTTCGGCTTCAATGCCGGCTCCAACCTCGAAGCCAATGCCTACGCCTCGCTTGCCTTTATCAACACCTTCGTCGCAACGGCTGCCGCCGCTGTGTCCTGGTGCATCGTCGAAACCCTCACCCGCGGCAAGGCTTCGATGCTGGGTGGCGCTTCCGGCGCGGTTGCCGGTCTCGTCGCCATTACCCCGGCGGCAGGCTTTGCCGGCCCGATGGGCGCGATCGTTCTCGGCCTGATCGTCTCGCCGGTCTGCTACTTCTTCGTCGACGTCGTGAAGAACAAGTTCAACTACGACGACAGCCTCGACGTCTTCGGCGTCCATTGCGTCGGCGGCATCATCGGCGCTCTCGGCACCGGTATCCTCGTCAACCCGGCGCTCGGCGGTGCAGGCATCGTCGATTATTCGACTGCAGACTTCGCAGCCTCCTATGCCGGCACGGCAACCCAGGTCTGGGCTCAGGCCAAGGGCGTGCTGACGACGCTGCTGTGGTCGGGTATCGGCTCGGCGATCCTCTACAAGATCGTCGACGTCGTCATCGGCCTGCGTGTCACCGTCGAAGCCGAGCGCGAAGGTCTCGACCTTTCGACCCACGGCGAAGCCGCCTACCACTCTTCCTGATCACAGGGTTTGCGGCGCCCGGCAAAAGGGCGCCGCTTCACGGCCCGTCGCGGCCTATCTCGAGCTTTTCCGGGTTAGACCCGGAAAAGCTGCCATAGACCGCATTTCGCCCGGACCTTTCAAGGTTCGGGCCTTTTTCATTTCCCTGTCCGGAATTGTCGTCCGGCTATGCATGGTTAACATCGCTTTAACCCGGCTCTGATTAGGTAGAGCGGACGCATTTTGGCACGGCGAAGCTTCAGCGATTCGCGTGTCCTCAGGCATTGGACGGGTTAGACACATGGCAAGAAGCACGTCGCCGGCAATGGATGGCCGTCCGGATCGGTTCTCCTTCTCGGCATTCATGCTGCGGCAGATCCAGGCGCTCATCGGCTTTGCGATCTTTCTGCTGCTGGCGTTCTGCGTCGCGGCGCTGGCGACTTGGAATGTTGCGGATCCGAGCTATTCCTATGCCACCGCCAACCTGCCGACGAATATTCTCGGTTACAGCGGTGCCGCCTTTGCCGATATCGTCATGCAATTCCTCGGCCTTGCCAGCGTCGTTTCAATGCTGCCGATCGTCGCCTGGGCGCTGACGCTGATTTCTGGCCGCCGCTTCAGCCGCATTCCGGCCCGTGCCGGCGCCTGGTTGGCCGGTTCAGTGCTCTCTTCCGCCGTCATCGGCTGTTTTCCGCCGCCGCTCACCTGGCCGATTCCGAACGGCATCGGCGGCGTCGTCGGCGACATGATCCTGCGTTTTCCCGCACTCTTCGTCGGCGCCTATCCCACCGGCACCTTCGCCATGGTGGTCGGCTGCATCTTTGCCGCGCCGACCGCCTGGATGATGCTCTTTGCATCGGGCCTCGTCGGCCGCAGCGACGCCGACGAGGAGATCGAGGAGGATTACGTCGATACGAGAAGCAAGGCCCGCGTCGTCGGAGACGAGGACGAGGAGGAGGACGAGTCGCGCTGGGTCGCTTTCAGCGGCGCTGTGACGCATGCCTGGTACATGAGCCAGGGCCGGCTGCGCCGGCTCTTCGGCATGGGTCCGCGCAAGCGGCGCCAGGGCGATTACGAATCACCGTATGATTTCAACGATGACGAGTTCGGCACGCTGAACGAACCCGTTCGCGCCAAGGCGCCGACCGTCCGCGGCGAGCGCATGGAGCCGTCGATGGAACCATCAATGGGGCCAAGGACGGCTTCGCCGCGGCGCATCGTCTCCGCGCCGTCGCTGTCCATCGATGACGACGACAATGACGACGACCTGCCCTTCGATAACGACATGCCGCCGCGCCCGGCCGATATCCTGCCCGACGACGATGACGACGACTGGATGATCCGAGCGCCGGCAAAGGCGGCCGGCAAGCCGGAACCGCGCGTCGTCCCCGTGGTCGCACGCCCGAAGCCCAGCGCCCGCATCGAGCGGGAGGCGCAGGGCTCGTTCATCCGCCCCGAGGGTTTCCAGCTTCCGTCGATGCATCTGCTCGCCGAACCGAAGAATGTCGTGCGCGATTCCACGCTTTCGGCCGATGCGCTGGAACAGAACGCCCGCATGCTCGAAGGCGTGCTCGAAGATTTCGGCGTCAAGGGCGAGATCATCCATGTCCGTCCCGGTCCCGTCGTCACGCTCTACGAACTGGAGCCGGCGCCCGGCATCAAGTCGTCGCGCGTCATCGGCCTTGCCGACGATATCGCCCGCTCGATGAGCGCGATTGCCGCCCGCGTCGCCGTCGTGCCCGGCCGCAACGCGATCGGCATCGAATTGCCGAACCAGACGCGCGAGACCGTCTATCTGCGCGAACTTATCGCCTCCCGGGATTTCGAGGGCAGCAAGGCGAAGCTCGCCATGGCGCTCGGCAAGACGATCGGCGGCGAAGCCGTGATCGCCGATCTTGCCAAGATGCCGCATCTGCTCGTCGCCGGCACCACCGGTTCCGGCAAGTCGGTCGCCATCAACACGATGATCCTGTCTCTGCTCTACCGCATGACGCCGGAACAGTGCCGGCTGATCATGATCGACCCGAAGATGCTCGAACTCTCCGTCTATGACGGCATCCCGCATCTGCTTTCGCCTGTCGTCACCGATCCGAAAAAGGCCGTCGTCGCGCTCAAATGGACGGTGCGCGAGATGGAAGAGCGCTACAAGAAAATGTCGAAGATCGGCGTGCGCAATATCGACGGCTTCAACACCCGCGTCGAGCAGGCGCTGTCGAAGGGCGAGGCGATCTCGCGCACGGTGCAGACCGGCTTCGACCGCCACACCGGCGAGGCGATGTACGAGACCGAGGAATTCGATCTGCGGCCGATGCCCTATATCGTCGTGATCATCGACGAGATGGCCGACCTGATGATGGTCGCCGGCAAGGACATCGAAGGCGCCGTCCAGCGTCTGGCGCAGATGGCGCGTGCGGCCGGCATCCACGTGATCATGGCGACACAGCGTCCGTCAGTCGACGTCATCACCGGCACGATCAAGGCGAACTTCCCGACCCGCATCTCCTTCCAGGTGACCTCGAAGATCGACAGCCGCACCATTCTCGGCGAGCAGGGCGCCGAGCAGCTGCTCGGCATGGGCGACATGCTCTACATGGCGGGCGGCGGGCGTATCCAGCGCGTGCACGGCCCGTTCGTCTCTGACGTCGAGGTGGAAGAGATCGTCTCCTACCTGAAGACCCAGGGCTCGCCGCAATATCTCGACGCGATCACCGCCGATGACGACGAAGACGGCGATTACGGCGGCGGTGGCGGCGGTCCGGCCGGCACGTCCAATCTTTCCGAATCGGAGGATCCCTACGACCAGGCGGTCGCCATCGTGCTGCGCGACGGCAAGGCGTCGACCTCCTACGTCCAGCGCCGGCTCGGCATCGGCTACAACCGCGCCGCCTCGCTCGTCGAACGCATGGAGAAGGAGGGCATCATCGGACCGGCCAACCATGCCGGCAAACGCGAGATCCTCGTTCCCACCGAAGGCGACATCCTCGACCGCTGACAGAAGAGGCATATATTTCCAATACGGCCGCTTTTGCGGAAACCTGATAGCGTCGAAGCCGTTACCTCTCGCAGGCCGATCGCAACGCCTTGAAGACGCCGCCTTTCGGCAGCATGCAGATCGCATAAAGGAGATTTAGATGAGTCACTCCGATACCTTCCTCTCCGGCCTGACGGTAACGCGCCGCGACCTTCTCGGCGCCTTCGCCGTTGCTGCGATGGCGAGCGCCATTCCCTTCGGTGCTCATGCGCAGGCGGCAGCTCCCGCCTCCGGCACGGCGCAGGCGATCGCCGATCATTTCTCCGGCGTCACGACGATGCAGGGTGAATTCGTGCAGTTCGGACCGCGCGGCGAGCAGACCGGCGGCAAGTTCTATATCCAGCGTCCCGGCAAGCTGCGTTTCAACTATGACGAGCCGTCGCCGATGCGAGTGATCGCCGACGGCAAGAACGTCGCCATCGGCAATACGAAGCTCAAGACCTGGGATCTCTATCCGCTCTCCAAGACTCCGCTCAGCCTGCTCCTGGCGCAGCATATCGACCTTTCGGCCGGTATGGTGAAGGGCGTGAAGGAAGAGTCCGACCTGACGACGATCGCGCTCGGCAACAATACGGTGTTCGGAAACTCGACCATCACCATGATGTTCGACCCGAAGACCTACGACCTGCGTCAGTGGACGATCACCGACAATCAGGGCAAGGACACTTCGGTGATGATCTTCAACGTCAAAACCGGCATGCAGTTCGACGATCGCGTCTTCCGCGTGCCCTATGAGGCCATTCCCGGCACGCCGCAGTCGCGCGACTGAGAGCTTTTCGGTTGATCGCCGGCCGCTTTGACATGCGGCCGGTTCCCTCGCGTCCGCCTTTGTTCTAAAGCCCTTTCATGAAAGCGCATCGCGTGGAAACCGTTGCACGGTTTGTGCGATACGCGTTGGGCGTGAAAGGGCATCGGCATGGGCTTTTCGATCACCACCTGGAACATCAACTCGGTGCGGCTGCGCATGCCGATCGTCGAGCAGCTCGTTCTCAAGCACAGGCCCGATATCCTCTGCCTGCAGGAAACCAAGGTGACGAACGATCTGTTTCCGGCGGCACCGCTCAGGGCCATGGGCTACAATCACATCATCATCCATGGCCAGAAAGGCTATCACGGCGTGGCGATCGCCTCGCGCATTCCGTTGACCGAGGATCACCGGCAGGATTATTGCGGCGTCGGCGATGCGCGCCACATCTCGGCGATCTTCGAGCACGGCAATCGTCGCGTCCGGCTGCATAATTTCTATGTCCCGGCCGGCGGCGACGAGCCGGATCGCACGATCAATCCGAAATTCGGCCACAAGCTCGATTTCATCGAGGAGATGAAGCTGCTGAAAGCCAATGGCGAGGCCAATACGTCGTCAATTCTCGTCGGCGACCTCAACATCGCGCCGCTGGAGCACGATGTCTGGTCGCACAAGCAGCTTCTGAAGATCGTCAGCCATACGCCCGTCGAAACCGAGGGGCTGCTCGAGGTGATGAAGCGTGGCGCCTGGCTCGATCTCATGCGCCAGCATGTGCCTGAAAACGAGAAGCTCTACACGTGGTGGAGCTATCGCGCCAAGGACTGGGAGGTCGCCGATCGCGGCCGCCGTCTCGACCATATCTGGTCGTCGTCGGATCTCGGGCCGCATCTGAAGCGGATCGAGATCCTGAAGGAGGCGCGCGGCTGGGATCGTCCCTCCGACCACGTGCCGGTGACGGCGCATTTCGATTTCTAGAGCGTTTCAGGTTTTGACGGAAGCGTATCCGGCATTGTCGAAGTAGTTGCTGCATTCGCTGGGCTCGATGGTTGTGACGAGGTGTCCGATGTGGCGCCAGGTGTCATCGATGGTTCGCTTCTGA